>NZ_CP110644.1:300000-530000 GCF_026153515.1 Pseudomonas sp. KU26590
TCACCTGAGCAAGTTCAAGCGCTACCCGGAAGACGCCCGACGTCGGGGCATGCAGGGCACCAGTCGTCTGCGCTTCGTGGTCGATGGCGAAGGTCGTGTGTTGTCCTATGAACTGGCCGGAGGTTCAGGAAGCGCTTCACTGGATCGAGCGACGCTGGAAATGATCCGCCGCGCGCAGCCATTGCCCAAGCCGCCGCCGGAATTACTGAAGAACGGGTCGCTGGAAGTGGTCGCTCCCTTCGTTTATTCCCTGGATAAACGCTGAAACCAGAATTTTGTCCGCCGCGACGGGTTGATAACGTGCGTCTATCGATTGCACCCGCTATGCTGGGGCCGCAACTTCATGGACCCACGTTATGACCCTCACAGAATTGCGCTACATCGTTACCCTCGCTCAAGAGCAGCATTTCGGCCACGCCGCTGAACGCTGTCACGTCAGTCAGCCGACTTTGTCGGTGGGCGTCAAAAAGCTGGAAGATGAACTCGGTGTGCTGATTTTCGAGCGCAGCAAGAGTGCCGTACGTCTGACCCCGGTTGGCGAGGGCATCGTGGCTCAGGCGCAGAAGGTCCTTGAACAGGCTCAGGGCATTCGTGAACTGGCCCAGACTGGCAAAAATCAACTGACCGCGCCGCTTAAAGTCGGCGCGATCTACACCGTTGGCCCTTACCTGTTTCCTCACCTGATTCCCCAACTGCACCGGGTCGCCCCGCAGATGCCGTTGTACATCGAGGAAAACTTCACCCACGTGCTGCGCGACAAGCTGCGCAATGGCGAGCTCGACGCGATCATCATCGCCTTGCCGTTCAACGAAGCCGATGTCCTGACGCTGTCGCTGTACGACGAGCCGTTCTACGTGCTGATGCCGGCCGATCATCCCTGGACCCAGAAAAAGACCATCGATGCCTCGGCGCTGAACGACAAGAGCCTGCTGCTACTGGGCGAAGGTCACTGCTTCCGCGATCAGGTGCTCGAAGCCTGTCCAACGCTGGTCAAGGGCGGCGACGCTGCGAAGCACACCACCGTAGAGTCCAGCTCGCTGGAAACCATTCGGCACATGGTCGCTTCGGGGCTGGGGATTTCCATCCTGCCGATGTCCGCCGTCGACAGCCATCACTACGCGCCGGGCGTGATCGAAGTCCGTCCGCTGTCGCCGCCGGTGCCGTTCCGCACTGTGGCAATCGCCTGGCGTGCCAGTTTCCCGCGCCCGAAAGCCATCGAGATCCTCGCTGACTCGATTCGTCTGTGTTCCGTTGCTCGCCCTAAAGCTCAGGCTGAAGCGAGTTAAGGGACGGTATGACGGAGCTGTCTCATGTCTCGGTCACGGCGCTAAAAGGCGTCGGTGAGGCAATGGCTGAAAAGCTGGCGAAAGTCGGTCTTGAGAACATTCAGGACGTGCTGTTTCACCTGCCGTTGCGTTATCAGGATCGCACTCGCGTTGTGCCCATCGGCGAATTGCGCCCAGGACAGGACGCGGTGATCGAAGGTGTGGTCAGCGGCGCCGACGTGGTCATGGGCAAGCGCCGCAGCTTGCTGGTCAGGATTGGCGACGGCACCGGCGTGTTGAGCCTGCGCTTTTACCACTTCAGCAACGCGCAGAAGGACGGCCTCAAGCGCGGTACTCACGTGCGCTGTTACGGCGAAGCCAGGCCCGGCGCTTCGGGGCTTGAGATCTACCACCCGGAATACCGCGCGATCACCGGCGATGAACCGGTCGCGGTCGAGCAGACGCTGACGCCAATCTACCCTACGACTGAAGGCCTCACCCAGCAGCGCCTGCGCCAATTGTGTCAGCAGAGCCTGTCGATGCTCGGCCCCAAAAGCCTGCCTGACTGGCTGCCGGATGAACTGGCGAGCGACTATCAACTCGCGCCCCTGGCTGACGCCATTCATTACCTGCATAACCCGCCTGCCGATGCCGACGTTGAAGAGCTCGCGCTGGGCCATCACTGGGCTCAGCACCGACTGGCGTTTGAAGAGCTGCTGACGCACCAGCTGTCCCAGCAACGCCTGCGTGAAAGCCTGCGCTCGCAACGCGCACCTGCGCTGCCACCGGCGAAACGCCTGCCGAAGAAATTCCTCGCCAACCTTGGATTCCCGCCCACAGGTGCGCAGCAGCGTGTGGGCAACGAGATCGCCTACGACCTCAGTCAGCACGAGCCGATGCTGCGGCTGATTCAGGGCGATGTGGGCGCTGGCAAAACAGTCGTCGCAGCCCTCGCGGCGTTGCAGGCTCTGGAGGCGGGCTACCAGGTAGCACTGATGGCACCCACAGAGATTCTTGCCGAACAGCATTTCATCAATTTCACCCGCTGGCTGGAGCCTCTCGGCATCGAGACGGCCTGGCTCGCGGGCAAACTCAAAGGCAAGGCGCGGGTGGCGTCACTGGCGCAGATCGCCGGTGGCACCCCCATGGTCGTCGGCACCCACGCATTGTTCCAGGACGAGGTGCAGTTCAAGAACCTCGCGCTGGTCATCATCGACGAACAGCACCGTTTCGGCGTTCAGCAGCGTCTGGCCCTGCGCAAGAAAGGCGTCGGCGGCTTGATGTGTCCGCATCAGTTGATCATGACCGCCACTCCCATCCCGCGCACCCTGGCGATGAGCGCCTACGCTGACCTCGACACGTCGATCCTCGACGAACTGCCACCCGGGCGTACGCCGGTGAATACCGTTCTGGTGGTCGACAGCCGACGGATCGAAGTCGTCGAGCGCGTGCGCAACGCGTGCGCGGAAGGTCGGCAGGCGTATTGGGTGTGCACGCTGATCGAGGAGTCTGAAGAGCTGACGTGTCAGGCCGCTGAAACCACCTTCGAGGAACTGACCAGCGCGCTGGGCGAGCTCAAGGTCGGCTTGATTCACGGGCGCATGAAGCCCGCCGAAAAAGCCGCCGTCATGGCCGAGTTCAAGCAGGGCAATCTGAATCTGCTGATCGCGACGACGGTGATCGAGGTTGGCGTGGACGTCCCGAATGCCAGCCTGATGATCATCGAAAACCCGGAACGTCTGGGCCTGGCGCAGCTTCATCAATTACGCGGTCGGGTCGGCCGGGGCAGCGCCGCCAGCCATTGCGTGTTGCTGTATCACCCGCCACTTTCGCAGATCGGACGTCAGCGTCTGGGCATCATGCGTGAAACCAACGACGGCTTCGTCATTGCCGAAAAAGATCTGGAGCTGCGTGGGCCGGGCGAGATGCTCGGCACGCGTCAGACAGGGCTGCTGCAGTTCAAGGTCGCAGACCTGATGCGCGATGCAGATTTACTGCCGGCAGTCAGGGACGCCGCGCAGGCGCTGCTTGAGCGCTGGCCGCAACATGTCAGTCCGCTGCTGGAACGCTGGCTGCGTCATGGTCAGCAATACGGCCAAGTGTGAAGCAGTCAACGCAATAACAGGGTGCCTCACCTCTATAACAACTAAGCTGGTTATACTTCAGCGATTGTAGGAATCTGGATACAGGCCATGACAGAAGTTGCCCACATCGACACAAGCCCACACTGCCCTTCTGTTATCCGGCAGTTGCTCGGCAAACTCAACTTCCGTGAAGTAACTGACGACGAGTCTCTGCCGGTTGCCCAGAAGGTTCAGGCCATTCTGGTCGACGACTCCGTTGGCGCGCTGTTCATCCTGTTTCCGCAGAACCAGTTGCTTGATCTCAGTCGTATCACCGAGTTGACCGGCCGCAAGTTGAAAGCGGTTCCGAAAGAGTCGCTCGACCTCATGCTGAGAAAACATGACCTCGGCACGTTACCCGGTCTCCCTTCGCTGACCAGCTCGCCTTGCCTGTATGAAGAGCGCATTCTGTCCGGCCCTACTGTTCTGATCGATTCCGGCGAGCCGGGCCTGCTGCTGGAAATCAACAGCGAAGAATTCAAGACGCTATTGACCAAGGCCAGCGCCGCCCGCTTCGGTGAACCGGTGACGTCTGTGACGCCCAACCTCACGCGCCCCCATGACGACCGCGAGGAGATCACCAAAGCCGTACAGAATTTCACCGCCCGGCGCATTCAGCAGCGTCTGGAATCCACGGTGGAAATCCCGCCATTGGCCGACACGGCGCAGAAGATCATCAAGCTGCGTGTCGACCCCGACGCTACCATCGACGACATCACTGGCGTAGTCGAAACCGATCCGGCATTGGCGGCACAGGTCGTGAGCTGGGCGGCCTCCCCGTATTACGGTTCGGCCGGCAAAATTCGCTCGGTGGAAGATGCCATCGTTCGCGTGCTGGGTTTTGATCTGGTGATCAATCTGGCGCTCGGTCTGGCGCTGGGCAAAACCCTGGCGCTGCCCAAGGATCATCCGCAGCAGGCAACCCCTTACTGGCAGCAGTCGATCTACACGGCTGCGATCATCGAAGGCCTGACCCGCGCCATGCCCCGTGCCGAGCGTCCGGAAAGTGGCCTGACGTATCTCGCCGGCTTGCTGCACAACTTCGGTTATCTGCTGCTGGCGCATGTGTTCCCGCCGCACTTTTCGCTGATTTGCCGCCAGATCGAAGTCAATCCGCATCTGCATCACAGCTATGTCGAGCAGCACCTGCTGGGCATCACTCGCGAGCAGATTGGCTCCTGGCTGATGCGCAACTGGGACATGCCGGAGGAGCTGGTCATTGCACTGCGCTTTCAGCACGACCCGCACTACACAGGCGAGCATTACAAGTATGCGAACCTGGTGTGCCTGGCAGTGAGGCTGCTGCGCAAGGAAGGCATCGGCTCAGGCCCCATGGAAAGCATTCCGGACGAACTGCTCGAGCGCCTGAAGCTCTCTCGCGAGAAAGCTCAGGACGTCGTGAAGAAAGTGCTGGAGGCAGAAGTGATGTTGCGCGAACTGGCCGCGCAGTTCAGCTGATTTCGAAGTGCTCGAGTGAGACTAAGGGGCAACTGAGCCGGCTTGCTAGCGAATGCATTGTGTCAGTCGGCATGTTCATAGTTGACATACCGCGTTCGCCAGCAAGCCGGCTCCTACAGAGTCATGCAGGGGGCGGGGTCTTTATCAGACGTTGGATCTGCAGCCAATTCTGTACTGATTCTGTTAAACCACAGGCTTCGTCGGTCAGCCCGCGACCTTGTTCTTCTTCCTCGGCTTCAAATACTTTGTCAGCCCCTGAAACCACATCACCAATCCGGCGTTGCCGGTGACCAGGATGTTTTTGTCTTGAATGCCCTGCATGAAAGCGAGCTGCTTGTTCCGGGCCTGCATTGTGGCGAAGCCGTAAGCGGCATCCTTGAAAGCAATCACGAAAGCAGGCGCCGCAAAGGTGCCAGCGCGGCTCTTGACGCGTTGATCGCGCACGATGAAATGCCGGGCGATCTTGCCGTCAGCCGTCTGCAACTGGAAAGCCAGATCCTTCCCCGCGAGTTGCTGCTGGAAGGCGGGATTGTTGCGACTGGCGCGGGCCATCAACAGGCCCAACATCCAGAGTAGAAAACGAAACTTCATGCGTGGGCCTCATGGGATCAGCGGCGGTCAGGATGACCGATCGCAGTGTAGCGAGCCTGGTTGTGCGATGAGCAAGCAGAACCGGTCAGTCGCAAAGTGGCGGGGCAGACGCAACGCGCCGAGCAGCGCAGGTTGATTCGCCGGCCAAAAAAATGGGCATGCCGACTGATCGGTATGCCCATTTCCATGCTGCTCGCCCTCCGCAGAGCGCTCAGCGAATTACTTTTTCTTTGCTGCAGGCGCCTTTGCCGCCGCTGCCTTGGCGGGCTTGGCATCTTTGGCGGCTGCAGCCGGCTTGGCAGCTTTCGCTGGCTTTGCCGCGTCCGGATTAACGCTGTCTTTGAGAAACTTGCCCGGCTTGAATGCCACCGTGTTGCTGGCCTTGATCTTGACGGGCTCACCGGTCTGAGGGTTCTTACCGGTGCGGGCGCCACGATGGCGTTGCAAGAAAGTACCGAAGCCAACCAGCGTGACGCTGTCCTTCTTGTGCAGCGCGTTGGTGATTTCGTCGAGCACGGCGTTGAGGACGCGATTGGCTTGTTCTTTGGTGAGATCTGCTTTCTCGGCAATAGCCGCTGCCAGTTCTGGTTTACGCATATGAAGCCTCTTTTACGGTTTTTTGTTTTTATGTCCCGTGCAGCCCTTGCGGACAGCGAGCAGGTGCCGCAACAGCTCTACGTTGCGGCAGACCGGAATGAGAATGGCACGCCACCGGGACCCGCGCCAGTACGCAAGCCACGTTTGTTTCAACTAAAAGATGGCTTATCCGACAGAACGACTGTTAATCAAGCAAGCAGTGGGGGCAAAGCCTTGTTCAAGGCAAGCTTGTCCATCACCGCAGCGCCTGTCAGGGCGTAACCCAGCAGGTTGCCGTCGCCGTCGCGGCACAGCGCCTTGATGTCGGCGCTCCCACCTTCCACGGTCCAGACACCCTCCGAGCCCTTGGGCGGCGGAGACACAACCAGCGGGCAAACCGGCGTTTTCACCGTGACCGGCATTGGGCCATATTTGACGGGTGTGGGCGTGCCAGCGAGGGTTTGCGCCAATGCTCGGGCGCAGTTCATCAGCGGCATGACGTAAAGCAGGTTCAGCCCATCGACTTCAGCGCAATCGCCCAGCGCATAGATGTTTGCGTGGGAGGTCTGCAAATGCCGATCCACCACAACGCCACGCCCGATTTCAAGGCCCGCCGCTGCGGCGAGATCAGTGCGGGGGCGCAGGCCAATGGCTGACACCACAAGATCGCAATGCAGCACCTCGCCATCGGACAGGTGCGCTTCGAGCCCGTTGTCGGCACGATCAAGCCGTGTCATTAAAGGGCCGAGGTGGAAACGCGCGCCCAGGCTTTCCAGCCCGGCTTGTAATGCTGCGGCAGCCGCAGGGTGCAACAGCGCCGGCATCACCTGCTCGCACGGCGCAACCAGGTCGATTTCGTAGCCGCCCAGGATCAGGTCATTGGCGAACTCGCAGCCGATCAGGCCTGCGCCGAGGATCAACACCCGCTTCTTGCCGGCGGCTGCGGCACGGAAGCGCGCGTAGTCCTCCAGATCATTGATCGGGAATATGGCCTCGGCAGCGTCACCCGCCACCGGTACGCGCACGGTTTCCGCGCCCCAGGCCAGAATCAGGTCACGGTAGGGGACCGCTTCCTCGCCGATCCAGAGCCGCTTGTGGCCTGGATCAATACCGCTGACGCGGGTGTGCGTACGCACTTCAGCCTTGAGCTGATCGGCCATCGCGCCCGGCTCGGCCATGCTCAGGCCGTCGGCTTCCTTCTTTTTGCCAAAGCCGGTGGAGAGCATCGGCTTGGGGTATGAACGGCCGTCATCGGCGGTGATCAGTAAGAGCGGCGTCTCGCCATCCAGCTTGCGAAATTCGCGAGCGAGGTTGTAGCCGGCCAACCCGGTACCGATGATCACGACGGGTGCGTTCATTCATTTCTCCAGAGGGGTGGTGGAAGTCGGCGGATCAGCCGATTTCGATCATCTCAAAATCCATTTTGCCGACGCCGCAGTCAGGGCACAGCCAGTCTTCCGGCACATCCTGCCAGAGCGTGCCCGGCGCGATGCCGTCATCAGGCCAACCGTCGGCTTCGTTGTAGATGAGGCCACAGACTATGCATTGCCACTTTTTCATTGATCGGTTCTCTTGGTTTCAGGCTAGACGTCCCAGACGCTCCGCTGTCGTCGCGAAGTTTATCGAATGGGTCAGGCCTTTTACTGATCACAGCGCCATGACGCAAGTTTCATCGATTCACAACGAGCGTTTTTAGCAGGACTGGTGTAGCCAGGCAGGCGTCGGGCGACACTCCGCAAAATTGATGGCGCACACACCGTCCTCTTCCCGGCTGAAGCCGGTCCCACAAATACACCGCATATCCCTGCGGGACCGGCTTAGCCGGGAAAGCGTCGGGTGCCACGCTGCAAGATTGATAGCGCACACACCGGCCTCTTCCCGGTCAGAGCCGGTCCCACAAATACACCGCATATCCCTGCGGGACCGGCTTAGCCGGGAAAGCGTCGGGTGCCACGCTGCAAGATTGATAGCGCACACACCGGCCTCTTCCCGGCTGAAGCCGGTCCCACAAATACACCGCATATCCCGGTAGGACTGGCTTTAGCCGGGAAGGCGTCGGGAGCCTCAGCGCAAGATGGCGGGTACTCCGGTCGTCTGTCAAACATCGCAATCATGTTAAGCTCGCCGCCTCGATTGCCGCCGATATCTGTCTCCCGTGATCCAGCAAACCCCTGCATTTCCAGCGCCCGAGTGGCTTTTGCGCGATCAGTTGCTCGAAGCACCCTCGCCTGTCGTTCTTGAGTGGCTGTTCCACGAAGATTCTTTGACACGACGCCTGAACCGGCTCTCCGACAACCGCTTCTGCGTCAAGCCGCAGTTCGAAGGCTGGCAGGATCTGCGTGAAGATGAGTGTGCCGCGCTGCAATTGCCTGAGGGCAGCGAAGGCTGGGTGCGGGAAGTCTATCTACTGGGCCACGATGAAAAGTGGGTGTTTGCCCGCAGCGTTGCTGGGCGAACTGCACTGGAGCATGACGGCCTGCACATGGACGAACTCGGCACCCGGTCGCTGGGCGAGTTACTGTTCAGCGATAAAGCCTTCGCCCGCGGCCCGCTGCAGGTCTGCCACTATCCTGCGCAATGGCTGCCCCAGACTGACGCACAGCAGGGCTTGTGGGGACGTCGCTCCTGTTTCAGCCGGGGGGCTTTAAGCATTCTGGTGGCGGAAGTGTTTCTGCCCACGGCATGGCGCGCGATCGAAGCCAACCTTCCGCTGCACGCCCAAGAGGGCCGCTGATGTACCTGTCGTTGCTCAAATCCCTTAACCGTCTGTACCCGCGCGCCTGGGACTTCGTCCAGCTCACGCGCGTCGACAAGCCCATCGGCATTTACCTGTTGCTGTGGCCAACGTTGTGGGCCGTCTGGATCGCAGGCAAAGGCTCGCCGTCTCTGAGCACGCTGCTGATTTTCGTCGTTGGCGTGTTCCTGATGCGCGCGGCGGGCTGCGTGATCAACGACTTCGCCGACCGCAAGGTGGACGGCCATGTCAAACGTACCGAGCAGCGGCCGTTGGTCAGTGGCAGGGTGACGCCAAAAGAAGCACTGATTCTATTCGCCGTGCTGGTGGGGCTGAGTTTTGTGCTGGTGCTATTCACCAACGCGACGACCATCTGGCTGTCTTTCGGCGGTCTAGCGCTCGCTGCGTGTTACCCCTTCATGAAGCGCTACACCTACTACCCGCAAGTGGTGCTGGGCGCGGCGTTTTCGTGGGGCATGCCGATGGCATTCACGGCGGAGACCGGCGAGCTGCCCGCTGCTGCCTGGCTGCTTTACATCGCCAATCTGCTGTGGACGGTGGGATACGACACGTATTACGCGATGACCGATCGCGAGGACGACTTGAAGATCGGGGTGAAATCCACCGCCGTGCTGTTCGGCGACGCGGATCGGGTGATCATCCTGACGCTGCAATGCCTGGCGTTGTTCTGCCTGATGCTGGCGGGTACGCGCTTCGAGCTGGGCCTGTACTTCTTCATCGGCCTGCTGGTAGCGGCGGGATGCTTTGCCTGGGAGTTCTGGTCGACGCGGGACAAAGACCCGCAAGCCTGCTTCAAGGCCTTTTTGCACAACCATTGGGCGGGGCTGGCGATTTTTGTCGGTATCGTGCTGGACTACGCGCTGCGCTGACCGATTCGGACCAACGCAGCGCTCGAAGGCTCAGATCACGGTTTGGCGATGTGCCAGACGTCGCCCTTGCCGTCGCCGGTTTTGTCGCCAGCGGCTTTGTCATTTTTGAAGGTGTAAAGCGGCTTGCCCTTGTAAACCCACTGCGAAGCACCGTCATCGCGCTTGATGATGGTCCAGTCGCCCATAGGCTTGTCGCTTGCTGTGGCAATCAGCGGCGGCCAGTTGGTTGCGCATTGGTCGTTGCAGACGGATTTGCCCGCCGATGTGTCTTTGTCGTAGGTGTAAAGGGTCATGCTTTTATGATCAGTGAGCATGCCGTCGATGGTCATCGCTGGCGCGGCAGCGAAGGCCATGCCGGAGGACGCCAACGCGGCTGCAGCCAAAAGGCTCGCCAGAGCGGAAGAAATTTTAGCCATAGGTGAATCCTCTTTTTGTTTGTCGCTGGATAGACATTTCTTGTAGGACAAGTCGCCAGCTTAGCGCTAGATCGGCGAATACGCCTAGCTCGAACTAACCTGTCACACGACTGCAATAATTCCGTTATCTAATGCGCCCCAAGACAGTTAAATGACATGAGGTTCGAGGCATGGCTGGCAGGAGTATTCTGATCGTCGACGACGAAGCGCCCATTCGCGAAATGATTGCCGTCGCACTGGAAATGGCCGGCTATGACTGCATTGAGGCTGAGAATTCGCAACAGGCCCACGCCGTTATCGTCGACCGCAAGCCGGACCTCATCCTGCTCGACTGGATGCTGCCCGGCACATCCGGCATCGAGCTGGCACGTCGTTTGAAGCGTGACGAGCTGACCGGTGACATCCCGATCATCATGCTCACGGCCAAAGGCGAAGAGGACAACAAGATCCAGGGTCTTGAAGTCGGCGCCGATGATTACATCACCAAACCCTTCTCTCCCCGCGAGCTGGTCGCCCGGCTCAAGGCCGTGCTGCGGCGGGCTGCCCCGAACGATGGCGAATCGCCGATCGAAGTGGGCGGTCTGCTGCTGGACCCGATCAGCCACCGCGTGACCATCGACGGCACCCCTGCCGAGATGGGCCCGACCGAATACCGCCTGCTGCAATTCTTCATGACCCATCAGGAACGCGCCTATACCCGCGGGCAGTTGCTCGATCAGGTCTGGGGCGGAAACGTCTACGTGGAAGAGCGCACCGTGGATGTCCACATCCGGCGTCTGCGCAAAGCCCTCGGCGAGGCTTACGAAAATCTGGTACAAACCGTCCGCGGTACTGGCTACCGTTTCTCCACCAAAAGCTGAAAAAGCTTTTGGCAGCGATTCAGACCGCTGAAGACAAGGACGCGTTAATTGAATCACAACTGGCATGGCACCCTGATCCGCCACTTGCTGATGTTGGTCACAGTCTCGCTGCTGGCCGGTTTGATCAGCGGGCATTACGGCGGGTGTCTGGCAATCGGTCTGGGGCTTTATCTGGCCTGGACCCTCAAACAGCTGTTGCGCCTGCACGACTGGCTTCGCCATCACAAACCCGACGAGCCGCCACCCGATGGCTATGGCTTGTGGGGTGAGGTGTTCGACAGCATTTACCATCTGCAGCGTCGCGATCAGCGCGTGCGTGGCCGCCTGCAAGCGGTTATCGACCGTGTCCAGGAATCCACTGCCGCGCTGAAAGATGCGGTGATCATGCTCGACAGCGACGGCAACCTGGAATGGTGGAACCGCGCCGCCGAAACCTTGCTGGGCCTGAAGACGCCCCAGGACAGCGGTCAGCCGGTGACCAATCTGGTCCGCCACCCGCGGTTCAAGGAGTACTTCGAACACGCTAATTACGTCGAACCGCTGGAAATCCCTTCGCCGGTCAATGACCGCTTGCGCATTCAGATGCTGATCACCCGCTACGGCAACAACGAGCATTTGATGCTGGTGCGCGACGTGACGCGCATGCATCAGCTGGAGCAAATGCGCAAAGACTTCGTCGCCAACGTGTCCCATGAGCTGCGCACTCCGTTGACGGTCATCTGCGGGTATCTGGAGACGCTGCTGGATAACGTCGAGGAAGTGAATCCGCGCTGGGTCAGGGCGTTGCAGCAAATGCATCAGCAAGGCGGGCGCATGCAGACGCTGCTCAACGACCTGTTGCTGCTGGCCAAGCTGGAAGCCACCGATTACCCGTCCGATAACCAGCCCGTGGCCGTGTCGTCGCTGCTGCAAAGCATCACCAACGATGCTCAAGCCCTGTCGGGAAGCAAGAATCAGCAGATCACTCTGGACCTGGAAAGCGACGTAAGCCTCAAGGGCAGCGAGGCGGAGCTGCGCAGCGCGTTCTCCAACCTGATCTTCAATGCCGTCAAATACACACCGGCCGAGGGCAAGATCCGTATCCGCTGGTGGAGTGACGGGCGTGGCGCGCACCTGAGTGTGCAGGACTCCGGCATCGGCATCGACAGCAAACACATTCCGCGCCTGACCGAGCGCTTCTACCGCGTCGACTCCAGCCGCGCATCAAACACCGGCGGGACAGGCCTGGGCCTGGCGATCGTCAAGCACGTGCTGCTGCGCCACCGCGCGGCACTGGAAATCAACAGCGTCCCCGGCAAGGGCAGTGTGTTTATCTGCAACTTTGCCCCGGCCCAGATGACCAAAGCCTAGGCAAGCCAGCAGATAGCCGCTAAATTGCGTCCCTTGTGCCCTCCAATTGTGAGGGCGTGTTTCATTCCACACTTCAAAACGGAACCTGCAAAACCCCATCATGGACCCTTCCCCTGGTATTAGCCTGGCTTCACTCTTCGCCGATTTCGGCATGATTCTTTTCGCAATGGTGTTGGTTCTGCTCAACGGATTCTTCGTTGCGGCCGAGTTCGCCATGGTCAAACTGCGCTCCACCCGCGTGGAGTCCATTGCCGAGAAAAACGGTTGGCGCGGACGCATTCTGCGCACCGTTCACAGCCAGCTGGATGCTTATCTGTCAGCCTGCCAGCTGGGTATTACGCTGGCGTCGCTGGGACTGGGATGGGTCGGCGAGCCGGCGTTCGCGCACCTGCTTGCGCCGCTGCTCGAGACAGTCGGCGTGGAGTCGCCCGAGGTCGTCAGAGGCGTGTCGTTCTTCAGCGCCTTTTTCATGATTTCGTACCTGCACATCGTGGTGGGTGAACTGGCGCCGAAATCCTGGGCCATTCGCAAACCCGAGCTGTTGTCGCTGTGGACGGCGGTGCCGCTGTACCTCTTCTACTGGGCGATGTACCCGGCCATCTACCTGCTCAACGCCAGTGCCAACGGCATTCTGCGCATCGCAGGCCAGGGCGAGCCCGGCCCGCATCACGAGCATCATTACAGCCGTGAAGAGCTCAAGCTGATCCTGCACTCAAGCCGCGGTCAGGACCCGAGCGACCAAGGCATGCGCGTACTGGCCTCCGCCGTGGAAATGGGCGAGCTGGAAGTGGTGGACTGGGCAAATTCCCGCGAAGACATGGTCTCGCTGGAATTCAACGCCCCGCTCAAGGAAATCCTTGCGATGTTCCGCCGGCACAAGTTCAGCCGGTACCCGGTGTATGACTCGGACCGCAATGAGTTTGTGGGTCTGTTGCACATCAAGGACCTGCTGCTGGAGCTGGCGGCGCTGGATCACCTTCCCGAGTCCTTCAACCTTGCCGAGCTCACGCGGCCGCTGGAGCGCGTGTCCAAGCACATGCCGTTGTCGCGCCTGCTGGAGCAGTTCCGTCAGGGCGGCGCGCACTTTGCGCTGGTCGAAGAAGCCGACGGCAAGATCATCGGCTACCTGACGATGGAAGACGTGCTGGAAGTGCTGGTGGGCGACATTCAGGACGAACATCGCAAGGCCGAGCGCGGCATTCTGGCCTATCAGCCGGGCAAGCTGCTGGTGCGCGGGGATACGCCGCTATTCAAGGTCGAGCGCCTGCTGGGCATCGATCTGGACCACGTGGAAGCTGAAACCCTGGCTGGCCTGATCTACGACAGCCTCAAGCGCGTGCCTGAGGAAGAGGAAGTCATGGAAGTCGAAGGCCTGCGCATCATCATCAAAAAGATGAAAGGCCCGAAGATCGTGCTGGCGAAGGTGCTGAAGCTGGATTGATCTTGCCGCTGGCCGGGTCTCGGTTGTGCCATTTTGCTGCCGCTGCGCGCCAGATCGCGGGACAAGCCACGCTCCTACAGGTCAGCGGCAGATGATCAATTCCCGCCAATCGCGAAGTTGGGCAGGCTCTGGACCGGCTGCGAGAATTCGTAAGGGATCGACTCCAGCGCCAGCCCGACGTTGCGCTGCACCACGAAGTGCAAATGCGGGCCGGTGCTGTTGCCGGTGTTGCCGGAGCGCCCGAGCGGCGCGCCCACTGCCACATGCTGGCCTTCCTTGACGCTCACCGATCCCTGCTGCAAATGCAGATAAACGCCCATCGTGCCGTCGTCGTGCAGGATCCGCACGAAGTTGCCCGATGGATTTTCGCCTCGGCCCGACTGGGCATTCTCCGTCTTGATCACAGTACCGCCCCGCGCCGCGATGATCTGCGTGCCTTCGGGCATGGCAATGTCGATGGCGTAGCGGCTCTTGGCGCCTATATGGCTGTAGGACCCATTGGCGCCCTGACTGATGCGAAACGGCCCGCCCACCCACGGCAACGGATAGCGATAGGCGAATCCACCCGCCGAGACGCCCCGCTGTGGGTCGCCCACGATTGATCGCAGACTGGGCTTGTAGGCCATGGCCTTGCTGGCGACTTGCGGGCTGAGGGCGATGAGACGTTCGTTGCTGCGCGCTGGAATCGTGCGGCGAATAACCTGATCCGATACGCCGACCACGTTCTTCACCCCGGCCAGACGCAGTTCGACTTCAACGGGCGCGTAAAGGTCGTTTCGCACGTACAGGCTGTCGCTGCCGTTGGCCTTCTTGACGCTCAGGCGCACCTGGCTGTCGATGCGCTCGACCATGCGCTCGCGAAGCTTCATCACCTGCGCGCCGCGTACAGGCTGGTCGGTAAACGACACCACGCCATTGGCATCGGTGAACCGATAGATCGTGACCGCTCCGGCGGTCTGCGTGGCCAGCAGTAAGGCACAGACAACCAGCACGCGCTCGAACATCGGGATAGACCTGGTGAGTGGACGATTGGCGCCCAGCCTAACAGCGATGCCGACGAAATTGGACTCATCCGAATCAATCGGTAATAGACGAAGCGTCAAGGAAATCGCGTCAGCCAGGGGCGCGATCGGAATTGCAATTTCTATGCTGGGTGATAGTGCGTTTCGTCAGGCCGTTCTTCGCATCCGCTGACATGCCCATCGTCCAGACGCTGCGCGCGAGCGCAGCGAACTGGCTTGCCAATCAGGCACCCGGCACGAAGTGCTTCTGCGCTGTGCCACGGGCAATCAGGCGCGACAGGTAATCAAGCTTCTGGGTGTCCTTGTCGACGAATCGGAAAGTCACCTGCAGCCAATCACTGTCTGGCTTCTGCTCGAACGCGGAAATCGCGTGCAGATAGCCATTGAGACGCGCGACCTCGGCGTTTTCACCCTGCTCCAGATCGAGCACGGCGCTCTCGAGGATCTGCGGCAGCACCTCGCCACGGCGGACCAGCAGCGACGCTTCCTTGAGCGTCAGCGCCTTGATCACGCAGGGCTGAATCCCGCTCGGAAGACGCAACTGACCCTGGCCACGACCCGTAGGTGCGGCGGCGGGAGCGGCATTGGCCGTAGGCTGGACCTGAGGCTGAGCGGCCTGCGGTGCAGCCGACGCAGCGGGTGCCGTGTTGACGACCTCAGGCCGATTACCCATCAAAGCGCTGAGCGAGTCATTGGCAAATGCGGCATTGACGCGGGCCGGACCACTGGACATCAACGCCTCGAGTTTGCCGACCTTGTGCAGCGCTTTTTTGACCTTGGTCAGCAGTTGCTCGTTGGTGAACGGCTTGCCGATGAAGTCAGAGACGCCGGCCTGGATCGCCTGAATCACGTTTTCCTTGTCGCCACGGCTGGTGACCATGATGAACGGCATGGTCTTCAGGTTGTCCTGCTGGCGGCACCAGGTCAGCAATTCCAGCCCGGACATTTCGGGCATTTCCCAATCGCACAGCACCAGATCAAACACTTCACGGCTGAGCAGGACTTGCGCCTTGCGGCCGTTGACTGCGTCTTCCAGAGCAACTCCTGGAAACGCGTTGCGCAGGCCTTTCTTGACCAGATCGCGGATGAACGGTGCGTCATCCACCACCAATACACTGACTTTACTCATCGACGCTCCTGATGGCGTGTTCACCGTAAATGGCGAGCATTCGCTGGCGGGTGGCCAGCTGCCAAACTGTTTGACGACACCGGGACTTTTATTCGCGGGTGACTTGAAAAATACGGGCAGACCGGAAAAACAAAAACGCCCGGCGGTCGCCAGGCGTTTTTTCTCAGGCAATCTTATTTATCGTCAGGCTTGTCCAGAACATTAATCCTTTCGGCGGTCAGGCCTTTGACTTCTTCCTGCATGCGCTTGAGGCCCAGGTGACGAACGTCGGTACCGCGCACGAGGTAGATGACCAGTTCGGAGATGTTGCGCGCGTGATCGCCGATGCGCTCCAGCGAACGCAGGACCCAGATCACGTTCAGCACGCGGGAGATCGAGCGCGGATCTTCCATCATGTAGGTGACCAGCTCACGCAATGCGGTCTTGTACTCGCGGTCGATGTTCTTGTCGTACTGCGCGACCGATAACGCCAGATCGGCATCGAAGCGGGCGAACGAGTCCAGTGCGTCACGCACCATCTTGCTGACCTGATCGCTGATGTGGCGCACTTCGACGTAACCGCGCGGCGACTCACCCTCTTCGCACAGCTGAATCGCACGGCGGGCGATCTTGGTGGACTCATCGCCGATGCGCTCAAGGTCGATAACCGACTTGGAGATGCTGATGATCAGACGCAGGTCGGAGGCAGCAGGCTGACGACGGGCCAGGATGCGCAGGCACTCTTCGTCGATGTTGCGCTCCATCTGGTTGATGCGGTCGTCAACCTCACGCACCCGTTGGGCCAGGCCCGAGTCGGCTTCGATCAAGGCGGTGACCGCGTCGTTGACCTGCTTCTCGACCAGACCACCCATTTCCAGCAGGTGGCTGCGAACTTCTTCCAGTTCAGCGTTGAACTGCTGGGAGATGTGATGTGTATGGCTGTCTTTGATCATGAGTGTCCGTCCGATTGATTGCGCGGTGGTTCAAGGCTGACGAAACACGTGCTAGCCGTAACGACCGGTTATGTAGTCTTCAGTTTGCTTTTTGGTCGGATTGGTGAACAACGTATCGGTGTCCCCGTATTCGACCACCTTGCCCATGTGCAGAAACGCGGTGTAATCCGATACGCGCGCCGCCTGCTGCATGTTGTGGGTAACGATCACAATGGTGTATTTGGATTTCAGTTCGTAGATCAACTCTTCGACTTTCAGGGTCGAAATCGGGTCGAGCGCGGAGCACGGCTCATCGAGCAGCAGCACCTCGGGTTCGACGGCGATGGTGCGGGCGATCACCAGACGTTGCTGCTGACCACCGGAAAGTCCGAGCGCCGACTCGTGCAGGCGGTCCTTGACCTCGTCCCACAGTGCGGCGCCACGCAAGGCCCACTCGACGGCTTCGTCGAGCACGCGCTTTTTGTTCACGCCCTGAATGCGCAGCCCGTAGACCACGTTCTCGTAAACGGTCTTGGGGAACGGGTTGGGCTTCTGGAAGACCATGCCGACCCGGCGACGCAACTCGGCGACGTCCTCGCCTTTAGTGTAGATGTCGTGGCCATAGAGCTTGATCTCGCCCTGTACTCGGCAGCCGTCCACCAGATCGTTCATGCGGTTGAAGGTGCGCAGCAACGTGGACTTCCCGCACCCGGACGGCCCGATGAACGAGGTGACGCGTTGTTTCGGGATGTTCATGCGGATGTCGAACAGCGCCTGCTTCTCGCCATAGAAGAGATCCAGCCCCGGCACTTCCAGCGCAACGGCTTCGTTCGCCAGATCCAGCACCTGGCGCTTGCGACCCAGGGCCGACATGTTGATGCCGTGGGCGTGGGGTTCCTGTTGCATGGTCTCTCTCCGTTCGTAGCTGCCAGCGTTGAGCTGCCAGCTGCAAGTGTGGTGCAGATACGGTACGCGACTTACAGCTTGCCGCTTGAAGCTTGTAGCTGACTCAGTCTTCAAACGCCTTGTACTTGTCGCGCAGGCGGTTGCGAATCGTCACCGCCGACAGGTTCAGCAGCGCGATCACCAGCACCAGCAACAGTGCCGTGGCATACACCAGCGGGCGCGCAGCCTCGACGTTGGGGCTTTGAAAACCGACATCGTAAATATGAAAACCCAGGTGCATGATCTTCTGGTCGAGGTGCAGATACGGGTAATTGCCGTCCAACGGCAACGAAGGCGCCATCTTGACCACACCCACCAGCATCAGCGGCGCCACTTCACCCGCCGCCCGTGCCACCGCCAGAATCAGGCCCGTCATCATGGCCGGGCTGGCCATGGGCAAAACGATCTTCCACAGCGTTTCGGCCTTGGTGGCGCCCAAGGCCAGCGAGCCCTCGCGCAACGTCAGCGGGATACGCGCCAGACCTTCTTCGGTGGCGACGATCACCACCGGCACGGCGAGCAGCGCCAGCGTCAACGACGCCCACAGCAAGCCGGGCGTGCCGAAGGTCGGCGCCGGGAGGGCTTCGGGGAAGAACAGCTGATCCAGAGAACCGCCCAGCACGTAAACGAAAAAGCCAAGCCCGAAGACGCCGTAGACGATAGCGGGAACACCCGCGAGGTTGTTGACGGCAATGCGGATCAAGCGCGTCATTACGCCTTGGCGTGCGTACTCACGCAAATACACAGCGGCGAGCACGCCGAAGGGCGTCACGAAGACGGCCATGATCAGCGTCATCATCACGGTGCCGAAGATCGCCGGGAAAATCCCGCCCTCCGTATTGGCCTCGCGCGGGTCGTCGCTGAGGAACTCCCAGAGCTTCTGGAAGTAGAACCCCAGCTTGGTCATCGTGCCCATAGCGTTGGGCTGATACGCGTGAACCACCTTGCCGATGCTGATCTCGATCTCTTTGCCGTTGGCGTCACGGGCCGTCAGGCTGTCGCGATTGTATTCGGCGTGCAACGCGCCCAGGCGCGACTCGACGTCCTTGTAGCGCGCTTCGTATTCGGCGCGCTCAATGGCCATGTCGGCCTGGGCCGCTGCATCAAGTTCGCCGTTGAGCTCGAGCTTGCGCGCGTGCAGACGCAGCCGCTCGATGCCGTGGTTGATCGCGCCGATCTCGCCCTTCTCCAGGTCGTCCAGCTGATCGGAGATGCCCTGCACCCGCTCGATACGCGCCTGCAGTTGCGGCCATGCGGCTTCGCCCTCCGCGACCACTTTGCCGTCTTCCTTGACGTTGAGCAGATAGCCGTAAAAGTTGCCCCACTCGCGGCGCTCCAGTGTCATCAATTCCGCTGGCTTGCGCTGATCCTTGAGCCACTCGCCAATGACCCAGTTGAAATCGCTGGGGCTGACATCCCGGTTGCCGACCTTGAACAAATCGCGGGTCATGAACTCGGGCCCCTGATCAGGGACTGGCAGCCCGGCGGCCTTGAGCCTGGCGCGCGGCACTTGTTCAGACTGAACCAGCTCACCCACCAGCACGTGGCTTTCCTGCCCGGGAACATCGTACTGGGCGGAAATCACATCGGCAGGCCAGAAGTGCCCCAGCCCGCGCACGGCGATCACCGCCAGCAAGCCGATGGTCATGATCACCGCGATGGACACCGCACCCGCGCTCAGCCAGACACCGGGGCCGCCACTGTTGAACCATCGCTTGAGGGAGGTCTGCTTCATCGGTTTCAACCTGCCCTAAAGAGACGAATACTGCTTGCGCAGGCGCTGACGAATCAGCTCCGCCAAGGTGTTCATGACAAATGTGAACATCAGCAGCACCAGAGCGGCGAGAAACAGCACGCGATAATGGCTGCCGCCTACCTCCGACTCGGGCATCTCCACCGCCACGTTGGCCGCCAGGGTGCGCATACCTTCGAACAGGTTCATGTTCATAATCGGCGTGTTGCCGGTGGCCATGAGCACGATCATGGTTTCGCCGACGGCGCGCCCCATGCCGATCATCAGCGCAGAGAAAATCCCCGGGCTCGCCGTGAGAATCACCACGCGAATCAGCGTCTGCCAAGGCGTGGCGCCGAGGGCCAGTGAGCCGAGCGTCAGACCACGCGGCACGCTGAACACGGCGTCCTCGGCAATCGAATAAATGTTGGGTATGACCGCAAAACCCATCGCGATTCCGACCACCAATGCGTTGCGCTGATCGTAGGTGATGCCCAGATCGTTGGTGATCCACGAGCGCATGTCGCCGCCGAAGAACCAGCTCTCCAGGTGCGGGCTCATGCTCAGCGAGACCCAGCCAATCAGCAGAATGACCGGAATCAGAATCGCGCTTTCCCAACCGTCGGGCACACGCAGGCGAATAGAGTCAGGCAGGCGCGTCCAGCCAAACCCGGCCAGCAATATGCCAATGGGGGTGAAGATCAGCAGGCTGAAGATACCCGGCAGGTGCCCTTCCAGATACGGCGCCAGGAACAGCCCGGCGAAGAAGCCAAGAATCACCGTCGGCATCGCTTCCATCAGTTCGATGATCGGCTTGACCTTGCGGCGCATGCGCGGCGCCATGAAGTATGCGGTGTAGATAGCAGCGGCGACGGCAATCGGCGCAGCCAGCAGCATGGCGTAGAACGCGGCTTTGAGCGTGCCGTAGGTGAGCGGCGCAAGGCTCAGCTTGGGTTCGAAATCACTGTTGGACGCGGTGGATTGCCAGACGTATTTGGGTTCGTCGTAGTTTTCGTACCAGACCTTGTCCCACAGCGCGCTCCAGGAAATCTCCGGGTGCGGATTGTCCAGGCTCAAGGGCAGCAGCTTGCCGCTGTCTTCAACAATGATCCGATCCGCCCGCGGCGACAAACCCATCACCGCCGGGCCGCTGGCAATCGGGTCGATCAACAGCGTGCGGTGGGCGGTGCTGTGGAACACGCCGAGCTTGCCGGAGGTGTCCATGGCAATAAAGCCTTTGCGGCGTTGCTCGGCGGTGATCTGTGAAATCGGCGCGCCACTCATTTTGAAGTCACGAATGTGCTGCAGACGCATCTCGCCATCGACGTCCCGCGCCATGAACCACTGCGCGATATTGCCTCGGGAGCTGCCGATCACCAGCGAGATGCCACCCACCAATTGCGTACTGGCGGTGGTTTCGGCGTTGGCGTCTTCAAGCAATTTGTAGCGGCCATTCAGCGTGCGGTCCCGCAGGTCGAACACATCCACCAACGCGCGACCATTGATCACGTACAGCCATTGCTGGCGCGGGTCGATATAAATGGCTTTGACCGCCGCCGACAGCTGCGGCAGGTCGACTCGGCTCTGCTCGCGATTGGTTTCGCCGGTCATCAAATTTTCGGATTGGGTCAGCGACAACACGTGCAACTGCGTACCGGTTGCACCGGCCAGCATCAGGGTCGTGTCGCTGGCGCTCAGATTGACGTGCTCGAGGACCCGCCCTCCTTCGTCCAGTACCAGCGGCGTCTCGCCGTAGGGATAGGTAATCGTGGGCGTGATGGTTTTTTTGTTGTCGGGATAGCTGATCGGGTAAGCGTGCTTGAAAACCAGCACCTGGCCGTTGGACAGGCCGATCGCGATCAGGGGCTTGCCGGGCTGATCCTGCGCTACCGACGTGACCTTCGCGCCAGCAGGGATCGGCAAGGTCACGCGGGAAATTTCGCCGCCGTCCTTGAGATGGAAAAACAGCGCTTCGCCCTTGTCGGACACGCGCATGGCGACCTGATTCTGCTCTTCGATAACGAGGACCATGGGCTTGCCCGCATCCTGCATCCAGGCAGGCGTCTGAGCGTCGTCGCGCGTCAGCTTCGCACCCTGAAACAACGGCGCGACGACATAGGCGAGATAGAAGAATATCAGCGTGATGGCGGCCAACACGGCAAGACCGCCCACTAACACGTACCAACGCGTCAGACGGTCTTTGAGCGCACGAATCCTGCGCTTGCGTTGCAGCTCGGGCGCATTGAAATCGATGCGCTCGGGACGGGGGTTTTCGGTCATTGATGAATTGGCCAAATCATTCATGCGCACACCGTAGTCGCTGTGTATGACAAATACATGACAGCGAGGTGACGCAAAAAAGCCCGCCGCCCCTGAATCGAGGCAACGAACTGTTCAGTGTTCTGCGAGCCTCGTTCCATAAGGCCTTTGTCGTTTATGGCGGGACGAACCTGTCACCCCGCATCAGGGTTGTCTGGCAGCGTGCTCGCTACCGTTCTTGTAGCCCCAGATCAGCCAAGGCTTTGCTGACGACCTTGGCTGGTAACGGAATGTACCCGTCTTTCATGACAACTTCCTGACCTTGTTTTGACAGGATCAATCTGACGAACTCGGCTTCGAGCGGATTCAACGGCTTGTTCGGCGCTTTGTTGACGTACACATAAAGGAAGCGTGCCAGCGGGTAAGTGCCATTCAGCGCGTTGGCTTCGTTGTCTTCGACAAACTCGCCGCCCTCTTTTTTCGCAAGGGGTACGGTGCGCACGCTGGACGTTTTATAACCAATACCCGAGTAGCCAATGCCGTTCAGCGAATTGCTGATGGAGCTGACCACCGACGCAGAGCCGGGCTGTTCGTTGACGTTGGGTTTGAAGTCGCCCTTGCACAGCGCCTCTTCCTTGAAATAACCATAGGTGCCGGAAACCGAATTGCGTCCGAACAGCTGGATGGCCTTGCCGGCCAGATCCCCCGTCACGCCTACATCGCCCCAGGTTTTTGCATCGGTCCTGGCGCCGCACAGCCGGGTCGCGGAGAAGATCGCGTCAACCTGCTGCAGCGTCAGGCCCTTGATAGGGTTGTCCTTGTGGACGAACACTGCCAAGGCATCCACCGCCACGGGTATGGCTGTCGGCTTGTAGCCGTGCTTCTGCTCGAAGGCGGACAGCTCGCCATCTTTCATCTTGCGGCTCATGGGCCCCAGGGTGGCAGTACCCTCGGTCAGTGCAGGCGGCGCTGTTGATGAGCCGGCGGCCTGAATCTGGATGTTTACGCTTGGGTATTCTTTCTTATAGGCCTCGGCCCACATGGTCATCAGGTTGGCCAGCGTGTCGGAGCCCACGCTTGAGAGGGTGCCCGAAACACCGCTGGTTTTGATGTAGGGCTTGATCGCCGGATCGACGGCGGCAACCGCAGCCGCAGTGGTTAAGCCAGCAGCGGCAAAAGTCAGTGCAGTCATCAAACGCTTGAGTGTCATGCCTTGCTCCTGGCGAGATTAGGGTGCCGGCCCGGGGGGAGAGTGATGGCCATGTGACTACTCTATGTCTGAATTGTGACAGATCCATGAAATCCAGAAAAACATGCACTCCTTTCCAGAGTCAGTGGCAGGTCATTAATCAGCGTGTCTGCACACGCTTGAGTGCGCCCACATGGCAAGTCCACTATCAGGTCAGCGTATTTTTTACCGCGCGCACCGATTCGTAATTGTCAGGTGAAGTGCTTACTAGTCGGAACCGGTGTATTGAAAGCGCGATAAGAGAAAAATCTGAAATCGCGATTCAATCTACCGTAATCGCTCGCGCTGATCCAGACTCACTGTATGGCGATCACCCATCCAAGATATTCGCCTAAAGTTGTTATATATATCCCTATCCGCACTTTTTCTCAGATAGCGAATACGTGCCAGGGAAGCGCACCTTCATACCGAGGCAATACATCATGGACAATAAACTTCGTGAGGAGATATCGAAATCTTATCTCTATGGCAATACCGGTGATCGTCAGACTTCTCCTCGATCACTGGGAACGCTCGAGTACGATCAAACATTCGGGGCTGCAGGCAAATTAAGGCTCGGGAATGACAATGGCTGGGCTACATGCATAATACCCAGTGTCGCCAAACCAGGTTATTTCCTCGCAACCTATTACGATATCCTCAACGTCGACGCTCCGCCACGACAATACGACGCCTTTGTGGTGCGGTTCGACGCCGCCGGAAACATCGACGCTTCATTTGGGAACCTTGGAACAGGGTCTATCAAAGCACATTTCACGAAGGATCCCGGGAAGATATCCGTACTCAGAGGCCTTCACGAAACAACGACTGGCGATATATTCAATTGGGGACACGCTTTGTGGGTAGACAATCAGATAATCCAACACGCTTATGCCCTTACAAAAAGATTGAGCGATGGTGCGCCAGATTCAAGCTTCGGCATTGAAGGCAAAGTGGATATCGACACATTTGCGGCGCCTGATGCACAACTCTTTGATGGCAACGCCTGCATTGTGTGTTCATCGGGTATATTTGTTGGTACTGCTGAATATAATAAGTCTCCTCCTGACTTTCATATTGCACGCTTAACGCAAGAAGGCGCACTGGATACCGCATTTCAAAAAGATGGGATATTGACTCCTAGACATCCTGATTACCCCAAAAAAATGATCAGGATATGGAGCCTTGCCCCAAGTCAGGACGGCGGTATTCTCGCATGCGGGACGACTCACTTGCCCGATGGTTTTGGACTGGGCGGGCTTATTATGAAGTTCGACACTGAGGGCAATCTTGATAAAAGTTTTGGCACAAACGGGTTCAGCGAAACCGAGATAGCAGGTCAGTTTTATGAGTTTCACTCTGTCTGCGAAGCCCCTCCCTTCATGCTTGTAGCAGGCACGTCACTTCAATATGCATGGAGAAGTCTGGTCGGGCTATACGGTACCAATGGCTCGCCGGAAGAGAGTTTTAACGGGGGCAAGCCAGCTGTTCACGCCTTCATTGACCCGCCCTACCTGGATAGGTGGCATCAGGCGAGCATAGCAGCGCAGACGCCCGAAAAAGTGATTGCAGTGGGGAGCTGGGATCTCCCTGCGTCGCCGCGTGGACCTGTAATCGGGCGTTTCAACATGGACGGCAGTGTCGACGAGACCTTTGTGCCAAATCCGGCAAAGTTCGGGACACTGATCGACGCGGACTTTTTATCCAACGCGTCGACCGGATTTGTCCATCCCAGGCCAGACCAGATACTGGTCGCAGGTGAGTCCAATGGAAAACCGACGATACTTGCTGTCAAAGTCTAACGGTGCAAGCGAAGCGCTCGCGGCTTGATCATGCCGCGGGCGCCAACCTTTTACATCAATTGATCCGCCGGCTGCGCAGCAGATACACGCCGATCACCATTCCCAATGCACACAAAATCGCCACATACCACGCGGGCGCCATCGGGTTCACTTTGTTCAGCCCCTGCACCACCATTGGGGTCAGCCCGCCGAAGATTGCATAGGCCAGATTGTAGGAAAAGGACAGTCCGGAAAAGCGCACCACCGGTGGGAAGGCTTTGACCATTACGAATGGCACCGCGCCAATGGTGCCAACGAACAGGCCGGTCAGTGCATAGAGCGGATACAGCAAGTCTGGATGATCGCCAACGGTGTGATAGAAGATCCACGAGGTGACCAAGAGCCCAAGCGAGCCGAACAGGAACACCAGGCCCGCGCCAACGCGATCCGCCAGTGCGCCCGCGCCGATACAGCCCAGGCTCAAAAAGACAATGGCAAGGCTGTTGGCTTTCAACGTGAGCGCTGGTGCGAAGCCAAAGTTGGTTTGCAACAGGGTCGGGGTCATCAGAATCACCACGACCACGCCGGCGGAAAGCAGCCAGGTCAGCAACATCGACAGCACAACGGCACCGCGGTGATCACGCAGTACGGCTTTTAGCGGCACTTCTTCAGCCAGTTGCTTGCGCAATTGAAGCTCGGCGAACACCGGGGTTTCGTGCAGCCAGCGACGCAGGTAAACCGACATCAGACCGAAGACGCCACCGAGCAGGAAGGGAATCCGCCAGGCGTAGTCCGAGACTTCAACGGGCGAGTACACGCTGTTGATCCAGGTCGCGACCAGCGAGCCGAGCAAAATCCCGGCAGTCAGACCGGACGTGAGGGTACCGCAGGCGTAACCGACGTTACGGGCGGGAACGTGTTCGGAAACGAATACCCACGCGCCAGGTACTTCGCCGCCGATCGCCGCGCCTTGAATGACGCGCATCAGTAAGAGCAAGAGCGGCGCGAAGATGCCGATCTGCGCGTAGGTGGGCAGCAGCCCCATGATCAGCGTCGGCACGGCCATCAGGAAAATGCTCAGGGTGAACATTTTCTTGCGGCCGAGCAGATCACCGAAATGCGCCATGACGATGCCGCCGAGCGGACGAGCCAGATAACCGGCGGCAAAAATGCCAAACGTTTGCATCAAACGCAGCCATTCGGGCATGTCTACGGGGAAAAACAGCTTGCCTACCACGGCTGCAAAGAACACGAAAATGATGAAGTCGTAGAACTCCAACGCTCCGCCCAGGGCAGACAATGAAAGGGTTTTGTAATCGTTGCGGTTCAGCGGGCGCGAAGGCTGTGTGGCGCTTAAAGGCACAGAGGACATGACAATGGCTTCTCTTTTGAGGCTCTCTTTGGGCGAAAAATCAACGGTGACTCAACCGTGGGTAACGGCTTCACACGCGATTTCTCGACTCGAAAAGTTAATCGGGCATCAAAATTGCGTGCCAAAAATGGCGTAGTGCGCCAAGTCGGTCCGGCACGATAGCAAATTGCGTACAAATGCACATGGATTGCAATGACGCGACGGCATTATGGAAAAGCGGCGGTCGTTTCATGACGGCACGCCCGATATACTCGCCGGCCGCGACTCAACCGGTCTCTTCAGGGAAGTTGTGCGAAGCCATTTACCCAAGTCGTTTTCGCAGAGTTTCCCTTTAAACGAAATGAAGACTTAGTAGAGTCAAGGGTCAGAGGAACCCAGTAATGATTGAGCTCGAACAAGAAGATCCAATACCGCAGGGCGATCTTGCCCTGCAGATTACCGCCCTACCTCGCGAAACCAATGGCTTCGGCGACATTTTCGGCGGCTGGCTGGTTTCCCAGATGGACCTCGCCGGTACTGCCATGGCGAGCAAGGTGGCCGGTGGACGTGTGGCGACTGTTGCCATCGACCGCATGGCGTTCCTGGTGCCCGTCGCGGTGGGGGCTCAGTTGTCGTTTTATACCCAGACCCTGGAAATCGGCCGCAGCTCGATTCAGATGATGGTCGAGGTGTGGAGCGATGATCCCCTGTCCAGCGAATGGCGTAAGGTGACCGAAGCGGTATTCGTTTTCGTCGCTATCGACGGCAGCGGCCGTACCCGCTCGGTGCCGGCTCGACGCTGATCATTAAGCCAGGGCAGGCACTGATGTGCCCGCGCTTGGCTTTGCGCAACAAACTCATCAAGCTTGGCGCAGTCTGATTCAGTCACTGTCCTTCGAGTGAGAACCCCTATGCCTACGTCAAACGTCGAATCCTTCCAGCTCGGTGAGCTTAATTGCTGGCGCATCCGCCACGGCCAGGCCGAACTGGTGATCGCCCAACAAGGCGCGCACATCATCAGTTATCAGGTGGACGGCGATGAGCCGCTGATCTGGTCCAACCCGGGCGCGCTGTTTAAAACGGGCAAGCCGATTCGTGGAGGCATGCCGATCTGCTGGCCGTGGTTTGGTAATTTCCAGCGTAATCCGTCAAGCGTGCAGGCCATGCGCGAGAGTGACGAGCCGGCAAAGGCCCACGGTGAAGTCCGGGCGATCGACTGGGAGTTGATGGGCGTGGGTGAAGATGGCGACGCATTGATCGTCGAATTCATCCAGCCTCAGGCTGAAGGACAGTTGCCGGGCTGGCCCCATGCCGTTGGCCTGAAGCTGCACGTTCGCCTGGATGCCGCGCTGAATGTCAGTCTGGTGAGCTTTAACGCTGGCGCTGAAGACGTCACCCTCAGCCAGGCGCTGCACAGTTATTTCGCGGTCAGCGATGTGAGCCAGGTCTGCATCGAGGGGCTGGATGGCGTCGAGTATCTGAACACGCTGGAAAGCTGGGACACCCAGAACGTCCAGGTGGGTGATATCACGTTCACCGGCGAGACGGACCGTATTTACCAGGACACGCCTGACCTGATCTCCGTGGTCGACCCAAAATGGAAACGCCGGATTCAGATTCAGACGACGGGTTCGCAATCGGCCATCGTTTGGAACCCGTGGATCGACAAGACCCAGACTTTCGACGATATGCAGCCTGATGGCTGGCAAGGCATGGTGTGCGTTGAGACGGCGAACGTCATGACCGACGTCGTGACGCTCAAGCCGGGTGATATGCACGCGCTGAGCGTCAGCATCTGGGCCGAGCCGTTGGCAGAAGCCTGACAACACTGCGCTATTTTGTAGGACCGGCTTCAGCCGGGAAGAGGCCTGCATGAACACCATGAATTTTGCGGTGTGACACCCGACGCCTTCCCGGCTAAAGCCGGTCCCACAGT
The DNA here is from genome assembly GCF_026153515.1 of Pseudomonas sp. KU26590. Lineage (NCBI taxonomy): Bacteria > Pseudomonadati > Pseudomonadota > Gammaproteobacteria > Pseudomonadales > Pseudomonadaceae > Pseudomonas > Pseudomonas sp. KU26590. Next base: position 327,999 of record NZ_CP110644.1, read on the forward strand.
GGATTCCAAGACCAGTCCTACAAATCCGCCTCTACCACCACACGTACTTTCGATGCGTCCAGCGCATAGGCGGCGTCGGCGAGATCATTGTTCACCTTCTCCACCTTCAACGTGCCGACGACCCACAACGGCGTGTAGATGTCAGCGATCTTCAAGCCTTTCGGGTAGCGCACCAACACCAGCTGATTCGGCGGCGGTGGCGGCACGTGGATGCAGGCGCCCGGGTATGGGACGAGGAAGAACAGCGTGCTGCGACCCTTCGCGTCAGTCTCCAGCGGTACCGGATAGCCACCCAGGCGGATGGTTTTGTCGTTCATCGACGCGACGGTTTTGGTGGAGTACATGACGGCAGGCAAGCCCTTGCTCTGCTTCAAACCACCCTTGCTGTCGAACGTGCCCTGGCCTTCCGGCGAGTTGTGGTCGATTTCGGGCATGGCTTCGAGGGCTTTCTGATCCGACTTCGGCATCAGTTCAAGCCAGTCGGTTTCGGGTAATTCAGCGGCGCGTACCAGTCCGCAGACCAGCAGCAGTGAAACGAAGAGGAGATGACGCATTGGAGATGCTCGGCGGGAGGAGTTGAGTGCCGGGCATTCTAGCCCTCTGCGCAGCAATAACGCAGAGGGCCAGGCGTGCTTAACGCTTTTTAATCATGCCGTAGATCACCAGCAGGATGATCGCGCCGACGAGCGCACCGAGGAAACCTGCACCCTCACCTGCGCGGTAGATACCCAGCGCCTGACCACCATAAGTGGCGGCAAGCGAGCCGCAGATGCCGAGCAGGATGGTCATGATCCAGCCCATGCTGTCGTCGCCTGGCTTCAGAAAGCGCGCCAGCAGACCTACGATCAAGCCGATGAAGATGGTTCCGATGATTCCCATGCCATGTCCCTCTGTTTGAATGAATATGCCAAAAGCCTAGCTGGCTCTTGGCAACACGCTATGAGAGGGGTGGCCCGGCGAATGGTTCAACAGGAAAGTACACCGGTCTTTGTAGGAGCGCGCTTGCCCGCGATGGCGGTGGGTCAGACACCAAAAAGGTGTCAGTTAGACCGTATCGCGGGCAAGCGCGCTCCTACAGTGCGCGATGCCGGGGGCTAATTATCAAATAGCTGGCATGGAATCGACCATTGCAGATCAGTGATCAGTTTTTGATCAGTGCCTCGACCTGCTTCACCTGACGATCCAGCGTCGCGCGGTCTTGGCTGCGCACGGTGGCGTGGCCGACCTTGCGCCCGGCCTTGAAGGCCTTGCCGTAGTGATGCAGGTGGCAATCTTCAATAGCGATCACTTCACTCACAGCGGGCACTTCACCGATGAAGTTGAGCATCGCGCTTTCGCCGACCTTGGCGGTCGAACCCAGCGGCAGCCCGGCAACGGCGCGCAGATGGTTCTCGAACTGGCTGCACTCGGCGCCTTCGGTGGTCCAGTGACCCGAGTTGTGGACGCGCGGGGCGATTTCGTTGGCTTTGAGGCCGCCATCGACTTCGAAGAATTCAAAAGCCAGAACGCCCACGTAATCCAGCTGCTTGAGCACGCGCCCGGCGTAATCCTCAGCCAGCGCCTGCAGCGGGTGATCGGTGCTGGCGATGGACAGACGCAGAATGCCGCTGTCGTGGGTGTTGTGAACCAGCGGATAGAAGCGGGTTTCGCCATCACGGGCACGCACGGCGATCAGCGAGACTTCGCCGGTGAACGGCACGAAGCCCTCAAGCAGGCACGGCACGCTGCCCAGCTCGGCGAAGGTGCCGCTCACCTCTTCAGCGGTGCGCAGGACTTTCTGGCCCTTGCCGTCATAACCCAGCGTGCGGGTTTTCAACACGGCCGGCAGACCAATGCTGGCCACCGCAGCGTCCAGATCCGCCTGGGACTGGATGTCGGCAAACGACGGCGTCGGGATGCCGAGGTCCTTGAACATGCTTTTTTCAAACCAGCGATCGCGGGCGATGCGCAGCGCTTCGGCACTCGGGTAAACAGGCACGAACTGCGAGAGGAAGGCGACGGTTTCAGCCGGCACGCTTTCGAACTCGAATGTGACCAGATCAACATCATTCGCCAGCAGGCGCAGGTGCTCCTGATCGCCGTAATCGGCGAGCAGGTGCTCGCCAAGCGCAGCGGCGCAGGCGTCCGGTGCGGGGTCAAGGAAGGCGAAGTTCATCCCCAGCGGGGTGCCCGCCAGTGCCAACATGCGACCCAACTGGCCGCCACCGATTACGCCGATCTTCATGAAAACCTCAGGCCTCGCGTGGGTCTGGATTGTCCAGAACGCTGTCTGTCTGCTCAGCGCGGAATTTCTTCAGCACTGCGTGGAAGTGTGGGTGCTTGGCGCCCAGGATACTGGCCGACAACAGCGCAGCGTTGATCGCGCCCGCCTTGCCAATGGCCAGGGTCGCCACCGGAATGCCGGCAGGCATCTGCACGATGGAGAGCAATGAATCAACGCCCGACAGCATGGAAGACTGAACCGGGACACCCAGAACGGGCAGATGAGTTTTGGCAGCGCACATGCCCGGCAGATGAGCAGCGCCACCGGCGCCGGCGATGATCACCTCGATACCACGGCCTTCGGCTTCTTCGGCGTACTTGAACAGCAGATCGGGCGTGCGGTGCGCCGAAACCACTTTGACTTCGTACGGAATGCCGAGCTTTTCAAGCATGTCGGCGGTGTGGCTAAGGGTGGACCAATCGGACTTGGAGCCCATGATCACGCCAACCAGTGCGCTCATCGTCGTGCCTCTCATCGGGCGCCCGCAGGCGCGGCTAAAAACAACAAGCCACGCGGGAGAACCGGCGTGGCTTGTCGTACGAATTATGACCAGTCGAACCGGCCGAAGGCCGCGGAGTATACCGCAAAGATTCTCGTTTGACAGACTGCCGGCGACCTCCCGTCAGCCAACCATTTCGGCCTGTGGAGGCCCGGATTTACTGACTCCCAGGTCAGGCGGCCGGCGAGGTGTCGCCTGCTTCCAGCTTGCGCCACAACAGCCGGACATTCGCCTTGCGAACCAGCGCGCAGCGGTACAGCCGAATCTCCAGCGGGACGTGCCACTGGGTGCCGCCGCAGATCACCAGTTCTCCCCGTTCAAGCTCCGCCGTCACGCTGAGCCGCGGCACCCACGCGATACCCAGCCCCTGCAACGCCATGCCTTTGAGGCTGTCAGCCATCGCGGTTTCGTAAATCGTCGTGAAGCGCACGCTGCGCTGGCGCAACAGCAGGTTCACCGAACGACCCAGAAACGCCCCGGCGCTGTACGCCAGCAGCGGCACGCTCTGCTCCCCTTCCAGGTCGAACAGCGGCCGCCCCTCTTCGTCCGTTGAGCAGACTGGCAGCATTTCGGTCACGCCCAGATGCAGCGACGGGAAGATCTCGGCGTCCATCTGCAGCGCGGCGTCGGGGTCGTAAAACGCCAGCATCAGATCGCAACCGCCTTCACGCAGCGCGTGCACCGCGTCGCCGACGTTGGTGGCGACCAGGCGTGTGGCGATATTCAGCCCTTCATTGCGCAGTTGCGCGATCCAGCGCGGGAAGAAGCTCAATGCCAGCGAATGCGCGGCGGCGATTTGCATGACTTCGCCCTGCCCGCTTTCCAGATGGTGCAAATGACGCAGTACTTCGCCGAGCTGGTCGACCACCGTTCGGGCGGTGACGAGGAATAACTGCCCCGCCGCCGTCAACTCGATCGGCGTGCGCGAGCGATTGACCAGCGTCAGCCCCAGCGCCGCTTCAAGGCTGCGAATGCGCCGGCTGAAGGCCGGTTGCGTGACAAACCGACGTTCCGCCGCCTGGGAAAAACTGCGAGTCGCGGCCAGCGCACTGAAGTCTTCCAGCCATTTGCTTTCCAGGTTCATCGTTTCTCCAGCTTTGGAAGTTGCGCATTCGCGCGTGCGGACGGGAGCCTCATACACTGATTCACACGCACGTCACAATACCCACGTCACAGCGACATTATGCCGATTGCGCATAGGGCAGCGTTTTACAGCATTGGTCCAGAATAGCCCACAGGCCTAGTATCAAGGGCGTTCCGGCTTAGTCCGTGCCCCTCTTGAGACTTTCTCTATCATGTCCTCCGCTGCATCATTTCGCATCGAAAAAGACTTGCTTGGCGTTCTCGAAGTACCCGCTGAAGCGTATTACGGCATCCAGACCCTGCGCGCAGTGCATAACTTCCGCCTCTCTGGCGTTCCGCTTTCGCACTACCCGAAGCTGGTCGTAGCGCTGGCGATGGTCAAGCAGGCAGCAGCGGATGCAAACCATCAGCTGGGCCATTTGAGCACCGAGAAGCATGCGGGCATCAGCGAAGCCTGTGCACGACTGATCCGCGGTGATTTCCACGATCAGTTCGTCGTCGACATGATTCAGGGCGGCGCCGGCACCTCCACTAACATGAACGCCAACGAAGTCATCGCCAACATCGCCCTCGAAGCGATGGGTCATGCCAAGGGCGAATACACATTCCTGCACCCGAACAACGACGTGAACATGGCGCAGTCCACCAACGACGCCTACCCGACGGCCATTCGCCTGGGTTTGCTGTTGGGCCACGACGCGCTGCTCGCCAGCCTCGACAGCCTGATTCAGGCGTTCGCGGCCAAAGGTCACGAGTTCAACCACGTGTTGAAAATGGGCCGCACCCAGCTGCAAGACGCAGTACCGATGACCCTGGGTCAGGAATTCCGCGCCTTCGCCACTACATTGACTGAAGACCTCAACCGCCTGCGCAGCCTGGCGCCTGAGCTGCTGACCGAAGTCAACCTCGGCGGCACCGCCATCGGCACCGGCATCAACGCCGACCCTGGTTATCAGCACCTGGCCGTTCAGCGTCTTGCGACCATCAGCGGCCAGCCGCTGGTGCCAGCTGCGGACCTGATCGAAGCCACCTCCGACATGGGTGCTTTCGTACTGTTCTCCGGCATGCTCAAGCGCACCGCGGTCAAGCTGTCGAAGATCTGCAACGACCTGCGCCTGCTCTCCAGCGGCCCGCGCACCGGCATCAACGAAATCAACCTCCCTGCCCGTCAGCCAGGCAGCTCGATCATGCCGGGCAAGGTGAATCCGGTGATTCCGGAGGCGGTGAACATGTGCGCCTTCGAAATCATGGGCAACGACCTGGCGCTGACCATCGCTGCCGAGGGCGGCCAGTTGCAGCTGAACGTGATGGAGCCGTTGATTGCCTACAAGATCTTCGACTCGATTCGCCTGCTTCAGCGCGCCATGGACATGCTGCGCGAACACTGCATCGTCGGCATCACCGCCAACGAAGCGCGCTGTCGCGAACTGGTCGAGCACTCAATCGGCCTTGTCACCGCACTGAACCCCTACATCGGTTACGAGAACGCTACCCGTATCGCCCGCGTTGCACTGGAAACAGGCCGTGGCGTGCTGGAGCTGGTGCGTGAAGAGGGCTTGCTCGATGACGTCATGCTGGCAGACATCCTGCGCCCCGAGAACATGATTGCGCCGCGACTCGTGCCCTTGAAGGCTTGATCGTCCGGCTCTGCAGCACTTGCAACACGATCACCAGGCTGAGGGTCTAGACACCCCTCACCCTTTTGAGGGCCGGAAGCACACGCTTCCAGGCCCTTTTTTTTGCCCAGCGTCATTCGGGCTTGATGCAAACCGGATAAAGACTCCAATAACGCGCGCCGGTATAGTGCGCACCCTCTAAGAAAGCGAGGAAACACCAATGCTTGAAGTCATCAACGACTTCCTCTCGGGAAAAGTACTGATCGTGCTCATTGTGGGGCTCGGTGGATATTTCACGATTCGCTCGCGTTTCGTTCAGTTCCGTCACTTCTTTCACATGTTCGCGGTTTTTCGCGACAGTCTGCGCAGCAGCGCGGGCCAGCTGAGTTCATTTCAGGCCCTGATGCTAAGCCTTGCCGGCCGCGTCGGCGCCGGTAACATCGCAGGCGTCGGCATCGCCGTCACCCTGGGCGGACCCGGTGCGGTGTTCTGGATGTGGGTCACTGCCCTTGTCGGCATGGCGAGCAGCTTTTTCGAATGCTCCCTCGGCCAGCTGTACAAACGCTGCGACGCCGAAGGCCAGTTCCGCGGCGGCCCGTCCTATTACATTCAGCACGGCCTGGGTAAACGCTGGCTGGGCATGATCATGGCGGTGTTGTTGCTGGTGACCTTCGGTTTCGCCTTCAACGGCCTGCAATCCCACGCCGTGACCCACTCGCTCAACGACGCGTTCAAGATCTCGCCAGGCTACGCCGGCGTCGGTCTTGCGATTCTGCTGGGCCTGGTGTTCGTCGGCGGGATCAAGCGCATCGCCAAGGTCGCCGACCTGCTGGTGCCGATCAAGACGCTGGTCTACATCGCGGTCACGCTGTATGTCATTGGTGTGCAGTTCGAGCACGTTCCACACATGCTGATGACCATTGTCAAAAGCGCGTTCGGCATGGATGAAGTGTTCGGTGGCCTGATCGGCAGCGCCATTGTCATGGGCGTCAAACGTGGCGTCTTCGCCAACGAAGCCGGCTTAGGCAGCGCACCCAACGTGGCAGCGGTCGCTCAGGTCGAGCACCCGGTTGCACAGGGTGTGGTTCAAGCGTTCAGCGTGTTCCTCGACACCTTCGTCATCTGCACCTGCACCGCGCTGCTGATCCTGCTGTCGGGTTTCTACACGCCCGGCTTCGAAGGCGATGGCATTGCCCTGACGCAGAACTCCCTCGCCGCCGTCGTCGGTGACTGGGGCAGGCTGTTCATCAGCGTGGCGCTGGCGCTGTTCGTGTTCACCTCGATTCTCTACAACTACTACTTGGGCGAAAACAGCCTGCGCTTCCTGCTGGGCGAGAACCGCAAGGCGATCTTCTTCTATCGCGTGTTGGTCCTTGCGCTGATTCTGTGGGGCGCGGTCGAAGATCTGGGCACGGTGTTCGCCTTCGCTGACATCACCATGACGCTACTGGCCTTCGTCAACCTGATTGCGCTGGCGATGCTGTTCAAAATCGCGCTGCGGGTGCTGAAAGACTACGATGACCAGCGTAAAGCCGGCATCAAGACGCCGGTTTTCGACTCCAGCCAGTTCCCTGATCTGGACCTGGACCTGCAAGCCTGGCCAAAGCCTGGTACCGCGCAGCCTGCGGCAACCTCGGCAACGGTCAGCGGCAAATCGGTCGCGGACGCGCATTGATCATTTGAGCGTCAGTACAGGGAGACAGGCATGAATCGCAAAAACCACGCAGCAGCCCGCCAGGTGATGGTGCTGTATACCGGTGGAACCATCGGCATGCAGGCCAGCGAAAACGGGCTGGCACCCGCTTCCGGCTTTGAAGCACGCATGGCTGAGCAACTGGCCGCACTGCCCGAACTGTTGGTGCCGCAGTGGTCGTTCCGCGAAATGTCTCCCCTGATCGACAGCGCCAACATGACCCCTGACTACTGGCAGCGCTTGCGTGAAGCGGTGGTGGACGCGATCGAGGTTCAGCATTGCGATGCCGTGCTGATCCTGCACGGCACCGACACCCTGGCCTACAGCGCAGCGGCCATGAGCTTTCAACTGTTGGGCCTGAATGCCCCGGTTGTGTTCACCGGTTCCATGTTGCCAGCCGGTGTTCCCGACAGCGATGCCTGGGAAAACGTCAACGGCGCCTTGCAGGCCTTGGATCAAGGGCTCGCCTCGGGGGTGCATTTGTACTTCCATGGCGAGCTGCTTGAGCCGACACGGTGTGCGAAGGTTCGCAGCTTCGGCCGTAACCCTTTCGCGGCGCTTAATCGCGCCCGGGGTGGTGAGGCTGTATCGGCGTTGCCGACGGCGCTGGATTACCGCCAGCCTAAGAAACTGGCGAATGTCGCCGTGCTGCCCCTGTTTCCCGGCATTGGCGCTGCACAGCTCGACGGTTTGATCGACAGCGGCATTCAAGGTCTTGTGCTGGAATGCTTCGGCAGCGGCACTGGCCCCAGCGATAACGCAGGATTCCTTGCAAGCCTGCAGCGTGCGTATCAGCAAGGCGTCGTGGTCGTGGCGATTACCCAATGCCACGAAGGCGGCGTCGAACTGGACGTATATGAGGCTGGCAGTCGTCTGCGCGATGCCGGCGTGCTGTCCGGCGGAGGCATGACCCGCGAAGCCGCATTCGGCAAGCTGCATGCACTGCTGGGGGCTGGTCTGGAGGGGGAGGAAGTACGACGGCTGGTTGAGCTGGATGTTTGCGGCGAGTTGCGTTAAAGCTACTCTGAAATCAGTAGCTTCAAACGGGGCCCTACTTCGCGAAAACGGAACCTACGAAGTAAGGCATGCAGCTGCATGAACTTAAGTAAGGTACCGGGAAATCCAGAAACTGGTGTTCTCACCCGGCCTTGGGTTAACCACCCATCCTCCTATGAGCAGCTTACTCTCTGCTCCTTCGTCATCCTTTATCTCTTCAGCAAAGGAAGTGAACAGGTACCCTGGAACCTTGGTCAGTACTGATCCCTGCTCACCAAAAGTTGTATCCAGCGTCCCGTCAGCGTTAATCCGGCTCAGAGTAAGCGCACTCGTATCACCGAAGGTTGTCCCGATGCCAATAGACAGCCCCGATTCCAGCGGTATGACGTAGCTACCGATATTACCCTCTCCCAATGGGATACTTAACGGCTCACCGCCGTTGAAACTCTGATCCGGCTTACCATCCAGACTTAGCTTTGTATACACTGCGGTTTGCTTTCCGATTGCCCCTAAAGCGCCCACCACAAATATTCCATCGCCTCGAATCGCAAGGTTTGCCACAAATCCACCGGCGCTGCCATCGCCATACGTAAACTTGCCCCCTTCTGCAAAACTTTCATCGACACTGCCGTTATCGAAAAACCGGGAAATCGCCATCTTGTCCCCAAGATTGCCAGCAACGTAGATCCGTTGTTGGCTGTCGAGCCGAATCCTTGAATAACTTTCTTGTGCCTTAGCGGTTGAATATACGAATCCGTCTTTACCAAACGACAGGTCGGTAACACCATCTTTGTGGATTCGCATCACTGCGCTGTCAAAATCGCCGTATGTTTTAATCGTTTCAGCAGTGATTAGAATCTTGCCATTTTCTTGAAGGGCCATCCCCCCTGCGATGCTATTAGGGTACTTAAGCGCCGGACGATGAATACCGTTAATACCGAAGCTGGTATCCATTTCTCCGTTATCTCCTACCTTAATGACAATAAGAGAATCGGACTCGCCCCCGGCGAGGTCGTACAGGCCCAATGTAAGTAAAACACCTTCATTGGGTACCACCAACGAGCCAGTCACGCGTACGCGATGCTCGAAGAGTTCCAGAAACGCATACCCACCGGTGCCATAGGACTCAACCAATTTGCCATTCGTATCGAGCCTTACCGTAACCACGCCGACTTTCTCGCCAGCGCGATAATGCAAACCCTTGGGGGTTGCATGAGTAATGACGCTCGTGGCGGGCTGTGCAAGCGAACGGGCTGGTGCTCCAGCAACATAGGTACCAATGATCAGATATCCGTCGCTTAAACGCTTGATATGACCGCCGGTGCTTTGATTAAGACCCACTGAAATAACGCCGTTCTCTCCAAAATCCGGATCTTGATCCCCTGGCTTCCGTTCGTTGCTCATCACTCATCCCTCAATGACTATCGAATACCGAGAGATAACAATAAGACTTCGGGGCACACGGCATAACTGTCAGTAATGACAGTGCTCAGTTCCGTTCGCGATAAACCGTGCCCTAAGGAGACATAAGGGAATGAGCGAGCGATTAGGCAATTCACACCGACGCCCGCTATAAAAGGCGTTCAATTCGACCTCGCGGAGGTCGAATTGCCGGGAACAAGCTTAGGTCTGCTACGAATAAGCAACCTCAGCCGGCCGCTTATCCATCGCATCCTGCAGCATCGAATTCAGATTGCCGGAGATGTTTTCGCACAGCGCTTTCATCTGGATCTCGTGCTCGGAGACTTTAAAGGGGCTTTGCAGGTCCGTGCCGATTTTCTCGATTGCCAGCAGCATGAAGCCGACTACGGTGGACGCCAGCGGCGTGAACCATCCCAGCGTGTCTACCAGGCCGATCGGCACGATGATGCAGAACAGCGTGATGAACAGCCGCGGGAACGTCACGTACGGGTAAGGCAACGGCGTGTTGGCGATGCGCTCCATTCCGCCCTGATTGTTGGAGATTTCCACCAGCGTCGCTTCGAGGCGCTCCAGACGGATACTGTCCAGGCGACCCGCCTTGTATTCCTGGGCGATGATCGCGGCAGACTCATTGAGGATCGCGTTGGGGAAGTTGTTGGTGCGTGTTCGGCGCTCGTACTCTGCGCGGGAAATCATCGCGGTGACCTGCTCGCCACAATCACTGCCCTTCAGATGAGCCGAGAGGCATTCGACGTAAGCCACGTGCCGGCGCAGCAGTGTGGCCTTGACCGGGTTCAGACCGTCCTCGTCATCAATGAACGTCAGCACCTGCCGGGCGAAGCTGCGGGAGTTATTCACCAGCGCGCCCCATAACGTGCGCGCTTCCCACCAGCGGTTATACGCACTGGTGTTGCGGAAACTGGTCAGTACCACCAGCGCAGAACCCAACAGGGTCAGGGGCATCGATGGCAGGGTGATCTTACGATCCAGAAACAGCATGAAATCGACGGTGACGACAACGTCCCATATCAGCAGCCAGAACAAGGACCAGCCGATGTAGGTAAACATCCGGATCGTGGTCCGGTACTTCTTGACGATAAATTCCTGCAAAAGCCACCTCCGGCGCAATACGTTGAATCAGTCGGCAAAGGCTCGACCCAAGGCTTCGAATACGTCTGGGCAAGTTCGTTCGTTACGCCCACAGGCTATATGTAACCAAATACTCAAGGAAAGCTGAATCGCTTCTCCCTCGAGCCGGCTGACCGATTGTTCATGGAACGATCAGCGCCTTCCGGGGCTCAACACCTATCTGGATGTTTCAGCTACCCGTCACGAGGAGAACGTTAATGAGCTCGTCTGCCAATAGTCCCTCCACCGAACGCTCCGGCGCCGCGCGCGCTTTTACGCCGCACACCGACCGCGACCAAATGACCATCAATACCATTCGCACTCTGGCCATGGATGCGGTGCAAAAAGCCAATTCCGGGCACCCCGGCACGCCTATGGCGCTGGCACCTGTCGGCTACACGCTGTGGAAAGACTTCCTGCGCTATCACCCGCAGCACCCTGACTGGCCAAACCGCGACCGTTTCGTGCTATCGGTCGGCCACGCTTCGATGCTGCTTTATTCGCTGCTGCACCTGGCGGGTGTGATCGAGATCGACGAGCACGGCAAACCGTCGGGCAAACCTGCAGTGAGCCTTGAGGACATCAAGCAGTTTCGCCAGATGGACTCCAAAACTCCGGGCCACCCCGAGTACCGCATGACCACAGGCGTGGAGACCACCACCGGTCCGCTGGGTCAGGGTTGCGCCAACAGCGTCGGCATGGCGATGGGCGAGCGCTGGCTGGGCGAGCACTTCAACAAGCCGGGCGCGACGCTGTTCGATTACAACGTTTACGTGTTGTGCGGCGATGGCGACATGATGGAAGGCGTAACCGCAGAAGCGGCCTCACTTGCCGGTCATCTGAAGCTGTCGAACCTCTGCTGGATCTACGACAACAACACCATCAGCATCGAAGGCCATACCGAGCTGGCTTACAGCGACGATGTGCAGAAGCGTTTCGAGGGCTACGGCTGGAAAACCCTGCACGTTAAAGACGCCAATGACGCCAATGCGCTGGCAAAGGCGCTGCAGACCTTTCAGCACACCAGCGACGCACCGACCCTGATTGTGGTCGACAGCATCATTGGCTTCGGCTCACCCAACAAACACAACACCTCTGCCGCCCACGGCGAACCGCTGGGTGATGACGAAATCAAGCTGACGAAAAAGGCCTATGGCTGGGATGAAAACAGCAGCTTCCTGGTACCGGAAGATGCCCGCCATTACCTGCGTGATGCACTGCTGGAACGTAGCGGCAGCGATTACGACGCTTGGATCACGACCCTTAACCAGTTCGAAAAGGATCAGCCCGAGCTCGCCGACCAGCTCAAGCGCATGCGTGCCGGTGAAATGCCCGAAGGCTGGCAAGACAAGCAGATGAATTTTGAAGCGGACGCCAAAGGCATCGCCTCGCGTGCTTCCGGCGGCAAGGTGCTGAATGCGTTTGCCGAGCAGATCCCGTGGCTCATCGGCGGCTCGGCAGACCTTTCGCCGTCGACCAAAACCAACTTGACGTTCGACGGTGCGGGCAGCTTCGAAGCGGGCAATTACAGCGGCCGAAATCTGCATTTTGGTGTGCGTGAACATGCCATGGGCTCGATTGCGAACGGCCTCGCCCTGTCCTACATCCGTCCATACACCTCGACGTTTCTGGTGTTCAGCGATTACATGAAGCCACCGATTCGTCTGGCATCGATCATGGAGTTGCCGGTGGTGTTCGTCTTTACCCATGACTCCATTGGCGTCGGCGAGGACGGCCCCACGCACCAGCCCATCGAGCAACTGACTCAACTACGGGCTACGCCGGGTTTGCTGACGATTCGTCCGGGCGATGCCAACGAAACGGCGCAGGCGTGGAAAATCGCGCTGGCACAGACCAGCAGGCCGTCCTGCCTGGTACTGTCGCGTCAGCCGCTGCCAACCCTTGATCGCTCGAAGTACGCCAGCGCCGAGGGCCTGACCAAAGGCGCATACGTGCTGGCCGATGCGGTAGAAGGCAAAGTGGACGTCATCCTGATCGCCACCGGCAGCGAGGTCGGCATGACCGTCGCGGCGTTCGAGAAGCTCAAAGCCGAAGGCGTTGCGGCGCGAGTGGTGTCGATGCCGAGCTGGGAATTGTTCGAGGATCAGGACAAGGCCTACCGCGACGGCGTGCTGCCACCGGACGTCAAAGCCCGGGTGGTGGTGGAACAGGCGGGGCCGGTGGGCTGGGATCGGTATGTCGGCCAGACTGGCGCGAAGATCGTGATGAACACCTTCGGTGCGTCGGCTCCCATCGAGAAGCTGCAGGCCAAGTACGGATTCACGGCGGAGAATATCGTCAAGCAGGCTAAAGAGCAGATCGCCGTTTAAATGCTGCGTAAGAGCGTTTGCCCGCAAATCGCGGGCAAGCGCCCTCCTTCCTTCAGCTCACTCGATCAGCATCCGGTCAAAACAGCGGGACGACGTTCACCCTCGAAGAAGAACGGCCGAATCCGCACACCCACTGCGTTGCCCGCAAAGGCAGCGACCAGCCAGAGCCAGCCGTGCAGGCTGCCTGAGGCGATGCCGCTGAAGTACGCGCCGATGTTGCAGCCGTACGCCAGGCGCGAGCCGTAGCCCAGCAACAATCCGCCAATCACTGCAGCGATCAACGAGCGTGTCGGGATTTTCAGACTCGGGGCGAATCGTCCTGCAAGGCCCGCCGCCACTGCCGCACCCAGCATGATGCCGATGTCCATCACGGTGGTGATGTCTTCCCACACCGGCGCAGCCAGTGCCTTGGCGTTTGCGGGCATCTGCCAGAACGGCCAACTGCCCACATCCACGCCCAGACCACTGGCGACTTTCGCACCCCACAGCGCGAACGCCGAGGTGATTCCCCAAGGTCGACCTGCCAACGCCAACGTGGCGTAGTTGAGTAGCGCCAACCCTACCGCACCCCACACCAGCGGCCAGGGACCGCGGAGGAAACGGCGCAAGCCAACGTGCTCACTGGTGACGGCCGCTTCCAGCTCCCCGTGACGACGCTTTTCCAGTTTGACGGTGACAAAAGCAATGACTGCGAACAGCGCCAGGCTCATGAGCAGCGCAGGGATCACGCCGAAGCTTTTGACAATGGAGGTGGCGGGGAACGACGGCAGCGAGAACCACCAATCGACGTGATGGGTGGCGATCAGCGAGCCAATGATGAAGAACAGCAAGGTCACGAGCATCCGTGCATTGCCGCCGCCAACGGTGAACAGCGTGCCGGACGCACAGCCGCCGCCCATTTGCATGCCGATGCCGAAGATGAAGGCACCGAAGACAACGGACACGCCAGCTGGGGCGACGAGGCCGGTGACCGGCGTGCCGAACAGCGTACCGGCACCCAGCGCAGGGAAAAACAGCACCACCGCGACGGCCAGCATCACCATCTGCGCACGCAGACCGGCGCCGCGTCGCTCGTTGATGAATACCCGCCAGGCCGAAGTGAAGCCGAAAGCGGCGTGATACAGCGTAAGGCCCAGCGCGGCGCCAACGATCAGCAACAGCACTTGCCTGCCGCCAACGGCCGATTGGAGAAACAGAGCGCCGACCACCAACAAGAGGAAGGCGATCAGCGGGGCGCCGAGCTTGCGCTGCGGCGCCACAGAGAGGGGAAGACTCATGGGCGTATCTCGGAAAAGGATTGCGATGGGCGCGAGTATACGCCGGTGCCTGCTTGGTGACGCGCCAACGCCGCCATTGGCTTCACCACCATCAAACCCGCCAGACGCTTCGCAACCGCGCCAGCGCCGAGGCGATATCGGCCTCGGGCACCGCCGCAAAGCCCAGGACCAGCCCGGCCCGATCATCCATCGGCGTCTTTGACTCCGGTAGCCAATACTCACTCAACGGCGCGACCTCGACGCCAACGCTTTCTGCTTTGGTCACCAGTTCCGTCTCACGCTCTAACGTGTTCACCGCGACGGTGACATGCAGCCCTGCAACCGGTTTGATCATCGGGCTGCAACCCGCAAGCTCATGGGGCCAGTCGGCCAGTAATGCGTCGCGTCGACTCAAGGCAGCACGGCGCATACGGCGGATGTGCCGCTGAAAGTGGCCCGCCGCGATGAACTCGGCCATGACCCTTTGCGTGCCGACCTCGGAATGACGCATGTCTACTGCCCTGCGCCGGCTGAACGGCTCTACCAGGTTGCGCGGCAACACCAGATAACCCAGACGCAGCGCCGGAAATGCGACCTTGCCGAAGGTCCCGACATACAACACGCGACCGCTACGATCCAACGCTGCCAACGGCGCCAGCGGGGCGCCGCTGTAGCGGTACTCGCCGTCGTAGTCGTCTTCGACGATCCAGCCTTGATTGCGCTCGGCCCATGCGAGCAGTTCCAGCCGCCGCGCCAGACTCATTGTCACGCCCAGCGGATACTGATGGGAGGGCGTCACGTACGCCAACTTACAGCCTGAGTCATTGAGGTTCGGACTGCGCATGCCCTCGGCGTCAACCGCCATGCCCTGCAACCTTGCGCCAGCGACCCCGAAGGCATGACCGGCCGCGCGGTACCCCGGATTTTCGATGGCTACCACGTCGCCCTGCTCCAGGAGCAGCTGTGCACAAAGGGTAATCGCCTGCTGAGCGCCGTTGGTGATCACAATTTGCTCAGGTGCGCAGCGCAGATCGCGGGACGTCCTTAAATAAGCAGCGATCAACTCTCGCAGCCGCCATTCGCCGGCAGGGTCGCCGTAGCCCAGATGTTGCAGGCCCGGTTTACGCCAGAAAGCCGCGTGCAGCTTGCCCCACGTGTCGAAAGGGAAGAGGTCGAATGCCGGAACGCCTGTTCGAAACGCCCTCGGCAGACCACTTTTCGTGGGCCATAGATGATGCTGCTCCAGCGTATGAATCGCCGTGCTGTGGATAACATTGTTCGAGGGTTCTACCGCTGCTATTGAGGATTTTGTGGATAACCCTGTTGATAAGCTTGGTGATAACCCTGTGGACAGGTGTGTGGATAGTTTTTTCGCAGTCGGCGGTTTCTCCCTCAACAGTGCAACGTAGGTACCATCGCCCACACGGCTCTCGGTAAAGCCCTCAGCGTAGAGCTGGTCATAAGCGCGCATCACGCTGTTGCGGGAAATGCCGAGGGACAACGCCAGATCCCGGCTCGCTGGCAAGCGCGTGCCTCCCGACACGCGACCGTCGAGGATGCGCTCGCGCAGCGTCTGATACAGCTGGCGGCTAAGACCATGGCGGCGGTTCAACTCGATGCCGGCGAAATCGAACGTCAGCGCTGGCGTGGGAGTGTGCATGGCATTGGCCCTATGAGATTGACCATAAATGGCTCTTACAACGAACCAATAGGCTGCCTAGGATTGACTCAGCCGCCAAGGAAAATCTCATGTACACGCCCAGCTATTTCAAAGATGAAGACCTCGCCAGCTTACACAGGCAGATAGAGGCCACGCGCCTGGCGACACTGGTCACTTTTGACGAGACCGGTTTGCAGGCGAGTCATATCCCCTTGCTGCTCGAACCGACTCAAGGTCCGCAAGGCACGCTGTATGGGCATCTGGCCAAGGCCAATCCGCAGTGGAAAGCCCTCGAGACGGGTGCCGAAGCGCTGTTGATTTTCCAGGGAGCGGACGCCTACATCAGCCCTTCTTTTTATGCCGCCAAGGCCGAGCATGGCAAAGTGGTGCCCACGTGGAATTATCTGGCGGTGCACGCGTATGGCCGTGCCGATGTATTCATTGATCCCGAGCGGTTATTGCGGATTGTCACCGGCCTGACCGACAAGCACGAAGCCAGCCGTGCCGAGCCCTGGGCTGTAAGCGACGCACCCGCCGATTACGTTGCGAAGATGCTCAACGGCATCGTCGGCTTCGCGATCCCCATCGAGCGGCTTGAAGGCAAGCGCAAGCTCAACCAAAACCGCAGCGCCGAAGACATCGCCGGCGTCAGCAAAGGCCTGGCACTCAGCCAAGACCCCTCCGATCAGAAAATCGCTCAGTCGATGAGCCCGGGAGCACCGCGTGTCTGACCTCCACATCCGCCCCGTCACTGCCGAAGATCACGACGCCTGGTTGCCGTTGTGGCACGCTTATCTGACCTTCTACAACACCACGCTGGCCGACGCGGTTTCACAGAGCACCTGGCAGCGGTTTCTGGACAGCAGCGAGCCGACCAACGCCGCCCTCGCCTGGCAGGACGGCAAGGCGGTGGGCATGGTGCATTTCATTTATCACCGCTCCAACTGGAGCATCAGCAATGCCTGCTACTTGCAGGACTTGCTGGTGGTGCCGGAACAGCGCGGCACGGGCGTTGGCCGCCAGCTGATTGAGTACGTCTACGCGACCGCCAAACAAGACGGCGCCGACAAAGTCCATTGGCTCACCCACGAGACCAACGCAACCGCCATTCAGCTCTACGAGCGCATCGCTGAGCGCCCGGGCCTTATTCAATTTCGCAAACCGCTGTAAGACCAAGGACTCTCGATATGTCGGACCTCACGCACTGGCAGCCGGCCAGACTGCCGGACACGCGCACGCTGCAAGGGCGCTTTATTCGCCTGGAAAAACTCAACGCCGCCGCCCATGGCGATGGCCTGTGGGAGGCGCTGGAAGGTCCGGCCGCTGACCGCAAATTGTGGGATTACCTGTTCGTGGGTCCGTTTCCCGAGCGCGGCGCATTCGATGACTATCTCGCAGGGCTGGAAGGCTCGACCGATCCGTGGTTCTACACCGTGATTGATCAACAGACCGGGACACTCCACGGCTTTCTGGGCTTGATGTCCATTTTCCCGAACGCGGGCCGCATCGAAATTGGTCATGTGACCTTCGGCGCCTCGATGCAACGCACCCCCAAAGCTACTGAGGCGGTTTACCTGCTCGCGAGGGAATCCTTTGCGCTGGGCAATCGCCGTCTGGAATGGAAATGCAATGCCAACAACGCCCGCTCCAAGCGCGCGGCCGAGCGCTTCGGATTCAGCTTTGAGGGCACATTCCGCCAGCATTCGGTGTTCAAGGGGCAGAATCGCGACACCGCCTGGTATTCGATCATCGACAGTGAATGGCCGGCTGCACAGCAAGCGTTCGAAGCATGGCTGGCTGTGGATAACTTTAAGGATGATCAGCAAATCAGGACGCTGGAGCAGATACGCAACTGATCGAAGGTGTGCGTAGGAATTATCTGAAAAAGCCGCGAGATCATCACGGCTGGAAAATCCCGGGCTAGCCTGAAGGACGTCCACAGGAAGTGGACGCCCTATCTCATTCAAGGAAGACTCACATGCAAAATCTGACTCAAACAAAAGCGGCCCCCGAAAACCCGTGGCGCGTGCCCGCTCCCATTCTCCACAATGGCAAATACGGCAGCGTGATCATTGATCGTGGCTTGCTCAAAAAGGCAGTCGCCGGGTCCAACAATTATTATCTGTTCAGCGAAACAGGCGTCGGCGTGCAGTCCCTGGTGATTGTCGGCACGGCCGTCCAGGTCACCGAGTTCTTGCTCGACCATCAACCGCGCGGCATTGAATCGCAGATCAAAAGTCTTCCGCATCTCTACATGGGCATCAGCTCTTACAAGCCGCAGGAGCGATTCTCAGGGGTATTTCCTGCTAATGAGTTGCTGAGCAGTGTCGCTGGTTTCCTGGGTGGACTGATTCCGGTACCTGACTGGTCGGGGATTCTTGCGGCTCCCGATCAGTTGGCCAGCCTGAAAAAAACCATTAACGGCCTGAGCGCTGCGCAGAAGGCCAAAGGCAATGTGCTTTACGTCAAGTTCAGCTATTTGCAGGAGGACAAAATGGTGCTTGTCGGCACCGGTAAAGCGTCGTTCAAAGACATCCTGCATGTTTTACAGAAGCACTATAGGAATCGCTGATGACCCATTTACCCCGCCTGTATTGGGTGCAAAAAAAAGAGGAGCCACGAGAGCTCCCCAGAGGTAACCGTTCAGCCTGCCGCGTCTGTGCGCGGCAGGCCGTTAACTGTGCAGCGACTGTCTCAGCCCTCGATCTCGACCAAAATCTCGCCCGGGTTAACGCGATCGCCTTTCGCGACATGAATTGCCACGACTTTGCCGGCGACAGCAGCCTGAACTTCGGTCTCCATCTTCATCGCTTCAGTGATCAGGACCGCCTGGCCGGCGCGGACGGTATCGCCCTCCTTCACCAGCACGTCGACGATATTGCCCGGCATGGAAGTGCTGACATGGCCCGGTTTGCTGGCCTGCGCACGCTTGCCGATGCCACTGCCGACGAACTCATTGAGTGGCTCGAACACCACTTCTTCCGGCATGCCATCAATGGAAAGATAGAAGTGACGCTTGCCCTCGGCCTTGACGCCCACGCCGGTGATATCGACGCGGTAGCTTTCGCCGTGAACGTCGATGACGAATTCGGTCGGGACGCCCTCGCCACCTGATTTCGCCACCGCGCCAGGCTCGGGAATCGGCAGCAGCGGCTCTGGCGCCAGGGTGCCCGCTGCACGTTCTTCGAGAAACTTGCGGCCGATGTCCGGGAACATGGCATAGGTGAGCACATCTTCTTCGCTGGTGGCCAAAGCGCCGATCTCACCGCGCAGTCTGGTCATTTCCGGCTTGAGCAGGTCGGCCGGACGCACGTCGATCAGCTCTTCACTGCCGATGGCCTGACGGCGCAGTGTCTCGTCCACCTGCCCTGGCGCCTTGCCGTAGCCGCCAGTCAGGTAAAGCTTCACTTCATTGGTGATGGTTTTGTAACGCTCGCCGGCCAGCACGTTGAAAAACGCCTGGGTGCCGACGATCTGTGAAGTCGGGGTCACCAATGGCGGATAACCCAGGTCTTTGCGCACCCGCGGAATCTCGGCCAGCACTTCGCCCATACGGTTCAACGCGCCCTGCTCTTTGAGCTGGTTGGCGAGGTTGGAGATCATGCCGCCCGGCACTTGGTTGACCTGCACGCGTGTATCGACCGCCGTGAACTCGCTTTCGAACTGGTGATACTTCTTACGCACAGCGTAGAAATACAGGCCGATTTCCTGCAGCAGCTCCAGGTCCAGGCCGGTGTCAAATTCGCTGCCTTTGAGGGCCGCGACCATCGACTCGGTGCCCGGGTGGCTGGTGCCCCAGGCGAAGCTGGAGATCGCGGTGTCGATGTGGTCGGCACCGTTTTCGATGGCCTTGAGCTGGCACATCGCGGCCAGGCCCGCGGTGTCATGGGAGTGAATGAACACCGGCAGCGATTGCTCGGCCTTCAATGCCTTGACCAGCTCACCTGTGGCATAAGGGGTCAGCAGACCGGCCATGTCCTTGATCGCGACGGAATCACAACCCATCGCTTCCATCTCTTTGGCCTGCGCCACAAACGCGCCAATGGTGTGCACCGGGCTGGTGGTGTACGCAATCGTGCCCTGGGCATGTTTGCCGGAAGCCTTCACCGCTTCGACCGCCACGCGCAGGTTGCGCACGTCGTTCATGGCATCGAAGATGCGGAACACGTCGATGCCGTTGTCCGCCGCCTTGGCGACGAATGCCCTGACCACGTCATCGCTGTAGTGGCGATACCCCAGCAGGTTCTGACCGCGTAGCAGCATCTGCAGACGCGTGTTGGGCAGCGCCGCGCGCAATTGGCGCAAGCGCTCCCACGGATCTTCCTTCAGGAAGCGCACGCAGGCGTCGAAGGTCGCACCGCCCCACACTTCCAGCGACCAATAGCCGACTTTGTCGAGCCTGTCGCAGATCGGCAGCATGTCCTCGGTGCGCATGCGGGTCGCCAGCAGAGACTGGTGGGCGTCGCGCAAAATGGTGTCGGTGACGAAGATTTTCTTGGACATGTTCGGATCTCCTTTTAGCTTCAAGCGGCAAGCTACAAGCGGCAAGTCACAGCGGATCGGCTTCAACTTGCAGCTTGCGGCTTAGCGCTTGCAGCTGGCTTTTTTATAAGCCCGCATGGGCAGCAATGGCGGCGGCGATGGCCAGGGCCAGCTCTTCGGGTTTGCGCTTGATCGAGTAGTTGGTCAGCTCGGGATGGCTCTCTACGAAGCTGGTATTGAACTGACCGCTGCGGAATTCCGGGTTGCGCAGGATCTCCTGGTAATACGCGGCCGTGGTCTTTACCCCCTGCAGACGCATGTCATCCAGCGCACGCAGACCGCGGTCCATTGCCTCTTCCCAGGTCAGCGCCCAGACGATCAGCTTCAGGCACATGGAGTCGTAATACGGCGGAATGGTGTAGCCGGTGTAGATCGCCGTATCGGTGCGCACGCCGGGACCGCCAGGCGCGTAATAACGGGTGATCTTGCCAAAGCTCGGTAGGAAGTTGTTTTTCGGGTCCTCCGCGTTGATGCGGAACTGCAACGCGAAACCGCGATGGATGATGTCTTCCTGCTTGACCGACAGCGGCAGCCCCGAGGCGATACGAATCTGCTCGCGGACGATGTCGATCCCGGTGATTTCCTCAGTGATCGTGTGCTCGACCTGTACGCGGGTGTTCATCTCCATGAAGTACACCTCGCCCTCGGCGAGCAAAAACTCCACGGTGCCGGCGTTCTCATAGCCCACGGCCTTGGCGGCGCGCACGGAGAGGTCGCCGATGTAGGCGCGCTGCTCCGGCGTCAGTTGCGGGCTCGGGGCGATTTCGATGAGCTTCTGGTTGCGGCGCTGGATCGAGCAATCACGCTCGAACAGGTGAACGACGTTGCCAAAGCTGTCGCCAAGGACCTGCGCTTCGATGTGCTTTGGGTTGACGATGCACTTTTCGAGAAAGACTTCGGCCTTGCCGAAGGCCTTGGTGGCTTCGGAAATGACCCGAGGGAACGCCTGCTCCAGCTCTTCCCGGCTGTTGCAGCGACGAATGCCGCGACCGCCGCCGCCCGACGTGGCCTTGAGCATCACGGGGTAACCGATGCGATCGCCCTCAACCAGTGCTTCGGCGATGTCAGCCACGTTGCCTTCGGTGCCGGGCGTCACCGGCACGCCGGCCTTGATCATGCTGCGACGCGCTTCGGTCTTGTCGCCCATGCGGCGGATCACTTCAGCGGACGGGCCGATGAACTTGATCCCTCGTTCGGCGCAGATATCCGCCAGCTCTGCGTTCTCCGACAGAAACCCATAGCCGGGGTGTAACGCATCGCAGCCGGTTTCAACGGCGAGGTTCACCAGCTTGCGCGGGTTCAAATAGCCTTCGAGGGGCTCCGAGCCGATGCCATACGCTTCGTCGGCACGCTTCACGTGGAGCGCGTGACGGTCCGCGTCGGAATAGATCGCCACCGAGCGGATGCCCATTTCGGCGCAGGCGCGCACGATCCGGACAGCGATTTCCCCACGGTTGGCGATCAGGATTTTTTTTATCACTGGTATTTCCTCGACCGATTAGCAGACGGGCCAGATGGCTGGCCAATACCGCGCGACATTCCGTTACTGCATGTTGCTCACAGGTGAAGCCACCCTATGACGAATCAGCAATTAACAAAAATGAGTAAATATTGGGTGAACCATAAGCAAAACCTTATAGTTGCCACTATCAGCTAAGCGGCCAAGGGTGAATAAATGCGTAAGTCATTGATGCGCATGACGTTGCGTCAGTTGCGGATCTTCAATGAGGTCTGTGATTTGCGCTCTTACAGTCGAGCGGCTGAAGAAATGTCGCTGACGCAGCCAGCGGTGAGCCTGCAGATTCGTCAGCTCGAAGAGCTGGTCGGCCAGCCGTTGTTCGAATATGTGGGTAAGAAGCTCTACCTCACGGAAGCAGCCGAGGCGCTACAGCTCGCCAGCCGCGACATCTTCGGTCGTCTGGAGAACCTCGACATGCAGCTTTCCGACATGCAGGGCTCGCTGCAGGGGCAGCTCAAACTGGCGATCGAATCCAGTGCCAAGTATTTCGTGCCCCACCTGTTCGCGGCCTTCAAACGTAAATACCCGGAAGTCATGCTCAACCTCACGGTCGTCAATCGGGCGCAGGTGATTCGGCGGCTCTCGGATAACCGCGATGACCTGGTGGTGATGTCGATGGTCCCGCAGGACATGGGCCTGGAGTTCTTGCCCTTTCTGAATAACCCGATCGTTGCCGTGGCACAGCCGGATCACCCGTTGACGCTATTGCCCAATCCAACGCTGAAGGATCTGGAATCGGCAACGCTGGTGGTCCGCGAGCAGGGCTCGGGGACGCGCAAGGCGTGCGAGGAGTATTTCAAGGAGAAGCGCATTCACTTCGAGCACACGCTGGAGGTCTCATCGGCCGAGGCGCAGCGCGAATGCGTGGTCGCGGGGCTTGGCGTCGCACTGCTGACGCGCCATGCGCTGAGCCTGGAACTTGCCACTGGCACGCTGATTGAGCTGCCAGTGGCTGAATTGCCGCTGTACCGAAGCTGGTGCGTCGTACAGGCACGGGACAAACGTCTGTCGCCGGTGGCTCACGCATTCCTGTCATTCATTCGCACGGAGCGTACGCAGATCAGCGAGCTGGTCGCACGCTTTGATGGCCACCTTCCGAAGGGCTAGCGCTCTGCCAGAAGTGAGCCGTGGCGCCATCCAGGTAGTTCGAGAGCTCCTGGTTCAGGCGGCGTTCTTCGGAATGGCTTTCGATCGCACGCCGGAACGCCATGCGGCGCTGGTCTTCCTGCTGACGGCGGGTCTTGGTGCTGGAGGTGCTGTGCTGCTGCGAGTCATCGTAGTGCCGAGGCATATCCTGTCTCCCATTCGTGTGCGGGAGTACAGAGTGGCGGGGCGCGGTGACGATCAGACGTCGGAAGCGTTACAGGTTGGTGAAGGTTTCAGCCCTGCGCGGGTTCAGCTCAATCTTCGGACGATTTGATCGACTTCGGCGACAACCGCAGGCTACGCAAGCTGCGCTTCACGCTTTTCAAGTGATTGACCAGGCTCGGACCCCGCGCCATGGCGACGCCCATCGCCAGGACATCAATGACCACCAGGTGCGCGATGCGCGAGGTCAGCGGCGTGTAGATCTCGGTGTCTTCGTGCACGTCGATGGCGAGGTTGACCGTGGACAACTCGGCCAATGGTGTCTGGCTCGGGCACAGCGTAATCAGGTTGGCGCCACTTTCGCGCACCAGATTGGCCGTGATCAGCAAGTCTTTTGAACGACCGGACTGGGAGATACACACCGCAACGTCGGTGGGCTTGAGCGTTACAGCCGACATCGCCTGCATGTGCGGATCGGAGTAGGACGCTGCCGTCAGTAACAGACGGAAGAATTTGTGCTGGGCGTCAGCCGCGACCGCACCCGATGCGCCGAAGCCGTAGAACTCGACACGATGCGCCGCCGCCATGACCGTCACCGCTGCCTGCAAGGCATGGGGGTCGAGCTTTTCGCGCACTTCTATCAGCGTGTGCAGCGTGGTGTCGAAAATCTTCAGGCTGTAATCGGCGACGGAATCGTCTTCGTGGATGGCGAACTGCCCGAAGCTCGCGCCGGCGGCGAGGCTTTGCGCCAGTTTGAGTTTCAGATCCTGAAAACCGGTGCAGCCAATGGCGCGGCAGAAACGCACGATGGTCGGCTCACTGATACCGACCGCATGGGCCAGATCAGCCATGGAGCTGTGCATCACGGCCGCCGGATCGAGCAGCACGTGATCGGCTACTTTCAGCTCCGATTTGCGCAAGAGATGGCGTGACTGGGCGATGTGCTGCAACAGATTCAAAGGGCAGGACTCAAGTGAAGGATGGGCCGGGCTGTAGCTTTCTTGTAGTTATACTACATGACCTGCAAACCGCACAGTTAAACGATCTTGCCGAGGCAAACCGATCGGTGTTGAGGCTCAGGTCGCTTTGTAGTGTAGGGCTTTTCGCGCAGGGCTCCAGGCTTGCGCCAGACGACTGCGCAGGATGCCGCCCATGACGCTAGCCTCCACCGGCCGACTGATCAAGTAGCCTTGCACCTCGTCACAACCGTGAGACCTCAGAAACTCCAGTTGCTCGCAATCTTCCACGCCTTCGGCCACTACCCTGAGGTCAAGACTGTGGGCCATCGCGATGATTGCCCGGGTAATCGCCGCGTCTTGCGCCCCGTCATTCAAACCACGAATAAAGGCCTGGTCGATCTTCACGCAGTGCACCGGAAAACGTTTCAGGTAGCTCAACGATGAATAACCGGTGCCGAAATCGTCGATGGCCAATTTCACCCCGATGGCGCGCAGTTGCTGGAACGTGGTGATGATGTGCTCGACGCTCTCCAGCAGCTGACTCTCGGTGAGCTCAAGCTCCAGGTATTCGGGCTTGAGCCCGGTCTCTTCCAGCACTTGCCGCACGAGGCTGACCAGCTTGCCCTGACGCATCTGGTGCACAGAGAGATTGACTGAAACCCTGATCGGCGCGAGGCCCTCTCGCTGCCATTCGCAGGCCTGATGACAGGCTTTGCGCAGCACGAACTCTCCGATGTTGGCGATCAGGCCGGTCTCCTCCGCCAAGCCGATGAACTCGCCGGGCGAAATCAGACCGCGCTCGGGATGACGCCAGCGCACCAAGGCCTCCGCGGAATTCAGGCGCCCGCTTTCCAGCTCCAGCTTCGGCTGATAAAAAACCTCCAGTTGCCCTTCTGCAATGGCGCGACGCAGCTGGATTTCCAGCTGCAAACGACCGGGCGTACCCGCCTCAAGGCTTTCGGTGTAGAACTGAAAATTGTCGCCACCCAGGTGTTTGGCGTGTTGCATGGCCATATTCGCCTGGCTGACCAGCGCGGCTATGTCCCGGGCAGAACCCGGCAGCAACGCGATGCCGATCGAGGCGCTGATCACCAGCTCATGGCCGGAAACTGATATCGGCGAACGCAGCTTCGCCAGCAGGCGCGTCGTGATTCGCGCCATCGTGGTCAGGTTGCCGTGGCTGTCGAACAGCACGGCAAACTCGTCCGCCGACAAACGCGCGACGGTATCGGCGTCTGCCACGTGGGCATTCAGCCGGCGCGCGACGAGGCGCAGCAATTGATCAGCGATGTCGTGACCCAGGCTGTCGTTGAGCAATTTGAAGCGATCGAGATTGATATGCAGCATGGCCAGCGTGCGCCCGCCGTGACGCGCACGCTGATTGGCCTCGCGCAGCCGCTCGTTGAACAACGCCCGATTGGCAAGGCCGGTCAGCTCATCGTAATGGGTCAGATAACGCGTACGCTCTTCGTACTGGCGCGTCAGCTCGCGGTTGAGTTCATCGCTTTTGGCCTGGGCCTGTTGAAGGTGTTCGATGAGCGCCACGTTCTGAAACCGCCGGATCAGGCCCCGCTCGATCAAACGGTTGACCTGCGCGGCCACCACGATCAGCGCCAGCAGCAGAATCAGTCCGAGCCAGCCCCAACCATGGCATTGCGGGTCGCCGGTCCAGAACAGATAGAGGATGGGCGGCAGAAGGCACGGCAGCGTGAACGTGAGGAACGCCGGAATGCTTACCGCATAGGCCACACTGGCAGAGAGCGTCGCAGCGCCGATCAGGCCGAACACCCAGGCCTGCTGCGCCAGGCTCTGCACCGGCATCAGCACCAGCGCGGCGCTGGATAGCGTGAACCCGCTGACGCAGGCGCCAGCCAGAAACATGCGATTCCAGATCGCCTGTGAACGACGATCGAGTGATGCCGACCTGAACGCTGCGACTTGCAGCACGCGCAGACACACAATCGTTGACAGCCATCCCAGCCAGACGCCAACCAGGGCGTAACGCTCGGGGCTCCAGAGCAGCCACGCACAGAGCAAACCATTGATGAACATGAACAGGGTCGGCAGCAGCGATCCCTGATAAAGAAGGCGGGTGCGCTCGGCGGCAAGCTGGGTCGCGAACTGCTTGCAGATGACACGACGTGTCGCCACGGAGTCTGCCGGGGCTTCGGAGCTGAAGGTCATGGCGTTTCTTATAATTGGTGGCCTTGAACGTTCGCTGAGGATACACAAGCGACCGTCGAGACCAAACAGTCATCAATTAAAATCTACCGACGGCAAAAATGGGACCGACAACATCACGACCGGCCAGCGTTAGGGTTTGCCCACGCCCTCACGGCACCCTAGAATGCCCCGATGCGCGATGACCTCTCCCTTCTGCTTAACTCCCTCAACGATGCCCAACGCCAGGCCGTAGCTGCCTCCGTGGGTCGTCAGTTGGTCCTGGCCGGCGCTGGTTCCGGCAAAACCCGTGTGCTGGTGCACCGTATCGCCTGGTTGATCCAGGTTGAGAACGCCTCGCCGCACTCGATCCTGTCGGTGACGTTCACCAACAAGGCCGCTGCCGAGATGCGCCATCGCATCGAGCAGTTGATGGGTATCAACCCGGCCGGCATGTGGGTGGGCACTTTCCACGGCCTTGCGCACCGGCTGCTGCGGGCGCACTGGCAGGAAGCGGGTCTGAATCAGAGCTTCCAGATCCTCGACAGCGACGACCAGCAGCGACTGGTCAAGCGCGTCATGCGCGAGCTGAATCTGGATGAGCAGCGCTGGCCGGCACGGCAGGCGCAGTGGTTCATCAACGGGCAGAAGGACGAGGGGCTACGTCCCAAACACATTCAGGCCTCGGGCGACCTGTTTCTGACGACCATGAAGTCGGTCTACGAGGCGTATGAAGCGGCCTGTCAGCGCGCCGGCGTCATCGACTTCTCCGAGCTGTTGCTCCGCGCGCTGGACCTGTGGCGCGACAACCCGAGCCTGCTTGCGCACTACCAGCGTCGCTTCCGTCATGTGCTGGTGGACGAATTCCAGGACACCAACGCCGTTCAATACGCCTGGTTGCGCCTGCTCGCCCAGGGTGGCGACAGCCTGATGGTGGTCGGCGACGACGACCAGTCCATCTACGGCTGGCGCGGCGCGAAGATCGAGAATATTCATCAGTATTCCGAAGACTTCCCCGACACCGAGACCATTCGCCTGGAGCAAAACTATCGCTCCACCGCGAGCATCCTCAAGGCCGCCAACGGCTTGATCGTCAACAACACAGGCCGTCTGGGCAAAG
The DNA here is from genome assembly GCF_026153515.1 of Pseudomonas sp. KU26590. Taxonomy (NCBI): domain Bacteria; kingdom Pseudomonadati; phylum Pseudomonadota; class Gammaproteobacteria; order Pseudomonadales; family Pseudomonadaceae; genus Pseudomonas; species Pseudomonas sp. KU26590. Next base: position 355,553 of record NZ_CP110644.1, read on the forward strand.
AGCTGTGGACGGACGTCGGCGATGGCGAGCTGATCAACCTTTATGCCGCGTTCAACGAACACGACGAAGCGCGCTACGTGGTCGAGACCATCGAAAGCGCGATCAAGACTGGCCTGGCGCGCAGCGACATCGCCATTCTGTACCGCTCAAACGCCCAGTCGCGGGTCCTTGAAGAAGCCTTGCTGCGCGAGCGCATCCCGTACCGTATCTACGGTGGCCAGCGATTCTTCGAACGCGCTGAAATCAAGAACGCCATGGCGTATATGCGCCTGCTGGACGGACGCGGTAACGATTCGGCGCTGGAGCGGGTCATCAACGTCCCTCCGCGCGGCATTGGCGAGAAAACTGTCGAAGCGATTCGCGAGCATGCGCGCCATGCCGATGTTTCCATGTGGGAAGCCATGCGCCTGCTGGTCGCCAACAAAGGCTTGACCGGTCGTGCAGCGGGCGCGCTGGGTGCGTTCATCGAACTGATCGAAAACCTTGCCGCCAAGGCTGCGGACATGCCGCTGCATCTGATGACCCAAACGGTCATCGAGCAGTCCGGCCTGATCACGTACCACAAGGAAGAGAAAGGCGAGAAAGGCCAGGCCCGGGTGGAAAACCTTGAGGAACTGGTCAGCGCCGCGCGCGCCTTCGAGAACAGCGACGAAGAGGAAGACCTGACGCCGCTGGCGGCCTTCCTTGGCCATGCCTCACTGGAGGCAGGCGATACGCAGGCGGACGAGCACGAAGACAGCATTCAGTTGATGACGCTGCACAGTGCCAAGGGTCTGGAGTTTCCGTACGTGTTCCTGGTGGGCATGGAAGAAGGCCTGTTTCCGCACAAGATGAGCCTGGAAGAGCCGGGCCGTCTGGAAGAAGAGCGTCGTCTGGCTTACGTGGGCATCACCCGCGCCATGCAGCATCTGGTGATGACGTATGCAGAAACCCGACGCCTGTACGGAAGCGAAACCTACAACAAGGTCTCGCGCTTCGTGCGGGAGGTCCCGCCAAATCTGATTCAGGAAGTGCGGCTGTCCAACAGCGTGACCCGTCCGTTCGGCGGTTCCAAAACCATGGCCCCGAGTCGTCTGTTCGATGGCGAAGCCATTCCGCAGAGCCAGTTCTCCCTGGGTCAGCACGTGCAGCACGCGGTGTTCGGTGAGGGCGTGATCCTCAACTTCGAGGGATCAGGCGCTCAGGCTCGGGTTCAGGTGAACTTCTCGGAAGGCAGCAAGTGGCTGATGCTGGGGTACGCGAAGCTCGAGCCGGTGTAATCGACAACTGACGATGCGTTGATGCACCCCTTGCATTCCCACATCCACCCCCCATCTTTCCTACAGAACTTTCTTCACCTGCCTACAACCCAAGTAGGACAGGCAGGTGAAGATTCACGCAAAAGCCGGAAACATATGGCCGCTGGTCATCCCCATTTGTCCTGTGCAACATGGCGCGCGTGCAATCCACAAACGGGAATTCCCTTATGCAACGTTTTCTTAGCATCGCTTTGGCAATGATGATCGGGCTCACCATGAGCCTCGATGTCAATGCTGCGCGTTTCGGTGGTGGCAAGAGCATGGGCTCGGCGCCAAGTCACCAGGCGCGTCAGACAGCTCCTTCTGCTCCTGCCGCTGCACCTAATTCCGCCGGCCGTCCTGCGCCTGCTGCGGGCGGTGCTTCCAAATGGCTGGGCCCATTGGCCGGTCTCGCCGCCGGTGGTCTTCTGGCCTCCATGTTCATGGGCGGTGGCTTCCAGGGCATGCAGTTCTTCGACATCCTGATCATGGCGATCATCGCCTTCGTGATCTTCCGCTTCATCGCGGCGCGTCGGCGCAAACAGCAGCCGCAGATGGCCCCCGCTGGTGCTCCTTATCAGCGTGAAACCTCAGAGCAGCCACAACCAGCACAGAATTCTATCTTCGGCGGTTCCGCTTCAGCAGCGGCAGCCCGTCCGGTGATCAATGCGCCGGCCTGGTTCAACGAAGAACGCTTTATTGAAGCGGCCCGCAGCCACTTCCAGTCGCTGCAACAGCACTGGGACGCGAACGAGATGGACAAGATCTCCGAGTTCGTGACCCCGCAGATGCTGCAGTTCCTGAAAAAAGAACGCGCGGATCTGGGTGAAGGCTTCCAGTCCACGTTCATCGACAACCTCACTGTGCAACTTGAGGGTCTGGATGATCGCGCCGACAAGACCATCGCCACGCTGACGTTTAACGGTGTGTCGAAAACGTCGCGCTTTGATCAGGGCGAAGTGTTCAGCGAGAGCTGGAACATGGAGCGCGCCCAGGGCGACAACCAGCCTTGGCTGGTGGCAGGTATCCGCCAGAACGGCTAATACCGCTGGGCCGCTGCAAATGAACCCCGGACATGTTCCGGGGTTCTGCTTTTTATAGAAGCCAAGTTAATTTGGCGATGCCTTTGAGCTACTGTATAACCCGCGCAAATCGTTAGAGGATCCACGTCGTGGAAGAAGTCATCGAACAACTCCGTGAAGCCAATGAACCGGTCCCTGTCCCGCTTGAGCTGCCTGATGAAGATCAGCTGGTCGAGGTTGAGGAGCAGCTGTTCATCAATATCCCCTTCGTCTTCAAGGAGTTCTTGCTGACCGTAAGCGACGTGGTCTACGGCAGCCTTGAGCCCGTCACGGTTACTGATCCGGGTTCGCATACGTATCTGCCGGAAGTGGCAGCGACCGCCTGGGACATCGGCGTGCCCCGCGAGCTGATCCCGATCTGTCAGGACGGCGAGGATTACTACTGCGTTGAAGAAGACGGCACTGTGGTGCTGTGGTCTGGCGAGGAAGAAATCGTCATCGAAGAAAACTGGGAATCCGTCTGGCACTGGGCGCGGGACGTCTGGCTGGAAAGCTGAGACGCACACCGCTCTGCTGAATCAGCCTTTAGGCCCGAACCTCAAGGCTGATTCAGAACTCAGGGCTCAGGGTGATTGCCCAGGGTCTCGAGCAACGCGATCTGCATGCGCGTGTGCACCCGGATGAACCAGCGCCACAGCACGGCAGCCACCACGGCCGCCACGACGACAATCAGCATCAGCCATTCACGCGTCGGCAGCATGCTGGATGACAGTAATGCTATGAGCAGAAAAATCACCATCAATGACAGCAACGGGATCACCTCGGCGATCACCCGACGGACGCGTGCTGTGTGCCTGCCCGCCATCTCCGGCTTCACGCCCATCTCTGCCAGCAGCATCGACAGCGCCTTGAGCTTGCGATAAGCCGCGATCAGAAACGGCAGCGACAGTAGCAATGAAGCGCCCCAGATCCAGGCTTTTTGCTGTCCGACATCGCTGACCCAGTCGCTGAAATAAACGCCAATCCGCTCCGCAAAGAATGCCCCTGTGAAGAAGATGGCGATGACCAGCGCCAGATTGATCCCGACTTGCAGCAGGATCTTGCGGATCATCGCCGCCAGCACCGCGCCCTGCCCCTGCGGCTGAATGCTGCGCAGCCACTCTCCGTACAGGCCAAACACCCGCGCCATGCGTGCAGGAACAATAGCGCCCAGCGTGTGCGACAGCGGGTCTGCTGCGCGGATGAGGTAAGGCGTCAATAGCGTCGTGATTGCGGAGACTGCCACCGCGACCGGATAGAGAAAGTCGCTGGTGACCTGCAGCGTCATCCCTAGCGCTGCAATGATGAAGGAGAATTCGCCGATCTGTGACAGCCCCATGCCCACCCGCAGTGAGGTCTTGCCGTCGTTGCCGGCGATAAAGGCGCCCAACCCGCAGGAAATCATCTTGCCCAGTACCACGGCGACAGTGATCACCGCGATGGGCCAGGCGTAATCGAGCAGAATGTTCGGATCGATCATCAAGCCGATCGCGACGAAAAAGATCGCGCTGAACATGTCACGAATGGGCTCGACCAGGTGCTCGATCTTCGCCAGTTGCCTTGATTCGGCCATGATCGCACCGATGAGAAAGGCGCCCAGAACCATGCTGTATTCGAGTTTGACCACCAGCAGGCAAAACCCGAAGCACAGGCCCAGCACCGTGATCAGCAGCATCTCGTTGCTTTCGAACTTCGCCACGTAGGCCAGCACTCGCGGCACCACCAGAATGCCGATGACCAGCGCGACAATCATGAACAGCGAGAGCTTGCCCACCGTGGAAAACACCTCGCCGGAGCTGACCGTGCCGCTCACGGCGATGCCCGATAACAGCGCGATGATGCCAATGCCAAGGATGTCTTCAACGATAAGCACGCCAAAGATCAGCTGGGCAAAGCGCTGGTTTTTCATCTTCAGGTCGTTGAGGGCTTTGACGATGATGGTGGTGGACGAGATCGCCAGAATGGCACCGAGGAACAGTGAGTCCATGGTGTTCCAGGCGAAGAACTGGCCGATTTCGTAACCGATCCAGATCATCAGCATGATTTCGAGAAACGCGGCAATAAACGCCGTCGCGCCCACCTTGAACAGTTTGCGCAGGCTGAATTCCAGACCGAGGCAGAACATCAGGAAGATCACGCCGAGCTCGGCAAGGGTCTTGATGGTGTCTTCGTCGTGAATGAGGCCGAACGGCGGCGTGTGCGGGCCGATGATGAAGCCGGCGACGATATAGCCGAGCACCACAGGTTGCTTGAGCCGATGAAACACCACCGTTACGACGCCAGCCACGAGCATGATCACCGCCAAGTCTTGAATGAAACTGATGGCATGCATGGGCGCTGCTCCTGCTGGCGATCGGTGAAATGCGCGTGTCCGTCCGAAAAGAGACGATTGCTGTACGAAAAATCGCCAACGAAGTCTGAATATTCCGACTGAGACGCAGGATTTACCCCATCCAAGGGCTTCAGCAGGTTAACACCGCACAAAAGCGCGAAAAGCCAGTGCAATATATGGAAACAGATGGGTGCGGGGCGTGACGGCGGAGCGGCCGTTGGCGTCCCGGTATCGATGGTTTTGTAGCCAATCTGCATTCGAGCACCTGAGCAAGGTGCCTTTTGACCCTTTTAGACCGTGAGCACGCTATGGAACCCGGAAACGCCCAGCTGTCGATGACTGTATTGATGACCCCGGACATGGCCAACTTCTCCGGCAACGTGCACGGCGGGACGCTGCTGAAGTACCTCGACGAAGTCGCCTACGCGTGCGCGAGCCGTTACGCAGGACGCTATGTCGTGACGCTGTCGGTGGATCAGGTGATTTTCCGTGAGCCGATTCATGTCGGCGAGTTGGTCACCTTCCTGGCGTCGGTCAACTACACCGGCAATACGTCCATGGAGGTGGGCATCAAGGTGGTGACCGAAAACATCCGCGAGCGCTCGGTTCGTCACACCAACAGCTGCTTCTTCACCATGGTGGCGGTGGATGACCAGCGCAAACCTGCCAGCGTACCGCCACTGACGCCGGCCAACAGCGAAGACAAGCGCCGTTACGTGCAGGCACAACAACGCCGCCAGATCCGTCAGGAACTGGAGAAGCGCTATCGTGAAATAAAGGATGAGCCGGTTTAAGCCAGCACCGGATTCGGCTTACAGCCGGACCGCTTCGAACCTGACGCGCGGATGGGCGATTCGGTCCTGCGCGCGCACCAGTTCCAGCTCATAGCTGCCGCAGGCCTGGGTCTCCAGCAGCACTTCATGCACCGCTGACGCCGCGAATTCGAACGCGCGGCGCAGGTCGTCACCCAGCAGAATCCGGGACAGAAACAGCCCGGATGTCAGGTCGCCGACACCGACTGGCTGTCGAGGGAACGCAAGAAGCGGCCGGCGCAGGTGCCAGGTTTCGTGTTCGGTCACCAGCAGCATTTCAAAGCCGTCCGCAGGTTTCCCCGGATAGGCCAAGTGCTTGACCACCACCGCCTTGGGGCCTCGGGCCAGCAACGCCCGCGCCATGGCCACACAGTCGAGCAACGATTCAGGTTTGCGGCCGGAGAAGCTGTCCAGCTCCAGCTGATTCGGACACAGAAAGTCGGCGACCGCAGCGGCTTCGTCCAGCAGGAAATCGCTGACATCCTGCGGCACGATGCAGCCCTTCTCCGGGTGCCCCATTACCGGATCACACAAATACAGCGCGCGCGGATTGGCGCGTTTGATCTGTGTGACGGCGCTCAGAATCGCCCGTCCTTGCGCTGCGCTCCCCAGATAACCCGACAGCACCGCATCGCAATTACCCAGTTCGCCAATCGCGGCAATCCCCTCGACCAACGCGGGAATCTGCTGCGGCGCCAGGACTTCGCCCGCCCAGTGTCCATACTGAGTGTGGTTGGAGAACTGAACGGTATTCAACGGCCAGACATTGATGCCGATACGCTGCATAGGGAACACGGCTGCGCTGTTGCCGGCGTGACCAAACACGACATGCGACTGGATGGCGAGTAGATGGGGCGTACGTTTCATGACAGGTTCCTGAGACCGGGAAGGCACAGTAGTGGCGATGCCGGACGAAGTGAAGCGAAATTAAACTTTCCGGCTATGGCTGTCTGTCACCCGACGCAGTTAAGCTGCAAGCCTTCTGTTGGAGTTCTTTTTCCATGCTGACCCTGGGCAACATTTTCGTCCTCATGCTGCTGGCGACGGCCGGTGCCTGGCTGTGGCACGCCCATGGCCTGCGTGAGCGGGCGCTCGACCGCGTCAAACAGCACTGCGCCAAGCTTGAGCTTGAATTGCTCGACGGCAACGTGGCGCTGAAGCGACTCGCCTTCAAGCGCGACAACGAAGGCCGAAAGCGCCTGGCGCGGATTTATAACTTCGAGTTCACGGTCACGGGTGAGCATCGCCATCCCGGCACGATCACCATGTTCGGTGCCCATGCGGCGCAGATCGAACTGGCGCCCTACCCGTTCGAGATCAAAGACCCAAAGCCCACCGCCGAGATCATTCAGCTGAGCCAGTGGCGTCAGGAACACAACAAGTGGAAGCAGTGATCCTCTGTGGATAACTCGCTTTAGAGCAGACAGCCCGCCAGCGCTGCCTGCAAAACGGCCTCGTCCTGAGGCCCGTCGAAGATCAGCTCAAGGCGCGAGTTTCTGCGCCACTCACTCGACGCCCATTCCAGCGAACTCCCGTTCAGCGCATTGCCTGAGATCCACCCCTTCTCGCTGTGGATAACCAGCTTAGCGCGCCGCCAGCCCAATGGTTGCAGCCAGGCTTGCACCCCTGCCGCATCGAACACCCGCTCAGGGTGCCAGCGCCAGCCAATGCTCCAGCCTTCGGCCTGCTGCTGGCTCAGGCAGACAGGCGTCATCGGGTCCGCCCACGCTGCGGGGAGTTGCGCCAATGACCGGGGGATGGCCGGATTGTCCAAGCCAGCGTGAGCGCTGACCTCAATGCCAGGCAAGGAGTCCAGAGACAATACGCCGTGGTCGGTCCAGCGCAGCAGGCGATCAGGCAGCGCATCGGCAATCGCCTTACGCGTCGAGGCGTCCAGTCCTTCAGACTTGTTCAACACCAGCAGACCCGCCTGCGCCAGCGCTTCTCGCTGGGTATCAGGCAGCACCTTGCCGTGGGCGAGTGCCTGAGCGTCGAGCACCATGACACTGGGCTGGATCGCCAGCACTCCGATCCAGGGCGCCTCGTGTAATTGCTTGATCAACTGGACCGGATGGCCCAGCCCGGAGGGCTCAATGAGCAAGCGATCCGGCCTGGCCTTGCGCAACAGCCGGCCGAGGCCAATCTGAAAAGGCGCGCCATTGACGCAGCACAGGCAACCGCCAGCCACTTCGCCAAGTGCGATACCATCATCGCCGGTCGTCAGCAGCGCAGCATCCAGGCCGATCTGGCCGAACTCATTGATCAGCACAGCCCAGCGCTCGTGCGCAGGTTTCTGCTCAAGAAGATGCCTGATCAGGCTCGTCTTGCCGGCACCTAGCGGGCCAGCGATGACATGAGTGGGGATGTTCTGCAGCATGTCGGCCATTCTTTTAATCGCTCTCCCGAGAGGAGCGCTGACGGAGGTAATTAATGCGAGCAATCTGGCTGCCGGTGCGGCTGGCGTGGGTGCTTTCGGTAATAACGTCGACGCAGGTCTTGGCCGAGTCGTGCGTCGTGCACAGCCAAGGCGAGCGAGTGGACGTGAAAGTCTGTCAGGAGAATCTGAACATCCCGCCAGACCTGTTCCATAACGGTTTCTGCAAACCCCAGCTCAAGGATCAGAAAACCGACGTCACCTACTCGGAACAATGCCCTGCCGGGTCATTTGGCCAGTGCAGCAACGCGCAGGTGGCCAATATGCCTTATCGGCAGAACATTCACTATTACGGCGTGGCCAGCGACGCAGCGTTTCTCAAACCGTTCTGCGAGCAACAGAGCCAAGGCATCTGGAAAACGCCGTAAGACTGAGGGGGGTCAAGCCGCATCGCCGTACCAGTCGCCAAACGGATCAGGCATTGAGCGCCAGTCTGCAACGCCGGCCGCCATCTCGGCGTCCGTCAGCAAGCATTCATCCAGCTCCGCAGCCAGCCGAGCGAAGTCGATGTTCTGCCCGATGAACACCAGTTCCTGACGGCAATCGCCGGTCTCCGCCTCCCAGCTGCGCATGATCACTTGTGTGCTTTCGTCGTCCTGCGGCCACTGCGCCTTGGGCACAAAGCGCCACCAACGACCGGCAAAACCATGACGCATCAAGCCGCCTGCCTGGGACCAACTGCCCGCGTCCTCGTGTTTGCTGGCGAGCCAGAAAAAGCCCTTCGAGCGCAGCAGTCGTCCGTTTTCCCACGGCGCATTCAGGAAGTCGAAAAAGCGTTGGGGGTGAAAAGGCCGACGCGCCCGATAAGCCGTGGACGCGATGCCATATTCTTCGCTCTCCGGCGTGTGCTCGCCACGCAATTCCTTGAGCCAGCCCGGTGCCTGGGCCGCGCGCTCGAAGTCGAAACGGCCCGTGTCGAGTATCTTACTCAGCGGCACGGCGCCCATGACCATCGGCAGAATCTCCGCCTGGCTATTGAGGCGGCGCAAAATCGCCATCAACTCTCGGCGATCGGTGGAGCTGATCAGGTCGATCTTGCTGATCAGGATCACGTCAGCGAACTCCACCTGCTCAATCAGCAGATCAGTGATCGCGCGCTCGTCGTCCTCGCCCAGCGTCTCGCCGCGGGAGGCCAGGCTTTCTGCGGCGTTGAAGTCCTGCAGGAAGTTCAGGCCATCGACCACCGTTACCATGGTGTCGAGTCGGGCGACATCGGCCAGGCTCCGGCCCTGCTCATCGCGAAAGGTAAAGGTCTCGGCCACGGGAAGCGGCTCGGAAATACCGGTGGACTCGATCAACAGGTAGTCGAAACGACCCTCATGGGCGAGCCGGCTGACCTCTTCCAGCAAGTCTTCGCGCAGGGTGCAGCAGATGCAGCCGTTGCTCATCTCCACCAGCTTTTCTTCCGCCCGATTGAGGCTGACGTCCCGCTGAACCTCGCTCCCGTCGATGTTGATCTCGCTCATGTCGTTGACGATGACGGCGACGCGCAAGTTGTCGCGATTGCGCAGGATGTGGTTCAGCAGCGTGCTTTTGCCCGCGCCAAGGAAGCCGGAAAGAACGGTAACGGGAAGGCGGTTCATGAAGGTTTCACCAGAGTGCGAATGCGTTCGCTTTTTACGTTATAGTATAACGATACGCAGGCGCTAATCTTTTTTGAGGCAGCTTCATGAATCGGTTGTTTTGGTCGTTGGCAGGCTGTTCGCTGTTGCTCAGCACACAGGCGTTCGCCCTGCCGCCCTCGCCCAGGCTGGACAAGGCGTTGTGCACGCGCACCGCGACGCTGTTGGCCTGCATCGATGCCGACAACAACACGTACAGCGTCGCAATGGCGGGGGAAACCATGTTCGTGCGCGGTTTCGAAAGCGCGGGCAAGCGCCGCTGGGCGCAGACCAACAGCCGGTACGGTTCGCTGACGTTTTTTACCGGGCTGGCGTCAGACGGCGAGACTTGGGTGGGATATACCCAGAAAGTGGGCTGGACAACAATCAGTCGGGTGTCGAGTTCGAGCGGGAGCCGGACCAAGATCACCTGCGACCGGGTGATGGGTTGTCGGTGAGCTACACGGCTGACCCGTTTCCGGGGAGAGTCAATCTGCTCCCCCCGCCGTTCGGCATCGCGATCCTTAGACCAACGCCTCATTCGCCTTTTGCTCTTGCCGCCAGGCCACGTACGAGCCTGCCGGCGGATTGCGTTCGAAGTAGCGCTTCATGCCATCAAACAAACCATCGGCCACGGCCTGTTGATGGCGCGCAGTAACAAGGCGCTGACTGTCGCGGCTGTTGGATATGAAACCGGTCTCGACCAGAATCGACGGTACATCCGGCGACTTCAGCACCGCAAAACCGGCCTGCTCCACGCGTTTCTGGTGCAGCGTCGTGATCCCTTCCAGGCTGCCCAGTACGGTGTGACCCAAGTCCAGGCTGGCAGCGATCGTCGCGTTCATCGACATGTCGAGAATCACCCCGGCCAGCATCGGGTCCTTGTCTTTCAGGTTCAACAGGCTGGTCGCACCGATCAGGTCTGCACCGTTTTCACGCTGGGCCATGAAGCGCGCCGTCGCGGATGTCGCGCCGTTCTCCGACAAAGCAAACACAGACGCGCCGGAAGCCGTCAACCGAGGCGCCGCGTCGGCGTGGACCGAGATGAACATGTCAGCGTTGTATTTGCGCGCGAAGTCGACGCGCTTGCGCAGCGGAACGAAGAAATCGTCGTTGCGAACCAGGCGCACATCAAAGCCCTTCTCGCGCTTCAAACGCTTGGCGAGCAACTGCGCGATGGACAGCACGACGTCCTTCTCCCGCTCACCCTTCGAGCCAACAGCGCCAGGGTCCTTGCCACCGTGGCCTGCGTCGACGACCACCATGATGTCGCGCTTGGAACGGTCTCTTCCCGTGGACTGCGCGGGCGGCTCTTTTATCAACGGTGCGGCTGCAGCCAGCTGAACAGGAGGACGGGAAAGCACGTCATGCCCCAGATCCAGAACCAGCCGGTTTCCCTGCGCGCCCTCTGGGCCCAGCAGGAAACTGTTGATCTGAACGGGTGATGTGAGATCGAGGACGATGCGGGTATCGCTCTGGCCGAAGTGGCCGGAACGAATGGATTTGATCGGCGTGTTTTCAAGCGCCAGCTGACTGAAGTTGCCCTCAAGCCGGGCGCCGCTGACGTCGATGATGATCCGCTCAGGCGCGCTGAGCGTGAAGGTCTTGTACTGCACCGGGCCGCTGAGATCGAACACGAGACGCAGCTTGCTATCGGAACGCCACAGACGGGCGTTTCGGATCTGCGTCGCGTTGACTGAGAATGGAAGCGCAAAGGCGGCGCTGGCCAAAAGCATGTTGAGCAGCAGTTGACGTCGGTGCATGGCACGTTCCGATGGCGAAGAGCATCCCGGCTCAGAGATAGAGTGCATTAGTTACAATATAACAGCGGGATTATCGGGCGAAGATGAAGCTTTTTATAATATTGGCGGGATTTTTAATGAGCGTGTTCAACGCCTAAGACAGAAAAGCTCATGTAAAACAGCAAGATGTTCCACGTGGAACACAGTCTGCTTTCTGCACAAACAAAAACGCCCTGACACAGTCAGGGCGCTTAACAAGCGGGGTAAATCAGGTCCTCGGTTTTACAGTGCCGCACTGCTGACCCAGCCAAACGGCGCGCGTGTCCATGCTGCCATTCTGCTGCTGGCCTGTCGCGTTGAAAGAGCCAATGACGTGGGTGTTGAACTCACGATCGCTGAGAAACTGTGCGGTGCCAGTGCCTTGGGCGCGAGGGCAGCTGAACTTGAATTTCCAGGTAGCGCCGGTACGTTCGGTGATCTGCTGGGTGCAGCCCGACTTGGGATCTGTCAGCGGAATCTGCTCATTTTTGACCTGCTCCTGAGTAAGGCAAATACGAACGCCCTTCCCGCCCAGAGTAACGCCTTGTTTTTCCAGCATTTGTTCCATGGCCGCCCGCTGCTGCGGCGCCATCATCTGCAGTTGAGAAAGCATCACCTGCAAGTCCGGCATCTGCTGGCCGTCCACCTGCATGTTGCTTGAGCTCAGCTCCCACAGTCCAGGCTGCAACACCTGTGCCTGGGCGAAGGGCGCAGTCAGACAAACCATCAACGCCAGTACGCGCTTTTTCATGAATCGGGTTTCCTTTAATGACTCTTGGGCATCTTGATGCGACCTGCTTGCAGGTCACTGAACGATGACGGTTAGACGGCAGATCGGGCAGCCAGTTGCAGGCTCAATAAAATAGCGACAATCCCGGTGCGGTGTGGTCTGTTAGACACCAATAAGCTTATGGCACAAGGTTGCGCATGGATTACCACAGCCCGTATTTCTTTGGCTATTTGCTGGGTTTCACTCACCTGCTGGGCATTGTCGCAGCTATCCACGCCTTACTCACTGTGCGTACGGCCCAAGGCTCAATCGCTTGGGCGATGCCGCTCATCTTCATTCCCTATGTCGCACTGATTCCGTATCTGGTTTTCGGGAGGAGTACGTTCGATGCCTACATCAAGGCGCGGCGTCAGGCCAACACGGAAATGCGCGCGGCGATCGCCGATTTCAACTGGAAGCCATGGATTGAAGAAGCGGTGGCCGCGCGGCGCTCGGACGCTTATCGCTCCCTGCGCGCGATGCCAAAACTGGGACGAATGCCGTGCCTGGCGAACAATGAAGTGAAGCTGTTGATCAACGGTGATGAAACGTTTGGCGCGATCTTCGAGGCGATAAAAGGTGCCAAACACGTGGTGTTCGTGCAGTTTTTCATCATCCACGACGATGATCTCGGTCGGCGCCTGCAAGGGCTGTTGCTGGAAAAAGCCGCTGAAGGCGTAGCGATTCATGTGCTATACGACCGAATCGGCAGCCATGCATTGCCGGCGCGCTACATCGACAAACTGCGTGCCGGTGGCGTGCAGATCAAGGCCTTCGCCACACGAGGCGGCTGGCTGACGCGCTTCCAGATCAACTTCCGTAACCATCGCAAGATCGTGGTGGTTGACGGCGTCAAAGGCTTCGTTGGCGGGCACAACGTGGGCGATGAATACTTGGGCCTCAAGCCGCCGCTGGCGCCGTGGCGCGATACCCACGTTAGCGTTGTCGGACCTGTGGTGGCGTGTCTGCAGGAATCGTTCGCCGAGGACTGGTTCTGGGCGACTCGTGAAATCCCGCCGCTGATCCTGCCGGACAGTTACCCGGAAGACGGCGTGCTGTGCCAGTTACTCGCCAGCGGCCCGGCTGATGCGCAGGAAACCTGCTCGCTGTTCTTCGTAGAAGCCATTCACGCGGCCACCGAACGGGTGTGGATCACCACTCCGTATTTCATTCCCGATGAAGCGGTTTCCGCTGCGCTGAGACTGGCAGTACTGCGCGGCGTCGATGTGCGCCTGCTGCTGCCGTCGCGTCCTGACCACTACACGGTGTACGCCGCCTCCAGCCTGTTTGCGTTTGAAGCCGTGCGCGCAGGCGTGCGTATCTTTCGCTACAAGCCCGGCTTCCTGCACCAGAAGGTGGTGCTGGTGGATAACGCGATCTCGGCGATCGGCAGCGCCAACCTGGACAACCGTTCGTTCCGGCTCAACTTCGAACTCATGCTGCTGACGGTGGACGAGGACTTCGCACGCGAAGTCGAAACCATGTTGATCGCCGACTTCGCTCTCTCACGCGAAATTTCCAGCGAAGAAAGCAAAGAGACCCACAACCTGCAGCAGCTGGGAATGCGGGTCGCCAGATTGATTTCGCCCATCCTCTGAGTGCCTGTCCATGGGCTGTGGGAGTGAGCTGACTCCCAAGGGCTTCAGGCGATCACCTGTACAGATCATCCCGCGTCAGCGGCAAGTTATGGCTCCCATCCGCATGCGGCTTGACTGCCAGGATCTGGTGCAGGTTGATCCAGCCCTTGGAAAACGCATACGCGCAGCCAGCCAAATACAACCGAAAGATCCTCAGCGCCTGCTCCGGCACCATCGCCGCAGCGACGTTGAGCTTCTCCTCCAGACGGGCGCTCCAGTGCTCGAGCGTCTTGGCGTAGTGCAGGCGCAGACTTTCCACATCGACCACCTCCAGACCGGCCTCACTGATGAAAGCAGTGATCATCGACAGGTGCGGCAGCTCGCCGTTGGGAAACACATAGCGATCAATGAACTCCCCTGCGCCACGCCCGACAGGTCGCCCATCGGTGTGTTTGGCAGTGATGCCGTGGTTCATCACCAGACCGCCCTCCTTCACCGCATCAAACAGGCATTTCGAGTACAGCTCGGGATTGGCGTGGCCGACATGCTCGAACATGCCAACGCTGACAACCTTGTCGAAACGGCCGTCCTTGGGCAGATCCCGGTAGTCGAGCAGCTGCAGTTCGACGCGGTCCTGCAGACCGTCTGCGCGCATCCGCTCCCGGGCCAGCGCCAGTTGCTCGCGGCTTAACGTGATGCCGAACACCTTGACGCCGTACTCACTGGCAGCAAACCGGGAGAGCCCTCCCCAGCCACAGCCGACGTCGAGCAAGTACTCCCCCGGTTTGAGGCGCAGCTTGCGGCACAGGTGGTGAAACTTGTTCTGTTGCGCCTGTTCAAGGCTCTCGTTGCCGGTCTTGAAATACGCGCAGGAGTAGACCATCTCCCGGTCCAGCCACAGGCGGTAGAAGTCATTGGAGAGGTCGTAGTGGTAGGAAATCGACGCGGCGTCGGTGGTCTTGTCGTGCTCGGTGCGCACAGGGAGATTGTCGTCGTCCTCGTCCAGCAGCGCCTTGGTCAGCTCATCGCACACCCGGATCACTTCGCTGATCGAGCCTTCCAGTTCCAGCCGACCCTCGACGAAGGCGCTGCCTAGCAGTCCCAGGCTGGGGTGGCTGAAATCGGACGCCAGCGACGGGTCCTTGACCACGATCGTGACGCGGGGATCACTGCCCAAATCAAGCTCGTTGCCGTCCCAGAGCTTGAGACGCAGCGGTAGATGCAGGTTCTGTAACGCCGGTGGAAGTTGCGCGAGCATATGAAATCCCCCTGATCCAGCTACACGGAAAAGGGTAGTCCATAACCGACTCCGGATAAGGAGCCGTCAGGCGATCGGCTTGTATGAACGACGACGAATCTACGACGGGTACGACCTTGAGCCCCAGAATTCGAGCCAACGTGACGCCTGCAAATGGAGCACCCCGAACAAGACTGAAGTTAATTTGTAACAGAGTTCTTCAAAGCTCAAGCGGATTTTAATACTTAGTGGAGCCCTCTAACCCGGCGCTTTCGGTGCAGGCGCCGGGGAATGCGGCTTAGGAGGGTTTGTGAAACTTCGCGATGGGCTCGTGAAAACGCAGCAGTCGCCCGGCATTGCCAAGCACCAGCAGCGTGCTGAGGTTATGCAAGACCGCAGCGATCATGGCGCCTGCAGCACCCAGCACACCGAAAGCCGCCATGGCGACGATAGCCAGCGTCCAGCCCAGTCCGATGATCACGTTCACCTGCAAGGTGTGGCGGCACTGTCGGCTCAGTCGCACACAAGTGCCCAAGCGGCGCAGGTCGCTGCCGATCAATACGATGTCGGCGGAGGCCAACGCAATATCCGCCCCACCCGCCCCCATCGCGACGCCAACCACCCCGGCTTTCAGCGCCAGCGAATCGTTGATGCCATCGCCGACGACCATCGGACGGAAGCCCTTTTTGATCTCGCTCATGACCCGATTGAGCTTGTCCTCGGGCAACGCCTGAGCATGGATGTCGCTGATGCCGACCTCATGACCCAAGCTGTCGGCGACGCTTTGTCGATCGCCCGTGAGCAACAACTGCCGACCCAAGCCCAGCTCGCGCAATTCACTCAGCGCCTGACGTGCCTCGGGCTTGAGGCTGTCGGCCAGCAGCAGCCAGGCCAGGAAGTGGCCATTTACCGCGAGCCCGGCAATCAGGCCGTCATGATCGGGAACCGGCGAGGTCGCAATGCCCAGCTGCGCGAACAGCTCAGGCCGCCCCAACGCGGCTTCACCCCGGGCGGTCTGCGCAACGACGCCCAGGCCCTGGCGCTCACGAATGTCGTCCAGCGCGAGCAAATGATCCTTGTCCACCAACGTCGCCAGCGCGCGACTGACCGGGTGACTGCTCGCCGAACCCAGGCTTGCCGCCAGCGCGATGACATCGTCGCCCGCGCCCTCCTCGGCCTGGACCGATTGCAGACGCAAACTGCCGTAGGTCAGCGTGCCGGTCTTGTCGACGACGAGCGAAGTGAGGTCGGCCAGCTCTTCAAGAAAGGCCGAGCTGCGGATCAGAATGCCGTGCCGCGCCGCAACAGCAATCCCGGCGATGGCCGTCGCCGGCGCCGACAGCACCAACGCGCAGGGACACGCGGCGACCAACACCGCCAGCATGGCCTGCGCGTTATTGGTGATGAACCAGGTCACGGCCGCAATGAGCAGCACCAGAACCATGTAGCTGCCGGCGTACTTTTCCAGCAGGCGAGTAATAGGCGGCTTGGAGCGCTCAGCGCTTTGCATCAGCGCGATGACCTTGCCCAGGGTCGACTCGTTGCCAATGCGCGTCACCTCGATGCGCAGCAGCCCGTCGAGGTTGATAGCGCCACCAAACACTTCCATACCAGCGCGCGCTTCGAGCGGGACGGACTCGCCGGTAATGGGCGCGGTATCGAGGCTCGCCTGCCCGGAAATCACCAAGCCGTCAGCCGGTACGCGGTCACCGGCGCGCACTTCGACGCGATCACCCGCCACCAGCGTGCCGTTGTCGACCTCACGGATCGCGCCATCCTTATCGATCAGTCGGGCATGGCTGCGGGTCAGACGGCCCAGTGACTGAATGGCTTCCTGGGAGCCAATCACGCTGCGCTCCTCCAGCACGTGGCCGAAGATCATGATGATGGGCAGCAACGCGGCGGTCATCAGATCGCCCGTCGCCCAGGCGCCCAACATGGCCAGTGCGATCAGTTGGTCGGTAATGCCGTGCAGACTCGGGTACCGCAAGCTGTGCCAGCCGGCGCTGACCACCGGGATGGCCACCAACAGCGAGGCGGCGCCCAACAGCAGCTGGCTGACGCCGACCTGCTCGGGCGAGAAGAATCGCCAGACCAGTCCCAGCGCGAGCAAGCCCAGGGCAAGCATGGCCAGCGTCAACTGACGGGCTGCGCTGCGCTGCTCGCGGCTGGTGAGCATGCTGCCGGGCGCGACTGGCGCAGCGTGGTCGTGGGAATGGTCGTGCACGGCTTCGCCACTCATTTGTCAGCTCCCTGAATGATCAGGCGGGAATCGTCGCGGGGGTCGACCGTGGTCACTGAACCCGCCTGTTTCAGGATGGAAGGCACCCGCTCGCGGTAGATCCGCAGCAGCAATCCGGGATCGCTCTTGTTCTGGATCGACTGCGCCAATCCCGTCACCGCCGCGGTGTCGGTCTGCGCCTTGGCCAGCCGTTCGGACGCCTGGGCATGGGCGACCTGCAGTGTGCGGTCAGCCTGCTGATTGGCGGTCTGATTGAGTTTTTCGGCATCGGTGCGCGCGTTCGCCACCGCCTGATCGGCTTGCTGACTCGCAGTCAGCACCGCGTTGAATGCATTCACCGCAGCGGCCGGCAGACTGGACTGCACGTCGACACGCACGACTTCAACGCCCAGACCCACGCCAGTGGCGGTCAGCTCGCCAAGCCGCGTGTTGATGCCCTGCACCAAGTCGCCACGCAGACGTTCGCGCCGCTCGGCAGACTGGCTGTCGGAGCCCACCAGCTCGGGACGCGCCACCAGAATGGTGTCCAGGTCCCGCGCCGCCGTTAGGCTGACGGCGCTGCGGTTGACCAGACGATCCAGCCCCGGCAGCACGTGCTCGCCTTGCAGCACGAATGCTCGTGGGTCTGTCACTTTGTAGTACGCCGTCACGTCGAGCTGTACGACACCGGCGTCGCCCGTGAGCAGGTAACCCGAGCCTGCCAGCGCGTCGCTCATCGGCGTCGCGAAGCTGGTGATCTTGTCGGCGCCCAACGCAGTGGGTGAGCGCAACAGCGTTTCGACATGCCGCTCGATCACGCGGTCAGCGGAAGGCAACAACACCACCTGCTCGAACGGTTGCGGCCAGGCCAGCAGCAGACCGGCGTTTTGCACGCGATCCAGCTCGCCAAAGCGAAACACCACCGCCCGGTTCTGTGGATCGATTTCCCGCACGTTGGAGACCGCCCAGCCGAGCGCCGCCAGCAGGGTGACGACATACAGCCCGAGAAACGCCAGCCGGCTGGCCTGCAGCCAGGGACTGTTCACCACCGGCCGCTCGATGTGCGCCGCGTCTTGCTCAGTCATGGCTGGGTTCCAGCCTTGCCATCCAGGGTCGGCGGGCCGTCTACAAGCACACGGAACGGCGCGGCATCGGTGCGCAGAATCAGTTTGGTGCTCGGCCCCACCACGGTACCGAGGGTGTCGAGCGAGCGCAGCAAGTTGTACAGCTGCGGCGAACCGGCGTAGGCGCGGCCGTAAATCTGCGCCGCTTCGACGCGGGATTGCGCCTCGATGTCGGCGGCTTTCACGGTGGCGTCGGCCTCGACAATCCGCGCGTCGCGTTCGGCGGCAGAGCGGATCTGCGCCGCCTCGCGTTTGCCGATGGCGGTGCGCTCGGTGGCAATGGTTTCGCGCTCGGCGCGCATGCGGTCGACTGTCGCGTTGAGGGTCACCGACGGCAACGTAAGACGTTCGACACCTACTTGCAGGACGCGGACGCCATAGGTGGTCAGCAGTTGCTTGTCGATCTGTTGACGCAGCTGGTTTTCGAAATCGGCGATGCGCACCTGATTGGCGTCGGTGTTGATCAGGCTCGACAGATCAAAACTGGCGGCGGTGGTTTCCAGTGCCGAGCCGACAAAGGTGCGGATTTGTCGCGCGGCTTCGTCCGGCTGGTTTTGCACGGCGCGCATGAAGCGCTTCACGTTGTCCGGATCGCCCTGCACCTGCCAGGCCACGTAGGCCTGAACGATGATGCGCAGGCCGTCGCGGGTACCGACGTCCTGCAAGCCACTTGAGGTGGTGCGCAAACGCAGGTCGACGGGAATCGCCGCTTCGAATGGCGCCGGCCAGCGCCAGCTCAGACCCGGATCGAGCAGCACCCGGGCAGGATTGCCGAAGCGCGTAATAACCGTCGCCTCCCCGGAACGCACCTGTACCAGACTCGCCGCCGCGACCGCGAAGGCAATCAGCACCGCCGCCAGCGCGGCACGACGCCACGGAAATACGGCCGGAACGGAGGCTTCGCCATGGTGATGACCGTGATGATGGCCGCCATGACCGTGACCACTGTGGTCGTGACCGGAATGGTCGTGATGATCGTGGGAATGAAACAGACTCAAGGGAAGACTCCTTATTCAGCCGAGGGCTGGTCAGCTGATTGAGTCGACGCTGCGGGGTCGACCGGGAGGGTAAAAGAACGCAGATCGATGGTCGGCGCGCTGGTGCCGCCGAGCCGATGATCCAGCACCAGCAACTTGGCGTGGGTCAGCCCCTGGGTCAGCTGACTGAAGTACTGCTCCAGCAGAAAGGCCTGGCCCGCTTTGGCGTAGCCCTGTTGTTCGGCGCTGAAACGCAAGTCCGCACCTTGCGCCGTCGCCATGACTTCGCGCGAGGTGGCTGCAGCCTGATCGTGGGCCATGCTGGCGTGCAATTGCGCCACATTGGCCTGATCGGCCGCCGCGCCACGCTCCCGGGCAATCAGTGCCTGGGCGCTGATCTGGGCGGCCTGGACAGCGTGATAGGCGTTGGCCGCGCCCGCCGGTGGATGAATCGATTCGACCACGGTCGCGAGAATTTCTACGCCGCTGTCGAGTTTTTTCAGGTCGCGCTGTACGGCGTCGCCGATGTCAGCCGCCAGATCATTGCGCTGCTCACCGAGCAGTTCGTCGAGGGTGCGCGAGGCGAAGTCGTGCACCAGCACGCGGCTGGCGGTGCTGCGAATCAGGCTGGGGATGTCGGCGCTGTTGTACGTCGCGGCCAGTGCGGCCTCGTCCGTCAAACCGATGCGGTATACAAAGCGCACGTCCATGTTGACGATCTGGAAGCTCTGCTTATCACCGGAGCCGCTGGCGATCACTTGCGACTTGTCGTTGATGTGTGTGGCGTCCCACAACCGGTTGGCAATGGCGGGCGGCGGGCCTTCGGCAGGGTCAAGGGCCTGCTCGGCACCCGCGCCCTCAGAGACGCTGGTGGCAAGCTCGTGGACCACGCCATTTTCCACCGCCAGCACCGTTCCGAAAGGCCAGGGCAAACCGGCATGCAGACCCGGCTCCAGGACTTCAACCGGCTTGCCGAAGCGCTCGTAAATGCCACGGCCTTGCATGGGGATTTCGTGAACACCGCTCAGCAACCAGCCGAGGCCGACGATGACCGCCAGCACCGGCAGAAAGGCGCGGCGCATGTAGGTAAACGCCCAGATCTGCCGCAGGTCGATGCCGAAGCGGTTGTGCAGCTCGTTTTGCAGCGCCTGCAAGGGGCGCGGCGGCCAGCGCAATAGGCCGGCTGCGAAGCTGCTGGCAATCAGGCGCGGTTCAAGGCGTTCGTTGCGCGGGCTGAAGACGGACAGGAGCGCGCGGATGAGTAACTCAACGGCGACCAGCCCCGGCAAGAGGCCGATCAACACCGCGAGCCGGGCGGGCCATACGCGATCAGCGGAGGAGAAAAACAGGCAGAACGCCGTGACCAGCAGCGTGCCGATGGCGACCCGGGTGATCTGCGCCAACTGCTCGGCTTCAGGCCAACTGGCCTCGGACTCATTGCTGAATTGCCGCTCCAGCACCAGCAGCGCAAACCCGACCAACAGGAGCAGGCCGCCAACCACGTTGCCGGCCAGGCCGACATTGCTGCCCGACAGCGCAAGGTTCCAGATCAGGCCAATGCTGATCAGCGACAGCAACGCCCAGCCCGCCAGCCAGAATACGGGTAACCCAACCTGGCCGACCATTGAGGTGCCGGCGCCGCTGATGCGTCCAAGCACCCGGTCGTACCAACCCTGCTCTTCGCCATGAAGCAGCGCCTCATCGTCAGAGGCAGCGGCAGAGGACGGTGCGATGACGCCGGCGCGCCACTGGCTGACCATGTGTGCCGACTGCAATGCCGCCGCCAGCACGAGCAGGCTCGCGGCACTGTTGGTCAGCACCGCCGTCCACAGCGAGTCGGGAGAAAAAAGGTCGACGAAAAGCGACACCACCAGGCCGATAACGCCCATCGCTCCTGTCAGGTACGTCAGCCGTGAAAGACGCCGCGACTGCACAACCGCCCGCTGAAACCGCGGCAGGCTCGCCGGTGCAACGCACTCATCATCCAGATCAACCCGCATTGCAACTCCAAAGCCCGTTTAACGCTGTAATCATCAACCTTCCCGCCCGCCCCTAACGTTGCGTGGCACTGCTTCAAGCCACGCTGAAACAGGGCGTTACGATATAACAGAAGTCGTGAAATTTTCGTCTGATTATTCGTTTGCCCAGCTCTGGATACGGTGTCAGACAGGCTGCAGACAGCTACAGGCTCACGCGGACAAGCAAGACGTTGAAGCCAGATCAAACGTGTCCTGAAACGTTTTTTTCCCCTTTGCGCGAACAAGATGCCGAGATTGTTATCTGTTTGTTGGTAATTTGCGTTCGACAAGGATTGGGAAGGCGCACTTTTTTGTGCAGGAAGGCACAGCATCTTCAGAGGCTTCACCCTATGAATCGCAGGAATCTCTTGAAAGCGTCCATGGCGCTGGCAGCCTATAGCGCGCTGCCTGCCTCAGGTCTTTATGCGGCACGCGCGCTGGCTGCGGCCGCCGATGGCGACATCGAACACTTTGACTTCAAGTCCTTGCAGGACAGCGCCAGACAGATGGCCGGCAAGCCTTACGTCAGTACCAAGCAGAACCTGCCGCCAACCTTGGCGAATATGACGCCTCAGCAGTTCAACGCGATCAAGTACGACGCCGGCCATTCACTGTGGAATGACGTGAAAGGCCAACTGGACGTGCATTTCTTCCACGTCGGCGCAGGGTTCAAGACGCCGGTGCGCATGTACAGCGTCGACCCGGCGACCCAGCAGGCGCGTGAAGTGCATTTCCGCCCTGAGCTGTTCAACTACGAAGCCAGTCGCATCGACCAGAGTCAGCTCAAGGGCGACCTGGGCTTTGCCGGATTCAAGCTGTTCAAAGCACCCGAGATTGCCATCAACGACATCCTGTCGTTCCTGGGCGCCAGTTACTTCCGCGCCATCGACAGCAACAAGCAATACGGCCTCTCCGCCCGGGGTCTGGCGATCGACACCTATGCCCACAGCCCTGAGGAATTCCCCGACTTCACGCAATTCTGGTTCGAGAAGCCAACCAAGGACGCCACACGTTTCGTCGTGTACGCACTGCTGGACTCCCCTAGTGCGACCGGCGCGTACCGCTTCGACATTGATTGCCAGGCTGACCGCGTGGTGATGGACATCGACGCGCACATCAATGCGCGGGCCGACATCGAGCAGTTGGGCATTGCGACCATGACCAGCATGTTCAGCTGCGGCACCCACGAACGCCGGATGTGCGACACCCTTCACCCGGAGATCCACGACTCCGACCGGCTGGCCATGTGGCGCGGCAATGGCGAATGGATCTGCCGCCCGCTCAACAATCCGGCCAAGATCCAGTTCAACGCCTTCGCTGACACAGACCCCAAAGGTTTCGGCCTGGTCCAGACCGACCACGACTTCAAGACCTATCAGGACACCGTGGACTGGTACCACCGCAGGCCGAGCCTGTGGGTCGAGCCGACGACGGCATGGGGCGAGGGCTCGATTGATCTGCTGGAACTGCCGACCACGGGCGAAACCCTGGATAACATCGTTGCGTTCTGGAACCCGAAAGTGCCGGTCAAAGCCGGCATGTCGATGAACTACGGCTACAAACTCTACTGGAGCCCGCTGCCTCCGGTCAGCACGCCACTGGCTCAAGTGCACGCCACGCGTTCAGGCATGGGTGGTTTCATCGAAGGCTGGGCACCGGGCGAGCACTACCCGGAAGTCTGGGCGCGGCGTTTTGCCGTAGACTTCAACGGTGGCGGGTTGGACCGATTGCCGGAAGGCTCGGGCATCGAGCCGGTGGTCACCGTGTCCCACGGCAAAATCCAGGATTTCAATGTGCTGGTGCTGCCGGACATCAAGGGTTTCCGCGTGACGTTCGATTGGTACCCGACCAGCGACTCCGTGGAGCCGGTGGAAATGCGCATGTTCATCAAAACCGGTGATCGCACGCTGAGTGAGACTTGGCTGTATCAGTATTTCCCGCCCGCACCGGACAAACGCCGCTACACCTGAATTTGATCAGCTAACGGCGTTGCGGGGATTCAAGCTTGCTCAGGAAATGGCGTATCCGCCGCTGAATATTCAGCGGTGGATGCGCCGTATTTGTAACGAAAACGCGCCATAGAAACTCGCCAATCGAACCGGAATTTATCCCTTTTTAATAGCGTCAATTTTCTATCCGCTATCAAAATCAATGACTTACGATTTACGATTTTCAGCCATGATTTAATATGTCCGTAATTTTGACTAATTGATTGACAGCCCCCCGATCTGCGGCTGATATACCCCTGTCGCACCGCCCGCGAGGGGACCGAAACGCCCTTCTCCTCCCCCGCTGTGACCACCCCAATCATCGCGATTGCATGCCATCGACGGCCATTGCCGGTTCGGCTGGACGGTAGGTTTTCCCGCCCGGCAGTCTGCTCCGCACGCTGACGCTTATCACCCGTACAAATGCTCCCGAGGGGCTGCACATGATGTCGACTTCCCCCGTTTACGTTGAAAAACCTTCTTTGCTTTCCTTCGATAAATCCACGGCGATCGCGCTGGTTGCGATCAGCCTGATGGTCGTCGAGACCTTTAACGGGGCTCTGCGTTTCTATCTGGATCAGGTAGGGATTTCCGTATTGCTCTACGCCCCGAAGGTCGCGTGCCTGCTGTTCTTCGCATTGGAGCTGCGCAGCTTCAAAGCCGGGCCGGGCGTCTGGCTGAGCCTGCTGGTGCTGTTCCTTTCGGCGGGATGGGCAGCGCTCAATGGCGCGCAGCTCGGGAATTTCGCGTTTGCGCTGTACGGGATCAGCCCGCTGCTGTTCGGGATCGCATGCGGTGACCAGATTGTTCGCCACAAGCGCCTGTTCATGTGGGCGATTGCCTTCTGTCTGCTGGCATCGCTGGTCGGCATCGCTCTCGACCGGTATATCAGTGTGCCGTGGAAGGGCTACAGCTACACCGTCGGCGGCACTGAGCTGAGCGCCAACACCGCATGGACCTCAGAAGACATGGACCGCCCGGCCGGATTCGCGCGAATGTCCAGTGCTTTGGCCATGATCATCTCGGTTCTCAGCCTTTACCTGATGGCGACCTTGCGCTCGAAACTGCTCGGGTTGCTGATCTGCGTGATCGGCCTGGCCGGGGTGATATTGACCACCAGCAAGGCGCCAGTGCTGGCCTTCATTGGCGGTGCCGGTCTGCTACTGATCATGCGGTTTCGCTGGACGGCACGGGCGGCCATCGTTGTCGCGGTCGTACTGGGTATGTCGCTGCCCTTCGTGGCGATGATGACCGACTTCGATGCCAACAAAATCTCGGCCAGCAGTTCGCTCGCATCCATCTACGACCGGCTGATCAACACCTGGCCCAACATCATTCGCACGCTAATGGACGAGGAACGAACGCTGACCGGAGTGGGCTTCGGGCTGGTGGGCAGTGCCGTGGCCGCCTTCCCTGTTCCCGGCGCCAGCATTTTCATGGTTTCCGACAGCACTGTGGTTTACCTGTGGGCGACGTTTGGTCTGGTCGGGCTGTTTCTCTACGCCTTGCACATCCCGTTGTTTTTCATCCTGGTCGACAGTGTCAGCCGTTATGGCCAGGCGTTGCTGGTGACAAGTTTTTGCATCTGCATTGTCAGCTGGACGACCGATACCCTGGAGGTCACCCTCGCCAACATGTTCCTGGGCATGGCCATCGGGCATGCTCTGGTCATGAAATCGCGAGGTAGAGTGCGGGCCCCAAAGCCCCATGAGTTGCCCACGTGGACCGGCCTGCCGGGCCTGAGTTGAGCGAGGCAATCCTATGAGCATTCGAAGCATCGGCCTGAGCGGCCTGGCACTGATGGCCGCCCTGTGCGCTGCGAATGTCGCCGGGGCCGAGCCTTTTATCATTGGCGTTGCCACCCACTCGATGAATAACACAGGGCAACCGCTGCGCAGCCTTCAGATGGCGAGCGAGGCTGGCGTCACGTCCATTCGCGATGACGCCTTCTGGTCGACGGCCGAACCTGTGCGGGGCCAGATGCAGATCATTGCGCCGTGGCGCGCATGGCTGAGCACTGCCAAGGGACTGAATCTCACCCCGATGGTCATTCTCGGTTACGGCAGCTCGTATCAGGGCGGCGCCAAGCCGCGCAAGCCTGAGGTCAAGATTCCGTATCTGAAATACGTGGACTACATCACTCGCCAGTTGGGCAATCCCGTCAGGTTCTATGAGGTCTGGAACGAGTGGGACCTGGACGGCCCGGCCGATGCGCGCCTGAGCAATGACTACGCCACGCTGGTCCGTGACGCGGCACCGATCATTCGCAAAAACAATCCCCAGGCGCTCGTACTTGCCGGCGCCGTCACGAGCATGGGCATCAAGAGTGGCTTCGTCGACCGCATCTTGGCTGCAGGGGTGATGAATTACGCCGATGGCATCTCCCTGCACCCCTACGTGCACTGCGAAGGCAGCTACCGCAACACGCCGGAAAGCTGGATCGGCTGGATGCGTGATCTGGACCGTCGAATCAGCGCCAAGGTCGGCAGGCCGGTGCCTCTGTACCTGACCGAGATGAGCTGGCCGAGCCACAATGGCAATTGCGGCGTCAGCGCCGAGCGCCAGTCGGCGTACCTGGCGCGCGCGTACTTTCTCATCCGCACCCTGCCGAACGTCAAAGGCATGTGGTGGTATGACCTGATCAACGATGGCACCAACCGCACCGAGCAGGAGCATAACTTCGGCCTGCTTGATGCGGATCTGCACGCAAAACCGGCTTATTCTGTGCTCAAGGCCATCAGCCCATACCTGCCTGATTTCACCTACGAGCCCGCAAACAGCCTGCAGTCCGACGGCGTCTATCAACTGGCATTCAGCAATGGCCGCGAGCGGATTCTGGTGGCGTGGGTCAGCGGTCGCGAACACGAAGTCAGCATCAATGCGGCGGCCATGAAAAACAAACCGGTGCGCATCCTCGATACGCAAGCGCCCGACAAAGGCATGACTGACTCCTCGCAGCAGTGGGTGTGCGACGCCCAGCGCTGCTCGGCCCGGCTGACGCTGACGGAGTTTCCGAAAATCATTCGCCTAAGCCCTGACGTCTGAGCCGCGACGCCTGACGACCGCACCTGCGCCAACCCGCCTGACCCTGTCAGCGCGGTTTTTTTTATGCGCAGCAAATGCAGCTAGTGGCAATACGACATTTACTGGACATGTGTTACTGCTACCTTACGGCCTAGGGCAGATAGGCTGCCGGGGGAACGTATGGGGCTTCGAGGAAGATTCATCGTTGGCTGCTTGCTCGGGCTGTTCATGCTGCCAGTTGTCGGGGAGCCGTACGTCGCAGGCGGAGCTCAGTCGAAGCCCTATGCCTACGAAGACAAGGACGGTCACCTGGAAGGGTTCTCCGTCGACATCGCGCGACGCGTGATGAAACTGGCAAACCTTGACGTTAACTTCGTTATCTACCCGGTCAACCGCCTGCAGGCGATGCTGCGCAAGGGCGAGATCGATATCAACTTTGCTGACGCGCTGATCTGGAACAGCTCCGAAGAACAGCGTCGATACGTGTTCTCCAAACCCTATTCCACGGTCAAAGAGCACCTGTACTTTCTGGCCGACCACCCTGCCCGGGGCCAGACTATCGCGCAACTGGAGCACCTCACGATCGGCATGGTTCGGGGCTACAACTATTGGGCACTGGACCCGGCGATCGAGGAGCGCCGTCTGAGCCGGCTGGAAACCTCGCAAGACGAAGCGCTGATCAAGCTGCTCCAGAGCAGGCGCGTGGATGCCATCGCCATGGTCGACGACATCTTTGATGAAGTGACTTCAGCCCATGACCTGGATCCCGGCCAGTTCGTCCAGGGCGCACGACTCAGCGAAGCGCCGCTGGTGTTCAAGCTCCAGCCGCAATACGCCTCGTGGTTGCCGCGGATCAACAGCGCGATCGACAGCCTGAACACGTCGGGCGAGCTGGAACGCATTCGACGCCAGTATTTGCCGGGGACGCAGGTGGGGAAGTGACCTACGCGGTTGAAGCCGTTGCCACTGAGACGAAAGCGCTCAAACCATTGCCCTGACTTCCACATTCAACCCCAACATCTCGCGGGCGATTCGGTCGGCGTCGACGAAAGCTCGAGCGTAGCTGCCTGAGGACGGGACGTAGTGGTTGTAATAAGTGGAGCCCTCGACAAGAGGACCGGTTATCCACAGATTGGGCTGTGCTTTGCCTTCGCTGGTCACGAGTACCCCCTCACCGTTCTCGGTCAGACTGTGGATAACTCCACTGCGCTTAAGGGTGCGGATGATTTTTGGTAGCGACGCTATTTCACGCGCATTGCTAAAGTGAGCCTTGATCACCCTTTGTAATGGCACCGCCAGCTCCCGCGCGAGAGCTACTTCGGTCGGCGCACCCTCGGTACTGTGGATAACTTGTGTATGGTGAACCCAGTGGACAATTCCCGCGTCGGCCAAGGCCAGCAGTTCCTGATGACGCTCCTTTTGCGGCCCTGCAACCATTCGGTTGACGTGGGGCGCGTATTCTCCGAAGAAGACGCGACCTGAATACGTGGTCAGCCCCCGGTTATCCACAACCCGGCGCAGTTGTTCCCGGCAGCTTCTCCATACTTCGATCGCAGCCTTAATCGGACTCGAATCGAGGCCCAGTAAGCTCTGCGCGGTGTCGCGCTCGATAAATGCGCGCATGGCCTGAGGATAATCCGCAGCGTCCAAGGTCGAAACGCGCGGGTTATACACAGCCTCATCCAACGGCAGCGCCTGGAAATGCGCGGCCATTTCCGCCGTCACGGTCTCAAGGCGGTCTGAATAAAAAGCGCGCGCAATCTGCGCTTTGATCCGTGCTGTTGACTCGCCTTTTTGGGACGCAATCATCCCGAAGTATTCCGCGAGCATTTCAGCTTTTATTAGCGGAAGGACCTGCTGCTCGAAATCCAGACCGCCAAGGTTTTCCGCTCGCAGGCTTGCTACGGCCGACAGGGTGAAAATCAGTGCCGCATTCGACGCACGATGGGGCACGATGTCCGGCCGGGTGCGGTACGGCAGACCGCTACGCGAGAACATGTAGATAGCTGGCTCGCGTCCGCCAGGCTCATAGCGCAAACCGCCCGCCAGTTTGCGAAAATGGCCTGCGCGCCCGACCGTTAGACTGGCGACAACATCCATCGCGCTCAGGCCCAGCCCTTCAATACCAACCGCTTCTGTGGATAACACTGAAGCAACTGAAGCAGGTTGTAAGGAAGCCGAGGTTGACCCGGGTTGTTTACCATTCCAACCCTGCGACGGTTGCGCATGCCCAATCGTGATTGCCAGCCAGTCCACCGGACAATCCAACTCACCTGTGGACAAAACAAACTGGCCCATGTCGGTGTGCTCAATGTTATCCACAGCATGAGGATGATGAATGACATGCACGTTTGCGGGCCGACCTTCAATCACCTCCCCATAGGTCCACGCCAGGTACTCCCCCAGCCAGCTGCGCGGCAGGTATTCATTGGGCTGGACGTTGCGTTCCGCCGATTTAAAACGCAGGCACCATTCGTAAAAGCTTGGCCCTTGCCGTCCCACGTGTCCGTCGAGGGCGGCCGTGTCCGGAAACATCGAAATCTGCGAAGCGACGGTGTTGAGCATCAGGTACTCAGGCTGGTCGACGGCATGCAAGCCTGGCCCCGGAGGCTTGGGGTCAAATACGTTTAGTTCGATGCGCCGGGCCGTGTTGACCGCCAGCGCACAGATCCGCTCAAGCACCGTCAGCCCGCGTGAGCCGCAGCCGACAATGCCGATCCTGATGGCGGGCTTATCCGACCCTGGGGATAACTTTTCGCCCAGCGCTGCGCTCAGTTCCATCTCAGGGTTTCTCCGAAGAACGAGTCAATGGCGACGCCACGGGATTCTGTCAGCGCGGTGTCGACGATGAATTTGCTCAGGGCCAGGTCGAGTACGCCCAGGCCGAACGGCGAGAAGATCGACGGCTTCCCGGGGTCAAGCTCGACCTCGCCACGGATAAGGCCGGCCAGCGTGCCGTTCATGAACGCGCGGCCGCCGGTTAATTGCTCCGCCAGATGCGGCGACGTATTGGCCTTCATGCAGTGCTCGATGTCGTCGCAGAGGTTGTTGGCCTCCAGCAGCAACTGCGGCGCGATGTCCCGCAACGAGATGTTCAGCACGACCTGGCCGGCGCGAAACGCCATGGGTGGTTTGACGTACGGCTCACCGGCCGTGGTGGCGAAGATCACCAGATCTGCCGCCAGCGCTTGCTCCAGCGAACCCGTCCGGGCTGTGCATAAGTCGGCATTTTCGATAAAGCCCGTCAGAGCGTCCGCAGACGCCGCGTCGAAATCGTGCACAACGGCGTGGCCGATGTCCCACCCTTCCACCCTGAGCATTCGTGCGATGTTGCGGGCAATCACCCCTGCGCCGATAAACCCTACCGACGCAGCCTTACGCGACTGACCGTTGAGCCAGTAAGCGCCTGACACCGCCGAAGCGGCCGTTCGCACCGCGCTGATCTGTGCGCCTTCCAGGCACGCGTAGGGATAGCCGGTCTCGCGGTCGTTGAGGATCACCACCGCTGACGCCCTCGGCCTCTGCTGCGCGACATTGCCGGGAAAGCTGGAAATCCACTTGATCCCGGCCACGGCGTCCTCTCCCTCCAGCGCCGCCGGCAGCGCGATGATCCGGTTAGCAGGTTGTTGAGGAAAACGCAGAAAGTAGCTGTCCGGGTTGAGCGTCTGGCGGTCATGGTGCTGGAGATACACCTGCTCGATGCGCCGGACCATGTCATGAGCATGACTGTCGAGGATGTCTTTGATGACAGCGCCGGGGATCACGTGAAAGTCAGACATTCAGCGCTTCTCCCTCGAACGTATGAACGTACTGCTTCAGATACCGATTGATCGGCTGCGAACTGAGCGCAGTCAGCTCCGCACGCCCGAACTTCTGCATGACCCATTCATCGTTGTAGATGGTTTCCAGGTAACGCTCGCCGGCGTCCGGCGAGATCGCCACGACAACGGCGTCTTTAGGAATCCCCAGCGAGGGCGCGGCCAGCCCGGCCACTACGGTCCCGGTGGACCCGCCGGCCAGCACGCCATTGGATTTCGCGAGCCAGCGACACATGGCCACGGTGGCCCGCTCATCCACCACTTGCTGCTTGTGCAAGTGGTGGGCGCGGAATATGGGCGGCATCAGGCTGGAGCCGAGTCCTGGAATGAATCGCGGGCCGGGCGCCTGGCCGAAAGTCACCGAACCCGCGCTGTCTACCGCGATGATCTTGGTGCGCGGCGAATGCTTGCGGAAATACTGCACGCAGCCCATCAAGGTGCCGGTGGTGCCGGCGCCAACCACCAGATAGTCCAGCGCCGGAAAGGCGATATGAATCGAGCGCGCCGTGGTGTGTTCATGGGTGCGGGCGTTGGCCGGGTTGCTGTACTGGTTGAGCCAAAGATGACGGGGATCACGGGCCACGGCATCGCGGATGTACCGAATGCGCGTGCCCAGATAGCCGTCGTTGTCGTCGCGCTCAGTGACGATGACGATCTGCGCGCCAAAGGCTTCCATCATCTTGATGTTGTGCAGGTTGGTGTTGGGGTCGACGACGCAGCAGAATTTGTAGCCACGCTCGGCGCAGATCATCGCCAGCGCCACACCAAGGTTCCCGGACGAGGACTCGATCAGCACGGTGTCCTTGTGGATAAGTCGGCGCTCGGCGTAGGAATCGATCAGGCCGATGGCTGTCTTCATCTTGATCGAACCCGCAGGGTTGCAGGACTCAAGCTTCAGATGCAGGTTTTCAAAACCCAGACCTTTTAGCCTGACGAAATTCGAATCGCCAACGATGTGGGAGATGAAATTCATGGCCGTGCCTCGACGCGTGCGGACTTCGCGTAGTTCGGCATCGCCACCGCCGGCGCACGCTGCCGGGGCTGGGTCGCCAGCAACGCATCGGTCAGGTGCTGCGCCCGTAAGGCGACCATGGAAAACGACTGGGCGTCGCTGATGCCGTGGGTCTTTTCCGAGGTGCCATTCGCCAGAATCTGCACGCCCTCGCTGTGCTGCAGGGCGACCCGGTAATGCCGGTCGACCGCAAGCGTGCCGTCCTCGTCGCGGACCAGCCAGGGTTGCAGCAGGGTCAGCAGTGGCGGCACTGCAAGCTGCTCGTAGCCTGTGCCCAAGACAACACCGTCGACGTAAAGCACGGTTTCAATGCCGGTATTGCTGTCACGCAGTACCACCGAATAGGCATCGCCCACCTTTTCCACCGAATTCACTTCGGACCAGGCATGCAGGTTCAGACGTCGGTGCCCGGTCACCTCGCCTTCGTACAGGAAGGAGTACAGCGCCTGACTCTCGTCGACGTCGATGCCTGCGTAATTGGTCGACCGGATCTCTTCGAACACCCGGCTGCGTCGGCCCGGCTCAAGGTCGTGGAAGTAGTCGATGTGCTCTGGCAGGAAGGCCATGTTGGGAAACTGACCCAGCTGCCCCACCTTGAAACCCACGCCGCGGTGCACCGAATACACCTGCGTGGTGGGCGCGGCGCCGAGCAGGTGCGTCACCGCCTCGCCCGCGCTCTGACCCGAGCCCAACACCAGCCAGCGCTGCGCGATAGGACCGCCACCGAGGTGGATGTTTTTCAGGTATTGGGAGGTGTGGAAAACACGGCCGCCGAGATGCGGGCTGAACGCGTCCGGTATCCGGGGCAGGCTGCCGTGGGAAAGCACCAGCCGTTTGGTGCGATAAGTGCCCTTTGCAGTCACGACATCAACACCCTTCAAAATGCCCTTTTCCGCCACCGGCAATACTTCGAGGACGCCTTCGTCGTAGGCAACGTAATCCTTGAGTTGTGCGGCGACCCACGCGATGTAGTCGGACCATTCGACCCGGCTGGCCGGACGCCCGAGCAGGCCGAACTTGTACAGCCGACCCTTTTCCTTCAGGTACATGGCGAACGAGAAGCGGCTGCGTGGATTGCGCGGGGTCACCAGGTCTCGAAAGACATGGTGGTTGATGTCGGTGCCCGCCAAGAGAAACGCGCCATGCCAGGTTGAATCACGCCCTTTTTCGAAGAAGCGAACGCGCTGGAAAGGCTTGCGGCCGTTGTCTTCCGCCTCATCCTCCAGCGCACAGGCCAGTGCGATACCGGCCGGGCCGAAGCCGACCGAGACGACGTCCAGCGTTTCACGCACACCTTCGATTTCATACTGAGTCATGGTTATTCTTCCTGAAAGTTTCTAAAGACGTGGCAAGCGTTTGGTCAGGCCGCTTCAACACAGCAGACGTCGTTCATGGGCGTGCTCGTCGGTGTAAACCCACAGCGAAACCCGGGCGTGATCGTTCTCCCCGTCGCGGAAACTGACAGGACCGGCAGGGGTGGCAAATTGATCAAAGCGAAGCGCGTCAAGCAGTCCACGCTGATCAGCGGCTGCCCGGTCAACCAGAG
Organism: Pseudomonas sp. KU26590; assembly: GCF_026153515.1. Lineage (NCBI taxonomy): Bacteria > Pseudomonadati > Pseudomonadota > Gammaproteobacteria > Pseudomonadales > Pseudomonadaceae > Pseudomonas > Pseudomonas sp. KU26590. The sequence goes on from NZ_CP110644.1 coordinate 388,162, forward strand.
CAAATGCCGCAAGCGTCTCAATGGCATAAACCGGTGCCTGTTCGGCGTAGATCTGTTGATAAACCGCATCAAATGACTGCGCGTCGGCCAGATCCCCCGCAATGGGAAAGCTGATGACGTACACCGTGCCGGTTTGCGCCATCCCTTCCACCAGCGCAGGAGACGCGGCGTCGTCGGTGAAGAAGATCGGCAATTCACAGCCAGCAGCGCGGTTATCCACAAGGAACTGGCGGCTGGCTTTCAAACGTCCGCAAAACACCACGGCGTCGGCGTTATTCACATCGTCCACCCAGGCGACTGTGGATAACTGTGCAGCTGAGTGCAGTTCTTGCATCTGTTGGCGCCCGTGCAGACTGGGATCAGTGAACACAGTGAGCCGGTGCAGGCCTTCAGATTCGGCAAATTCGATCAGGCGTGTGGCCAGGAGTCGGTCAGACGCACAGATCCGGAACGTGGTGTCACCACCGCGGGTCAACGCTGCGCAGGTAGACGCGGGCAGAATCAGCGGAATCCGGGCCTGTGCATAACTTTCCACCGCTGCGGCGGCAGAGTCCGAAGCGAAGTGACCAATCACTGCATCCACCTTCGCGTCGATGAAATGCCTTGCCGCCGCACGGCCGCCCTCCGCGCTCGCGCCGTCATCAAAGTAAAAATGGCAGGCGCGGCGCACGTGGGGAAACAGGTGGCTGGACAGATAGACGCTGCGCAAGAAACCGCGCGCATGCAGTGTGGTGCCGACGTCGAGCGCCGCGCAGATACCCAGGCGCATCATGACAACGCCACCTCGGCGAACCGCGAAGGGTGGAACGCTTCCATGACTGATTTGTAAGCCGCATCCATCGACACGCCGGACATCAGTCCGCCCAGTTCGAACGCCAGCAACTCGGCAACATTCGGTGCCATTTTGAAGCCGATGCCGCAAAACCCGGTGGCGAGAAACACGTGGCTCTTGGCGCTGGCACGGCCGATCAGTGGACGGCCGTCTTCGGTGTACGCGTCCCAGCCAACCTGAGTAACCACCGGCAAACTGTGGTGCCGGTCATAGCCGAGACGAGTAACGCGTTCCATGACGTCTTGCTCGTTGTCCAGCGGCGCCATGTTCAGCTGATCCGCATGCTCTGCGCGCTGACGTCGTTGGCCGCCCACTTGCACGAGATTGCGTCCCAGCGGCAGCAGATAGGTATTCAGATGGTGAGCAATGATCGGCATGCTCGGGGCCTGGTCGCAGCCGAAGCGCGTGAACGGAATCGTCCGCGCGTGCACGGCGTTGTGCGGACGGGGCAACGGGCCGCTGGCGCCACACGCATCCACGACCCACGTCGCTTCCAGGCACAGCTTCCCGGCATGAACCTGAACATAGCCGTCCAGTTCGACGCAACGGTCGACAGCCAGGTGATCGAGGTACGTCGCTTTTTCGCTGACGTAGCGGCACAGATTCAAAACTGCGACACGGGCGTCAACCGTCCCGCTACTGCGTTCGATGAGTAGGCATTCTCCGGCACAAAAAGGCGAGAAACGCCCGTTATCCAGTGCGTCGACAGAAGCGTGCAGCTCAATGCTCGCTGAGCCTTGGCTGTCCACTGCTTCCAGGTATTGCCCGCATACTTCGGCGCTGGCGATGTAAGCGACGCCACTGCGGTTAAGTGCGCTCTCGTAGAGGGCGTGGACGATGCCAGGATTGCCGTAAAGTGATCCGCGGCGAGTCAAGTGACGCAGCGCGGCGTCCAGCTCCAGGCCGCGAACGATGCCGCCCGTGTCCCGCGTAGCGCCCTGGGCGCCAGCGATGCCCTTCTCCATCAGCGCCACATCGAGGCCGCTTTCAACCAGCGCCGCTGCGATCGAAGCGCCCATGATGCCGGCTCCGATCACAATCACATCAAATGAAGTTTTCATCGTCGCGCGCCTCTCGGTCAGATTTCGTACTCGACCGCACTGACATACACCAGTTGCTGCAGGACTTCGTTTTCAGTGAAGCGGCAATAGCGCAGGATCTGTTTCGCCAGGTCCGGAAACACCGGCGCGCCGATGGCACCGATCAGCGCCATGTACGGCAGAATCCGCTTGCCGAGCATCTGACGATCACGGGCGGCGTTGATGATGTCCGACAGCAGCACCGCGAGCCCCTTCATGCTGAAGTGGTCCACCGACGTGGCTTCAAACCAGCGCGCTACCAGAATCTTGAGCGCGGCCGCGTCCACCGCACTGACTTTCAGGCTGTCGCCGTCCACGCGTTCGCGTTCGGCCTGCGCAGCCAGCTTCACCAGCACCTCGTTGAAGGTTTGCTCCCGCCAGGCGGAGAACTTCTCGACATCGAAATCATCGGTGTCCTGTTCCGGCGCGATCAGCGCCAGATAGAAGCGCGCGCTGTCGGTGCAGGCGTCTGCCACAAGGTCCCTCGCCCAGATCGCATAGTTGCGGCTGGTGGAAAGGTTCTTGCCGTTCAAGGTCAGAAACTGGTTGGTGTAGAAGGTCTGGCGCATGCGATAGCCGTGCATGGTCTGCAGCAGCGAGGGGTAAACCATCATGTGGCTGAAGGCGCAGTCGTAACCCAGGAAGTGCACCAGCCGGCCTTTGCCGGAGCGGCAGTATTCGTCGTACTCCCACGGCGCAAGCTTATGTTCGTTGAGGTATTCGCGAAAAGCCGCCAGGTAACCGGACAGCCCCATGACCCAAGTGTGTATGCGCCGGCTGCCATCCGGCTTGAGGTCCAGCCCGCCGTCGTGGGGTCGGGTGATGCCCCAATCCACCGGACCGATTTCGAATTCCTCCTCCAGAAAACGGCGAATGAAAGGCCGCAGCGGCGCATGTTCAAACGTGGTTTTGAGGTGGTTGCGGAAGTTAGACAGGGCCAGAAATTCACGCTCCATTGGCCGCCAGATCATGGGCGCTGCGCATAACTTGCAGCGGAAGTTGCTCATCTTCGAGGCGTTGGGGGTATGCGCGCACTCTTCGCACTGGCTGGCATCCGAGTCCGAGCCACAGTGATCGCAGTTACCCCGCCCGAAAGCTTCGTAGCCCCACTTATCACAGTGTTCGCAATACGGTTCCTGGCTGACCTTCTTGTAAATGGCCCCCGCCTTCACTGCGTACTCGTACATCTCCTCAACGGCGTTCTTGAAGTAGCTATTGCCGTACGGGCGCATCCAGAAATCCACCTGGATGCCCATCTTCTTCAACGTGTCGTTGATCTTGTCGGTGTTCTCCAGCGCCAGCGCTTGAGGCGCGCGGTCCAGCTCGATACCTCGACGCAGCATGTAGGACTGGTAGTCATCGGAGTATGAGACGAGGGTGCAATCGTGGCCGCGTTGACGCTGAGCGCGGGTGTAGATGTCCGCTGCGAGAAAAGGCCCCGCCATATGACCGATGTGCAAATCACCATTAGGCGTGGGCGGCGTGATCGTAACCAGTAGCTTGCCCATCACGACGCCCTCTGATCGGACACGTCATGAACCGTCGCCCTCTGCAGGGCAAACTCATTGGCGGCCATTGCCTGCCGGGCGTCTTCATCGAGGAAGCGGTTGGCGGAATCGCGATCCCACCACACGACGTAGAAGTGGAAGTCTTCGTCAGTGTCATTGAACACATAGTGATCGGTGTGTTTGGGAATGGCGGCGATGTCACCCATGTTGAACGGGTACGTCTGATCCCCGACGATCAACTGTGCGGTGCCTTTGATGCCGATAAAGAATTCCTGGTCTATCTGCGTGTGCGACAAGGATTTGGTGTGGGGCCGCACGACGCACCAGCCACCGCCGATGGGCGTCGGATAGCCGTTCCATGGCAGTAACCTTGCGCCATCCAGGTCATATTCATGAACCAGCTTGTCCCACGCCATGGGACGAAAAATATCGAAATCAGTCATGAGGTTTTCCTTCAGCCAGAGCATCCTGCTCGCTGTTTTATCGGCGCCAGACTGAGCTGACGGGCGCATGCCAGTTAAGGGATAAACTGAAGAAAAGTGCGAGGCGCGGCAAACTAGAAATCCGCAAGCAGTGGTTAAGTTGGACTTAACGGGTTCCGGCTTAATTGTTTGAATAATCAGTAATTTGACTGGTTTTATCAGCGTGGGTGTATCACCCGTGGACACTGAAGCAGGGCTTAACTGCTTTGATAACTAACCAACACTTCATGACCCCGCAGAAATTGAGGGTGTAGGCACTGGCCTCTTCCCGGCTGAAGCCAGTCCTACTGACACACCGCGTACTCACTGTAGGACCGGCTTTGGCCGGGAAAACGTCAGTGGCCACAACGCAGAATCGAGGGTGGATGATCGCGAACTATCGCGTGGTGAATTCACGCTGACTGGCGATGGCCTGGGACACCAGCCAGTCGCGAAACTGTTTGCTGGATTTGGGGAGAATCGCCGTCTCGTCATAAACCAGGTAATAGGCGATCGGCGTGTCTATGGTCGCTCGAAACGGCACGACCAGTCGGCCGGACGCCAGCTCTTCTCGAATCAGCGAACGGCGCACCAGCGCAATGCCCATGCCCGCAAGCGCAGCCTCGATCACCCCGTTGGAATCAACGAACACCGAACCTTTGTGCACGGCGGCCTCGCCGTCTTCGATACCCACTGCACGAAGCCACAACGCCCAGTCTTCGCGGTGTTCGTCATGCAAAAGGTTGTAGCTTTTCAGGTCAATGGGCGAGGACAGATACCGGGAATCCGGCAGCAATGAAGGGCTGCAGACTGGCTGCAGTCGGTCGTTGATCAGCATCTCCACTTCCAGACCGGGGTAACGCCCCAGGCCATGGCGGACGGCAAAGTCGACGCCATCGCCGAGCAAATCAACAAGCCGATTGGTGGTGCTGATCAGCACCTCGATGCCAGGGCAGATCGCCTGAAAATCAGGCAGCCTTGGCAGTAGCCATTGCATCGCAAAGCCGCTGGTGCAGCTGACCGTGATCGTATTGGGGCCGTTGTCGCTCATCAGACGCTGGGTGGCGTCGGAGATTTGCCCGAGGGCGGGACGAATGGCCCGCAGGTAAATTTTGCCCTCGGCGGTCAACTCCAGGCGCTTGGTATTGCGGATGAACAGCGTGACGCCAACGGCTTTTTCGAGCTTGGCGATTTGTTGGCTGATGGCCGCAGGGGTTACGAAAAGCTCGCCGGCCGCGCCTTTCATGCTGGCGTGGCGCCCCGTCGCTTCAAAGCACAACAGCGCGTGGAGGGGCGGGAATTTCATGCCTGACCTCAGTTAAGAAAATCTAATGTGCTTAAGAAAAGCTCGCTTGAGCACCACTCCAGACACTGCTCAAATCATCACACCCCGAATCGACGAGCGTCAATCAACAACTTCTCGGTCGACGGACCAGTGAGACGGCTCAAGAAAGGAAGCGCAATGAAAGTGTCCGACTATGTTCGACTGACTGTTCTGGCCGCCATCTGGGGAGCCAGTTTTCTCTTCATGCGCGTTGCTGCCCCGGTATTAGGCGCATTGCCGACCGCCTTCTTTCGCGTGTTGCTCGGCGCCATTGGCTTAATGGTTATTCTGGCCATTCTAAAAACCCGGCATGAGTTCAACGGCAAATTCAAATCCACCTTGATCCTCGGGATTATCAATTCCGGCATTCCCTTTTTGATGTACAGCATGGCGGCCCTGTTATTACCCGCGGGTTATTCCGCCATCTTGAATGCGACCACACCGTTGATGGGCGTGTTGATAGGCTCGATATTTTTCAATGATTCACTGACACCCAAAAAAGCCGTCGGCGTGTTTCTCGGTTTGCTGGGGATAACGTTGTTGACCACTACAGGCCCGGTGACCTTCACCACGTCGGTTGTCATGGGTGCACTCGCTTGCCTGGTCGCGACCAGTTGCTATGGCGCCGCAGGATTCCTGACCCGTCAGTGGATCGGCGACCGGGGCGGCCTGGATGCCAAGCTCGTCGCTTTCGGCAGCCAGATCGGCGCGACGCTGTTTCTGCTGCCCTTCTTCGTCGTCTCCGCGACCGTCAAGCCGCCGGCCACCTGGGGCGACTCGACCGTGTGGCTGTCCCTGGCAGCCGTTGGTTTCGTGTGCACGGCGTGCGCTTACATTCTGTACTTCCGCCTGATCGCGGATATCGGCCCGGTCCGTTCGCTGACGGTGACCTTCCTCATTCCACCATTCGGCGTCCTGTGGGGTGTGATGTTCCTCGGTGAGAAGGTTTCCGCCGGACACCTTTACGGCGGCAGCCTCATCTGCCTGGCGGTCTGGTTCGTATTGAGCCAAAGCAAACCGAAACCGGCGCCTGTTACCCAGGAACGCACCGCAACCACTTGATAAAAGTTATCCACAACGTATTTGATGCGCCGGGTTAGCACCCGGCATAGGCCGGCTGCGCCTGAGATAAACGATGCCGGGTGATAAACACGCTTTTGGGATTCATCCGTTGGCAACTCCAAGACGCTTTTCCCTCATTTGGCGAACTGGCAGCAATCTCACGGCGAGGTATGCAGGATGAGCAGAGCGATCCCGTTGATAGCCCTCCGCACGTTCGTTGAGGTGTGCAAGGCCGGGAGCATGAAACGTGCAGCGGATCAGCTGTGTGTGTCACCGGCCGCTATCAGTCAGCAGATCAAAGGGCTGGAAGACCAGATCGGCAGACGCCTGTTCGAGCGAGACGCCAAGGGCATTCAACTCACCCCTTCCGGACGCAGCCTGTTTGACGAACTCGCCGGCACCTTCGACGTCATCGAAAAAGCCTGGTCAGGCGCTGCACTCAAGCCGCCGCGCCCGACGCGCCTGGTAATCAGCACGACCTCCACGATTGCCAGCTCCTGGCTGATCCCGGCACTGGGCGGCTTCAAGGAGCGCTGCCCCAACGTCGAAATCTCGATTCAGATCTGCAACGGGCTTTCGGAGCTCAAGCACGGCCATGTGGATATCTGCATTCAGCGCGAGATGGCAGCCAGTTGCGAAAACCACGCCACCCATTTGTGGTCGTCCTATCTGATTCCCGTGTGCAGCCCGCATCTGCTCAGCACCCAGCGCAATATCGAGAGCCCCCAGGATTGCCTGACGTTCCCACTGCTACAAGACACCGAGCGCAATTACTGGAAGGTGTGGATGAACGCGTTCGGCATGAGCCACCGCAAGATGATTCAGGGTTCCAGTTATGGCGACGAGTCCCTGTTGATAAGTGCGGCCTGCGCCGGTCAGGGCATCGCACTGGTCAACAGCGTCTTCGCGTCCGAGGCCTTGCAAAGCAAAAGGCTGGTGCAAGTCACCAATGCCACGGCAGAGCTCAAGTTCGACTATTTCGTCTATTGCGCGAAAGAACGCAGGGAAGAATGGGCGATTGCGGAGTTTATGAAGTGGGCTGTGCAGCAGGCGGGCAAGACGGCGAAGGGGCATATGCGGGAGATTGAAAGCGCGAGCCAGGTGGCTTGATTCAGTTCGGACAAGCCTTTGAAAACATCTTTCAAATAATCATGCGGCTCATGCCCACTGGGTCGCGCGATGGGAGGTCAGCTACGGGATTGCCCATGCGCCGCTGGCTTGCGCTACGAAAGCACCGTGAACGTTCGTTACGGACATCATAGAACAGCTGTGTGGCCTGCTCGCCAGTCACAGTCCCTTCTGTTCGTGCCTGCTCGATCCGAGTGAGTAGCGCGTCGCACTCATCTTCCAGTCTGGGCCGGTCAACCTTATGCAGATCGTTTATGGATTGCTTGAGAGCGTCGAGCATAAGGATCACCTGGATCGCGCTCTAGCTTGGGGTGACTGAGAAGTGCAGACGTGAAGCATTGCAACAATCACTATTGTCCGGCTTGACCTGAGAACTGCTCAACGGCGACCACAACACTTTTGGCACCTTGCTGAATGTCCTTGATCACCTCGTCCGCCTCACTGGCCAGATCCAGCGCTGCCCCGGCCTGCTGCCTGCTTTTTCCGATCATGGTTACCGCGCTGGAGGCCAGTACCTGATTGTTTTTCACGACCTCGAAGATTTCTGCCGTCGCTTTAGTGGTTCGAAGGGCCAGATTTCTGACCTCGTCAGCGACTACAGCAAATCCCCGGCCCTGCTCCCCGGCACGTGCCGCTTCGATTGCTGCGTTCAAGGCCAACAGATTGGTCTGGTCCGCGATGCTGCCGATGGTTTTGACAATGCTGCCGATTTCCTGGCTCTGGGCATCCAGTGCTTCAATGCCATGGGCAGCATCTTCCATCAGAGCCGAAAGCGTATTCAGGGTCGTGACGGTGTTCTGGATGACTTCGCGACCTTGCTGTGCGCTGGCATTGGTTCGAACCGAAGTGCCGTGGGCCATGCCGGCTGCCTCGGATACGGCGCGCTCGCGGGTGACTTGGTCGGTAATGACGGTGGCTATTTTGGCAATCTTGTACAGCTTGCCATTGGCATCCACGATTGGATTGTAGGACGCCTCCAGCCATACCTCGTTGCCAGATTTATCCACTCGGCAAAACCTTCCCGCGACATAGGATGCCTGTCTAAGGGTCTGCCAGAACTGATCATATTCTGCTGACTGAGCGTCGGATGGCACGCAAAAGATTCGGTGGTGCTTGCCCAGGATTTGGGGAAGCGTATACCCCATAGCGTCCAGAAAATTCTTATTGGCTGTCAGCACTAACCCATCCAGAGAGAACTCGATAACGGCAGTGGAGCGCATCAGAGCGCCCACCAGCGCTTCATTCTCTCTGGAGGCTTCGATGGTCCTAGTCAGCACGCTTGAATACAAAACGATTCGTTCGACCCGCCCGCTGTCACCTGCGAAGGGTATGACCATTGCCCGTAGCCAGACGTGTCGACCTTCACGGCTGCACAGGCGCAACGTGCCGCTGTAATGCTTGCCCTGGGCAACGGCATCAAGAGCCCGACGCTGATGTACGTCACCGCTCAGTTCAGAAGGACTGAATTCACGCAGGGCACGACCGGACAATTCAGCCTGGGTGAATCCCAGCTCTGTTTCAAACAGAGCATTCACCTCCAGGATGACGCCTCCCGCATCCAACGTGACCGACACGGTTTCGAGATCCAGAGTTGCCTTGACCTGCTCAAGGGCCCCCAGCCGTTTTTCCAATTGCTGGATTTTATCTTTTAACCGGGTATTGAACATGGGGGGCGCTCGCATTGACTTGAGAAGCTATCGACGCGGCGAGCGAAACCTTGAGAAGCATGGCCAGCAGCTTTAGGCCTGGTGCAGATCAGGCATTGGGTCCAGCGTGTAGGCCCTCCATTGCCTACACATAAACAACCTGCGACTGCTCTTATTCCCAAACCACCGCAGTACACTGTGGATAACTTATTCCACCGTGACAGACTTCGCCAAATTACGCGGCTGATCCACATCCGTACCCTTCAGCACTGCCACGTAATACGAAAGCAGTTGCAGCGGAATGGTGTACAGAATTGGCGTCAGGGCGTCGAGGATGTGGGGCATGGAAACCACATGGGTGCCCTCTCCGTTGACCAGCCCGGCCTGTTCGTCAGCGAAGACGATCAGTTCGCCGCCCCGTGCGCGCACTTCCTGCAGGTTGGATTTCAGCTTCTCCAGCAGCTCGTTGTTAGGTGCCACGGTGACGACGGGCATGTCGCTGTCCACCAGTGCCAACGGGCCGTGTTTCAGTTCGCCGGCCGGATAGGCTTCGGCGTGGATGTAGGAGATCTCCTTGAGCTTCAACGCCCCTTCCATCGCCACCGGGAATTGCGCGCCACGGCCCAGGAACAGAGTGTGATTCTTCTCGGCGAACAGTTCGGCGATTTTCTCCACCGTCGTGTCCATCGCCAATGCTTCACCCAGGCGGGTCGGCAGGCGGCGCAGTTCTTCAACCAGTTCTGCTTCCACGCCGGCTTCCAGCGTGCCTTTGACCTGACCCAGTGACAGCGTCAGCAGCATCAGCGCGACCAACTGCGTGGTGAACGCCTTGGTCGACGCGACACCGATTTCCGGGCCGGCTTGAGTGAGCAGGGTCAGATCGGATTCACGCACCAGCGAACTGATACCCACGTTGCAGATCGCCAGGCTGGCAAGGAAACCCAGTTCCTTGGCGTTACGCAGCGCGGCCAGGGTATCGGCGGTCTCGCCGGACTGGGAGATCGAAACGAACAGCGTGTCCGGCTGGACCACGACTTTGCGGTAGCGGAATTCGCTGGCGACCTCGACCTGGCAGGGAATGCCAGCCAGGCCTTCGAGCCAGTACCGCGCGACCATGCCGGCGTGATAGCTGGTGCCGCAGGCCACGATCTGCACGTTGCGCACTTTGGCGAACAGCTCCGCTGCTTGCGGTCCGAATGCCTGCACCAGAACCTGCTGCTGACCGAGGCGCCCTTCGAGGGTGCGCTGCACGACTTTTGGCTGCTCGTGGATTTCCTTGAGCATGAAGTGGCGGTACTCGCCTTTGTCCGCCGCTTCTGCGCCCTCGTGGTACTGAACGGTCTCCCGCTCGACGGGCAGGCCGGAGGCATCCCAGATCTGCACGCTGTCGCGGCGGATCTCGGCGATGTCGCCCTCTTCCAGGTACATGAAGCGGTCAGTAACCTGACGCAACGCCAGTTGATCGGAGGCGAGGAAGTTTTCCCCAAGGCCCAGACCCACAACCAGTGGGCTGCCACTGCGAGCAGCAATCAGGCGATCTGGTTGTTTTGCGCTAATGACCGCAAGGCCATAAGCGCCGTGCAGTTCCTTGACGGTAGCCTTCAGAGCAGCGGCCAGATCGGGCGTGTCCTGCAGTTTATGGTGCAACAGGTGGACGATGACTTCGGTGTCCGTGTCAGACGTAAACACATAACCCAGGCCCTTCAAACGCTCGCGAAGTGGCTCATGGTTTTCGATGATGCCGTTGTGTACCACCGCCAGTTGCTCGTTGGAGAAATGTGGGTGAGCGTTGCGCTCCAACGGCGCACCGTGTGTTGCCCAACGGGTGTGGGCAATACCGAGGCGGCCTGTGACCGGTTCGCCGGCGAGTGCGCGCTCCAGTTCGTTGACCTTGCCGACCCGACGACGACGCTCAAGCACGCCGGCGTTGTTGAATAACGCCACGCCAGCGCTGTCGTAGCCCCGGTATTCAAGGCGCTTGAGGCCCTCTAGCAGGATGGCAGTAACATTCCGTTCAGCAACAGCGCCGACAATTCCACACATGGTCTTCTCCTAGGAAACAGCAGCGCAAATCAAGGTTACGCCGCGGGCCTGAATTTGTTCGCGCGCCTCTTGAGGCAGGCGGTCATCGGTAATGAGGGTATGGACGCTGCTCCACGGCAGCTCCAGATTGGGAATCTTGCGACCTACCTTATCGGCCTCGACCATCACGATCACTTCCCTGGCGACTTCGGCCATCACCCGGCTGAGGCCGAGAAGTTCGTTGAAAGTTGTGGTGCCTCGGGTCAGATCAATCCCGTCGGCGCCGATGAACAGCTGATCGAAATCGTAGGAACGCAGCACTTGTTCAGCCACTTGGCCCTGAAACGACTCTGAATGCGGGTCCCACGTGCCGCCGGTCATAAGCAACACCGGTTCGTGTTCCAGTTCACCCAGCGCGTTGGCGACATGCAGGGAATTGGTCATCACCACAAGGCCCGGCTGCAGACCCAGCTGCGGAATCATCGCCGCGGTGGTACTGCCACTGTCGATGATGATGCGTGCGTGTTCCCGGATACGAGCGACGGCAGCGCGGGCGATGGCTTGCTTGAAACTGGAAACGGGCTGACCGGGGTCGCCAATCAATTCCTGAGGCATGGGAACGGCGCCGCCGTAACGACGAAGCAGCAACCCGTTGCTTTCAAGCGCCGCCAGATCCTTGCGGACCGTCACCTCGGAGGTTTCGAAGCGCTTGGCCAACTCATCCACGCTCACTTCACCCTGCTCATTGAGCAAAGCGAGAATGTTATGGCGTCGCTGAGGCGTATTACGTTTCGACATATTGATCTTAAGTTTCGTTTCGAAAGTTAACGAACGCAATGAAAGCTCATCGAAAGATATACGTCAAGGGGGAGATGGATATCAGGGAGGATGGTTAAACGATTTTTCGAGGGATTGCTGCTTCGAGACACGGCATCAGCTGCCTGTCTGGCAAGCAGCCGATGTGACCTGTGGATAACTTAGTCTTTCTTGATTTTCACCGGACGCTTCCAGCCTTCGATGTTGCGCTGGCGCGCTCGGGCGACCGCCAGTTGTTCGGCGGGCACATCCTGATTGATGGTAGAGCCCGCACCAGTGCTAGCGCCCGACGCGATATGCACAGGGGCAACCAGCGAGTTGTTCGAGCCAATGAACACGTCTTCGCCCATCACCGTCTTGTGCTTGTTCGCGCTATCGTAGTTGCAGGTAATGGTGCCTGCGCCAATGTTGGTGCGCGCGCCAATGACCGCGTCACCCAGGTAGGTCAGATGACCTGCCTTGGCGCCCTCGCCCAGATGAGCGTTCTTCAATTCGACGAAGTTACCCACATGAGCGCGGGCGTCGAGAACACTGCCCGGGCGCAGACGAGCGAAAGGTCCAGCATCCGCGCCCTCGCCAACGATCGCACCTTCAAGGTGACTGTTTGCCTTGATGATCGCGCCCTTGCGCAAGGTGCTGTCCTTGATCACGCAGTTCGGCCCGATCGAGACGTCGTCTTCGATGACGACTCGCCCCTCAAGAATGACGTTTACGTCGATCATGACGTCGCGGCCAACGGTGACGTCGCCACGAACGTCAAAACGCGCTGGGTCGCGCAGCGTGACGCCCAACGCCATGAGTCGGCGGGCTTCACGCTGCTGGTAATGGCGCTCGAGCTCGGCAAGTTGTTTACGATCGTTCGCGCCCTGCACTTCCATCGCATCGTCAGGCTGAGCAGTGGCGACCACAAGGCCGTCGTTGACAGCCATCTCAATAACGTCAGTCAGGTAATACTCACCCTGTGCATTGTTGTTGGAGAGGCGGCCCAGCCAGTCGGCCAGTCGCTTGCCCGGTACGGCGAGAATCCCGGTGTTCCCTTCCTTGATAGCCTTCTGCGCTTCAGTTGCATCCTTGTGCTCGACGATGGCGCTGACGCGGTGCTGAGTGTCACGAACGATACGACCATAACCGGTCGGGTTTTCCAGCGTGACCGTCAACAGGCCCAACTGCTGATCACTTACCAGCGCAAGCAGTCGGTGCAAGGTCTCTACCTGTATAAGCGGAACATCGCCGTAAAGGATGAGCACCGTCTCGGCGGTCAGCGCTGGCAACGCTTGGGCGACGGCGTGGCCTGTGCCCAATTGTTTGTCTTGAAGCACGAAATTCAGATCATCGCCGGCCAGTTGCTCGCGGACCCGCTCGGCGCCATGGCCGATAACCACATGAATGCCTTGGGGCGAAAGCTGGCGTGCGCTGTGGATAACATGGCCAAGCATCGAGTTACCGGCCACGGGATGCAAAACCTTGGGCAGAGCGGAACGCATGCGAGTGCCCTGGCCTGCAGCGAGAATGACGATATCGAGAGACATGAAGGGATTCCAGACGAGCAGGCCACATTAGCCGGGCTGATTATTCAGGGGAGAAAGCCGAAAAAAGAAAAAGGGTAGCCGAGGCTACCCTTTTACTCAATCGCGCAACGAGCCGTCGGGGTTAGCCGCCGAACTTCTTGCGAATTTGCTGAACGGTGCGCAGCTGAGCTGCGGCCTCCGCCAGACGTGCAGCAGCAGCTCCGTAATCGAAATCTGCGCCTTTTTCATTAAGAGCACGCTCGGCAGCCTTGACGGCTTCCTGAGCTGAGGCTTCGTCCAGATCAGCAGCGCGTTGCACGGTATCGGCAAGCACTTTGACCATGTTCGGTTGAACCTCAAGGAAACCACCGGAGATGTAAAACACCTCGGCTTCGCCACCCTGCTTGATCAGGCGGATCGGACCTGGCTTCAGATCAGTGATCAACGGTGCGTGACCTGGAGCAATACCGATATCACCCAGGTTACCGTGTGCAATCACCATCTCGACCAGACCGGAGAAAATCTCTCCTTCCGCGCTGACGATATCGCAATGGACTGTCATAGCCATTTGCCTGCCTCAACCTGATTAGCGCCCGTTGCCGGGCGCCTGGATTACAGTTTCTTGGCTTTCTCGATCGCTTCTTCGATGCCGCCGACCATGTAGAACGCCTGTTCAGGCAAATGGTCGTAGTCACCGGCGAGGATACCTTTGAAGCCAGCAATGGTGTCTTTCAGGGAAACGTATTTACCCGAGGCACCGGTGAAGACTTCAGCCACGAAGAACGGCTGCGACAGGAAGCGCTGAATCTTACGAGCGCGGGATACCAACTGCTTGTCAGTTTCCGACAGCTCGTCCATACCCAGGATCGCAATGATGTCTTTCAGCTCTTTGTAACGCTGCAGAACATACTGAACGCCGCGAGCGGTGTCGTAGTGCTCCTGACCGATGACGTTCGGGTCCAGCTGGCGCGAAGTCGAGTCCAGTGGATCGACCGCTGGGTAGATACCCAGGGAAGCGATGTCACGGGACAGAACGACGGTGGCGTCCAGGTGAGCAAACGTTGTGGCTGGCGATGGGTCAGTCAAGTCATCCGCCGGTACGTATACCGCCTGGATCGACGTGATCGAGCCTTCCTTGGTCGAAGTGATGCGCTCTTGCAGCACGCCCATCTCTTCGGCCAGCGTCGGCTGGTAACCTACTGCAGAAGGCATACGGCCCAGCAGTGCGGATACTTCAGTACCGGCCAGTGTGTAACGGTAGATGTTGTCAACGAACAACAGAACGTCGTTACCTTCGTCACGGAACTTCTCAGCCATGGTCAGGCCAGTCAGGGCGACGCGCAGACGGTTACCCGGCGGCTCGTTCATCTGACCGTAGACCAGCGCTACTTTGTCCAGAACGTTGGAGTCCTTCATCTCGTGGTAGAAGTCGTTACCCTCACGGGTACGCTCGCCCACACCGGCGAACACGGAATAACCGCTGTGCTCGATGGCGATGTTACGGATCAGTTCCATCATGTTTACAGTTTTGCCGACACCGGCACCACCGAACAGACCGACTTTACCGCCTTTGGCAAACGGGCAAACCAGGTCGATGACCTTGATGCCGGTTTCCAGGAGGTCGTTGCCGCCAGCCTGATCAGCGAACGAAGGCGCAGGACGGTGAATGCCCCAGCGCTCTTCGGTTTCGATCGGGCCCGCTTCGTCGATCGGGTTGCCCAGTACGTCCATGATCCGGCCCAGAGTCGCTTTACCGACCGGTACGGAGATGGCTGCGCCGCTGTCGATAACGTCCAGACCGCGCTTCAAGCCTTCGGTGGAACCCATCGCAATGGTACGAACTACGCCGTCGCCCAGCTGTTGCTGAACTTCCAGAGTAGTTTCCGCGCCTTGTACTTTCAGCGCGTTGTAGATGCTCGGTACGCTGTCGCGTGGAAATTCCACGTCGATCACGGCGCCGATGATTTGAACGATACGTCCGCTACTCATTAGCTGGATCCTCTGAATATTTGAACCGTTAAACCGCGGCAGCGCCGCCGACGATTTCCGAGATCTCTTGGGTGATCGCTGCCTGACGCGCCTTGTTGTAGATCAACTGCAAATCGCTGATCAAATCACCGGCGTTGTCAGTGGCGTTCTTCATCGCGATCATCCGCGCAGCTTGTTCAGCCGCGTTGTTCTCGACCACCGCCTGGTAGACCTGCGACTCCACGTAACGGACCATCAAGCCGTCCAGCAGCTCTTTGGCGTCGGGTTCGTACAGGTAATCCCAGTGGTGCTTGAGTTCTTGATCCTGGGTCGCGACCAACGGAATCAACTGCTCGACCGTTGGTTGCTGAGTCATGGTGTTGATGAACTTGTTGGATACCACGGACAGGCGATCAATACGGCCCTCCAGGTAGGCATCCAGCATCACCTTGACGCTGCCGATCAAATCGTTGATCGACGGCTCTTCGCCCAAGTGGCTGATCGCAGCGACGACGTTACCGCCGAAGTTGCGGAAAAACGCCGCACCTTTGCTGCCGACCACGCACAGATCGATCTCTACGCCGTTTTCACGGTTCTTCGCCATGTCCTTGACCAAAGCCTTGAACAGGTTGGTATTCAAGCCACCACACAGACCACGGTCACTGCTCACCACGACGTAACCGACGCGCTTTACTTCGCGTTCGATCATGAAGGGATGACGGTATTCCGGGTTAGCGTTGGCGAGATGACCAATCACCTGGCGGATGCGCTCCGCGTAAGGACGGCTAGCAGCCATGCGCATTTGAGCCTTGCGCATTTTACTGACCGCCACTTTTTCCATGGCGCTGGTGATCTTTTGCGTGCTTTTGATGCTCGCAATCTTGCTGCGAATCTCTTTTGCGCCTGCCATGTAACACCTATCAGGTTAGCAAGCGGGAGCCTCGCGGCTCCCGCTGCGGCTTACCAGGTTTGGGTGGCCTTGAACTTCTCGATACCGGCTTTCAGGCCAGAATCGATTTCGTCATTGAAGTCACCCTTCACGTTGATCTTCGCCATCAAATCGGCGTGATCTCGGTTGAAGTAAGCAATCAGCGCTTGTTCAAAGCTGCCAACCTTGGCGATTTCGACGTCAGTCAGGAACCCACGCTCAGCGGCATACAGCGACAGCGACATGTCGGCGATCGACATTGGCGCATATTGCTTCTGCTTCATCAGCTCGGTAACGCGCTGACCATGCTCAAGTTGCTTACGGGTCGCTTCGTCCAGGTCAGAGGCGAACTGGGCAAATGCTGCCAGTTCACGGTACTGAGCCAGAGCGGTACGGATGCCACCGGAGAGCTTCTTGATGATCTTGGTCTGAGCGGCACCACCCACACGGGATACCGAAACACCGGCGTTCACTGCCGGACGGATGCCGGAGTTGAACATGGCCGATTCCAGGAAGATCTGACCGTCGGTGATGGAAATCACGTTGGTCGGAACGAACGCGGAAACGTCGCCAGCCTGGGTTTCGATGATCGGCAATGCGGTCAGGGAGCCGGTTTTGCCGGTCACTGCGCCTTTGGTGAACTTCTCTACGTACTCTTCCGAAACGCGGGATGCACGCTCCAGCAGACGGGAGTGGAGATAGAACACGTCGCCTGGGTAAGCTTCACGGCCTGGTGGACGACGCAGCAGCAGGGAGATCTGGCGATAAGCCACAGCCTGCTTGGACAGATCGTCATAAACGATCAGCGCATCTTCACCGCGGTCGCGGAAGTATTCGCCCATGGTGCAACCGGAGTACGGAGCCAGGAATTGCAGCGCTGGGGATTCGGAAGCACTGGCAGCCACGATGATCGTGTTGGCCAGAGCGCCGTTCTCTTCCAGTTTGCGAACCACGTTGGCGATGGTCGATTGCTTCTGACCGATTGCTACGTAGACGCAGAAGATTCCGCTGTCTTTCTGATTGATGATCGCGTCGATCGCCAGAGCGGTTTTACCGATCTGACGGTCGCCGATGATCAGCTCGCGCTGGCCACGGCCGACAGGGATCATCGCATCGACAGCCTTGTAGCCAGTCTGTACAGGCTGGTCTACCGACTTACGCCAGATCACGCCTGGAGCAACTTTCTCGACCGCGTCGGTCTCGGTGTTGTTCAGCGGACCTTTGCCATCGACAGGGTTACCCAGTGCGTCGACAACGCGACCCAGCAGTTCCTTACCAACCGGAACCTCGAGGATGCGGCCAGTGCACTTGGCGCTCATGCCTTCAGCCAGAGACTGGTAGGAGCCCAGTACAACGGCACCTACGGAGTCTTGCTCCAGGTTGAGAGCCATACCGAAGACGCCGCCCGGAAACTCGATCATTTCGCCGTACATTACGTCGGCGAGACCGTGAATCCGCACAATACCGTCAGATACGCTGACGACAGTGCCTTCGTTACGGGCTTGGGAGGACACATCGAGCTTGTCGATGCGACCCTTGATGATTTCACTTATTTCGGAAGGATTGAGTTGCTGCATTGCTCTGCTGCCCCTTCAAACTCAAGATTTCAATGCTTCGGCTAGTTGCGCGAGTTTGCCGCGAACTGAGCCATCGATAACCAGGTCGCCAGCGCGGATAACGACACCACCGATCAGGGTGGCATCCTCCGCAGCGTGCAGGCGCACTTCCCGGCCGAGCCGTGCACTGAGAACCTTGGCGAGTTTGTCTTGCTGTTCTTGGTTCAATGCAAAAGCACTGGTCACATCCACATCTACCGACTTTTCCTGCTCGGCCTTGTACAGGTCGAACAGCTCGGAGATCTCCGGCAAAAGCGGGAGGCGGTCGTTTTCTGCAACGACCTGGATGAAATTCTGTGCCTTGGCATCGAACTTGTCGCCGCACACTTCAATAAAAGTGGCGGCCTTGTCTGCGCTCGTCAGTCGCGGGGCCTTGAGCATGCGCTGCATCGTGTCGTCTTGCGACACTGCAGCAGCCAGGCCGAGCATGGCTGACCAATTGGCCAGTTGCTGGTGCGCCTGTGCATGCTCGAAGGCTGCCTTAGCGTAAGGTCGGGCCAACGTGGTCAGTTCTGCCATGATCGCCCTCGCTTAAATTTCAGCAGCCAGTTTGTTTACCAGCTCCGCGTGCGCGTTTTGATCGATTGTGGCACCCAGGATCTTCTCTGCGCCGTTGACTGCCAGGCTGCCCAATTGGGCGCGCAGCGCGTCTTTGACGCCGTTCAGTTCCTGTTCGATCTCGGCCTGAGCCTGAGCCTTGATGCGGTCAGCTTCAACGCGAGCCTGTTCACGGGCTTCGTCGACAATCTGGGTACCGCGTTTCTTGGCTTGCTCAATGATCTCAGCTGCCTGAGCCTTAGCTTCGCGCAGTTGCTGACCCACTTTATCTTGGGCCAGCTCCAGGTCGCGAGCTGCTCGTGTAGCAGCGTCCAGTCCATCCGCAATCTTCTTCTGACGTTCGTGCAAAGCCGCGATGACCGGAGGCCACACGAACTTCATGCAGAACAGCACAAAAATGAAGAACGCAACGGACTGGCCAATCAGGGTTGCATTAATGTTCACGCCAACACCTCGCTCGTTCGTTGTCCATCACACCAATCAACTCGAAAATTCGAGTGATCAGCCAGCGAGTTGACCAACGAAGGGGTTCGCAAAAGTGAAGAACAGAGCGATACCAACACCGATCATGGTCACGGCGTCGAGCAGACCAGCCACGATGAACATTTTAACTTGTAGCATTGGAACCATTTCCGGTTGACGCGCAGCGCCTTCCAGGAATTTACCGCCCAGCAGGCCGAAACCGATTGCAGTACCCAGTGCGCCCAGGCCGATCAGCAGTGCAACAGCGATAGCAGTTAGACCAACTACAGTTTCCATCTTTCCTCCCGACTTTTACGTCGTATTGGTTAGGTTTTCTTAGATTAAAGCGGTAAAGCAAAATCGTTTCTTACATCAAGCCCTCGCGGGCACCCCCTCACCGAAGCGAGGGGATCATCAGACTCGCCAGGCGGGTCTCAATGGTTATCTTCGTGAGCCATCGACAGGTAGACGATGGTCAGCATCATGAAGATGAACGCTTGCAGGGTGATGATCAGGATGTGGAACACAGCCCACGCCCATTGCAGGACCACGCCCAGGCCGCTGAGCCACAGCAGACCGCTGCCGAACATGACCGCGATCAGAATGAACACCAGTTCACCCGCGTACATGTTGCCGAACAGTCGCAGTGCCAGGGAAATCGGCTTGGCCACCAGAGTTACGAATTCAAGCAGGAAGTTCACCGGAATCAACAGCGCCTGCAGGAAAATGTTCTTGCTGCCGAACGGGTGCAGGGTCAATTCGCCGATGAAGCCGCCGATACCCTTGATCTTGATGCTGTAGAAAATGATCAGCGCAAAGACGGACAGTGCCATACCCAGCGTCGCGTTCGGATCGGTTGTCGATACGGCGCGGAATGGAATGTGCTGATCACCGGTGATCATGATCGCGAGCTGCGGGATCCAGTCGACAGGAATCAAGTCGACGGCGTTCATGAGGAACACCCAGGCGAAGATAGTCAATGCCAGAGGGGCAATCACGGCGCTACGGCCATGGAAACTGTCGCGGACGCTGCCGTCGACGAACTCGACAAGGACTTCAACGAAGTTCTGGAGCGCGCCCGGCTGACCGGAGGTCGCCTTTTTTGCGGCCATGCGGAAGATGAGGAAGAAAATCAGACCCAGTGCGACCGACCAGCCGAGAGTATCGACGTGGAAAGCCCAAAAGCCCATTTCCTTTGCTTGCGCTGCGGAATGCGCGAAGCCCCAACTGCCGTCAGGCAAATGACCAAAGGTCAAGTTCTGCAAGTGGTGCTGGATATAGCCCGAAGCTGTTTGCTCTGCCATGGTTGCCTCAAACGCCCTAAGGTCTCGAAAGTCTTGTTCTCAGTAGCAGGGGCGCAAACCAACTGACCAGCTGGGTCAGTATGAACACGCCGAAAACCGCCAGCGGAGCCAGCGGCTTTACTCCCGCAAACGTCAGCGCAAATAGCACTGCCGTAAAAATCAACTTGCCTGCCTCGCCGGCGTAGAACGACCGGACGATGGCCTGCGCTGCCCTGGCCCCGGAGTACCGGAATGCCTTATGAGCAAAATACACATTCGGCAGCCAGGCTATCAGGCCTCCGCAAAGCCCCGAATACCCGGCTACAACACCGTGCCACTGCCAAAGCGCCAGCGCAGTCCCCAAGAGGACAATCAACTGAGCCAGCAAGATCGGGAAAACAGCCAGGCGATGGAATGGCAAGCGGTTTGGCGTGCGTGTCTCCATCACATGGGCTCCTCGTGAGCCGGCCGCCAAAATCAATAACTTGGCATAAATTGTGCCGACAAAATGCGCGCAGAGTATAGGGGCGGTTCAGCCCCTATTCAACTGCCAGGTAGTGATTTCCGACTACGCGCTACGCATGATTTGTTTCAGCGAATGTGAGCGAGGACTCCCTGTAGCTCATCCAGCGAATTATAACGGATGACCAACTGACCTTTGCCCTTCTGTCCATGGCGGATTTGCACCGCGGAGCCCAGCCGCTCGGCCAGGCGCTGCTCCAGACGTGTGATATCAGGGTCGGCCTTCACAGGCTCCGCAGCCTCCTGTTTGCCGCTCAGCCACTGGCGAACCAGTGCTTCAGTCTGACGCACGGTCAAACCGCGTGCGACAACATGTCGCGCCCCTTCAACCTGCTGATCTTCTGGCAATCCCAGCAGCGCACGGGCGTGGCCCATCTCCAGATCACCATGGGAGAGCATGGTCTTGATCACTTCCGGCAATGCGATCAGTCGCAGCAAATTGGCGACGCTGACGCGCGACTTGCCCACCGCTTCGGCCACTTGTTGCTGGGTCAGCTGAAATTCCTGCTGCAGACGCTGCAGGGCAATCGCTTCCTCGATCGGATTCAGGTCTTCGCGCTGGATGTTCTCGATCAACGCCATGGCGATGGCCGCTTCATCCGGCACATCACGGACCATTGCAGGAATCGTGTCGACCCCTGCCTGCTGGCTCGCGCGCCAGCGGCGTTCACCGGCAATGATCTCGAAGCGGTTATCGGCAATCGGCCGGACCACGATCGGCTGCATCACCCCTTGCGCCTTGATCGAGTTCGCCAGTTCTTCCAGTGCCTGGGGATCCATATCACGACGCGGCTGATATTTGCCCCGTTGGATAAGGTCCAGCGGAATGTGCTGAAGCTCGCGCTCACTGGCCTTAACCGCCTGTTCTTCCAGTGCGGTGACGGTGGGGCTGCTCAGCAGTGCATCCAGCCCACGTCCGAGTCCACGTTTCTTGACGGCCATGGAGTTTCCTTAAGTGGGCTGAGCCGCGGTGCGACTGCCGCGACGTTGGCGACGGACCATCTCGCCCGCAAGCGCCAGGTAAGCCAGCGCGCCGCGAGAAGTCTTGTCGTACGCCAATGCCGGCATACCGAAGCTAGGCGCCTCGGCCAGACGAATATTGCGCGGAATAACGGTGTCGTACAGCTGCTCGCCGAAGTGCTCTTTGAGCTGAGCCGAAACATCGTTGATCAAGCTGAGCCGCGGGTCGTACATGGTCCGCAGCAAACCCTCGATCTTGAGTTGGGGATTGAGCAACTCACCGATGCGCTTGATGTTATCCACAAGGTCACTCAGACCTTCGAGCGCAAAGTACTCGCACTGCATGGGGATGATGACGCCATCGGCCGCGACCAGCGCGTTGAGCGTCAGCATCGAGAGCGATGGAGGGCAGTCGATGAGAATGTAATCGTAATTTTCGCGGATGGGCGCCAGCGCTGAACGCAGACGCGATTCCTTCATCTGCATTTCCAGCAGAACCACCTCGGCAGCCGTCAGATCGCGGTTTGCCGGGAGTAACTGATATCCGCCGTGTTCGGAATAGTGCATGGCCTGAGTCAGGTCGCACTCGCCAATCAGCAAATCGTAGACCGAATGCTCAAGCGCGTGCTTATCCACACCACTGCCCATGGTGGCATTGCCTTGCGGATCGAGATCGATCAACAGCACCCGACGCTTGGTAGCCACCAGCGAAGCAGCGAGGTTGATGCAGGTTGTGGTTTTACCCACACCCCCTTTTTGGTTCGCTATCGCGAATACCTTAGCCATTCTTGCGTGTGTTCCCTGTCATGCCGTGCGGCGCAGTATCAGCAGATGCCGTTGACCTTGGCAACCGGGTACGGCCAAGGCTTGCGCGCTTTCCAGATGAAAATCTGCGGGCAATGCTACCAGTTCATCCACTGGATGCAGACCCTTCATTGCCAACCAGCGCGTTTCACCGTCGCCCATGTGCCGAGTCCACTGGGTAAAGTCTTCCAGACTGCTGAAGGCGCGGGAGATGATGCCGTTGAACGGCAGCACGGGCTGGAATGCTTCAGCACGGCTGTGGATAACTTGCAGGTTGGCGAGCGCTAGCTCGAGTTTGACCTGCGTCAGAAACCGGGTCTTCTTGCCGTTGCTGTCGAGCACCGTGACGTTCATGTCCGGAAACAGGATGGCCAGCGGGATGCCAGGCATCCCGCCGCCGCTGCCGACATCCAGCTGACGCTCACCTTCGATGAAACGCACCACGCTCAAGCTGTCCAGCAGATGCCGAGACACCATCTCATCCGGGTCACGAACAGCAGTCAGGTTGTAGGCCTTGTTCCACTTGATCAGCAAGGCCAGATACGCCAGCAACTGGCTGTGTTGGCTCTCGCTCAACTCGACGCCGAGCTCGCGCGCGCCAAGGGTCAGTTCTTCTGCATGCTGCGGGGTAACCATCGAACTCAAGCGCTTTGCTCCAACTGACGGCCCGCGCCGCGTTTTTTCAAATGAATCATCAACAGAGAAATCGCCGCTGGTGTGACGCCGGGAATCCGCGAAGCCTGGCCTAGCGTTTCCGGACGAGTTATCCCCAGCTTGCTCTGGATTTCTTTCGACAGACCAGGAATCCCGGTGTAGTCGATGTCAGAAGGGAGTCGTGTATTTTCGCTGGCACGCAGACGAGCGATTTCATCTTGCTGACGGTCGATGTAACCGGCGTATTTGGTCTTGATTTCGACTTGCTCAGCGACCTGCGGGTCAGGCGAGCCGTTACCGGTCAGCGCAACCAGACTGGCGTAGTCCACTTCCGGACGGCTCAGCAGGTTCAGCAAATTATATTCGTGGGTCAACGGGGTGCCGAAGTGCGCCGAGACCGCATCGCCCTGCTCGGTACCCGGACGAATCCAGGTGGACTTCAGGCGCTGTTCTTCCAGCTCGATGCCTTCACGCTTGGCACAGAACGCCGCCCAGCGGGCGTCGTCGACCAACCCGAGCGCCCGACCCTGTTCGGTCAAACGCAAGTCCGCGTTGTCTTCGCGCAAAATCAGACGGTACTCGGCGCGGGAGGTGAACATCCGGTACGGCTCTTGGGTGCCCAGTGTAATCAGGTCATCCACCAGCACGCCGATGTAAGCCTCATCGCGACGCGGACACCAGCTGTCCTTGCCTTGAGCCCTAAGGGCTGCGTTTGCTCCGGCGAGCAAACCCTGGGCGCCGGCCTCTTCGTAACCGGTCGTGCCGTTGATCTGCCCTGCAAAAAACAACCCACCGATGACCTTGGTTTCCAGGCTGTACTTCAGGTCGCGCGGATCGAAGTAGTCGTACTCGATGGCATAGCCAGGCCGCACGATGTGAGCATTTTCCATCCCGCGAATAGACCGAACGATCTGCAGTTGTACGTCGAACGGCAGGGAGGTCGATATACCGTTTGGATAAAGCTCATGGGTCGTCAAACCTTCCGGTTCGATAAACACCTGATGGCTTTCCTTGTCGGCAAAACGATGGATCTTGTCTTCGATCGACGGGCAATACCGCGGGCCGACCCCTTCGATCTCCCCGGCAGCAGAATACATCGGCGACCGATCCAGATTCGCAGCGATGATTTCGTGGGTTCGAGCGTTGGTGTGGGTAATCCAGCAGCTGACCTGGCTCGGGTGCTGAGCCTTGGAGCCCATGAACGACATCACGGGGATCGGCGTATCACCTGGCTGTTCGGTCATCACCGAGAAATCCACAGATCGGCCATCGATGCGCGGAGGTGTGCCCGTTTTCAGGCGACCCACTCTCAGCGGCAGCTCCCGAAGCCTGCGCGCAAGCGCAATGGACGGCGGATCACCGGCGCGGCCGCCGGAATAGTTCTGCAGACCGATGTGGATAAGTCCGCCCAGAAAGGTACCTGTGGTGAGAACCACGGAGTCGGCCAGAAAACGCAGGCCCATTTGCGTCACTACGCCGCGCACCTGGTCCTGCTCGACGATCAGGTCGTCGCATGCCTGCTGGAATATCCACAGGTTAGGCTGGTTTTCGATGATTTCTCTGACCGCTGCCTTGTACAGCACGCGGTCCGCCTGGGCACGCGTCGCCCTTACAGCCGGGCCCTTGCGGCTGTTAAGCACACGAAACTGGATACCACTTTTGTCAGTGGCCGTTGCCATCGCACCACCAAGTGCATCGATCTCTTTGACCAGATGACTTTTACCGATGCCACCAATGGCCGGGTTGCAACTCATTTGGCCGAGGGTTTCCACGTTGTGCGTAAGCAGCAGGGTGGTAGCACCCATACGTGCGGACGCCAGTGCTGCCTCGGTACCGGCGTGACCGCCGCCGATGACGATCACTTGAAAACGGGAAGGGAAATCCACCACGCACCTCGTGCCTGTTGATTGGGGGGAATAGGAATGGCGGCAAGTATAGGGACTTACCCCCCTTAAGAAACCCGTTGCGCAAAATCTAACCAGCTGTGGATGAATACCGGTTATAGAAATTAAAAGAGAAGAAATTTATAAGATCTTTGTTTTTATGTTTATATTTACTGACCCACATTTCTGTGGATAAAACCCTGATGCCCTTACAGGACGTAGTGTACAGAGAATCAAAAGCCTGTGCCTATGTGGCCGAGAGGCCCTTGGATAACCTGTCTAAGCCTGTGGATTAAAGTGGAACTTGTCCACAGGCGGAATTATCCTCAGGTCAGACGCCTGTTTATCAACCGAGCTTAGTCGTGGTTATGCACAGAGCTTATTCGAGAAATCAGGCGCTGAACGGTCAAATGCGAGGCGCAGTTATCCCGCCGAGCATTGATCGGGAGTCAAGAAAAGTCAGAAGAGTGAATCGAGATGGGGCAGATCCGCAGAGATTGATCTGCCTGGGGATAGAAACGAGGTTATTTGCCGATGCAAAAGCTGGAGAAAATTCGGCCCAACAAATCGTCCGAGCTGAATGCGCCAGTGATTTCGCCCAAGGACTGCTGCGCTTGGCGCAGGTCTTCGGCAAGCAGCTCTCCGGCGCCGGCTAAAGTCAGCTGCGAGCGTCCGTGCTCGAGAGAAGCGCTTGCCTTGTGCAACGCCTCAAGATGGCGACGTCGTGCGCTGAAGCTTCCTTCAGCTGTTTGCTGATACCCCATACACGCCTTCAAATGCTCGCGCAGAAGCTCTACGCCCTCACCGCCGGTCTTGGCGCTGAGGCTGATGGTCACGTGGCCATCGACGCTGGTCAACAGCTCCACCGGCTCATCACTCAAGTCCACCTTGTTACGAATCAGCGTGACATGGGCCGGATCAGGTCGTTGATCGAGGAACTCTGGCCATAATGCGAAGGGATCACCCGCCTCGGGCGCTGTTGCATCCACCACCAGCAAAATCCGGTCGGCCTGGCCTATCGCCTGAAGCGCGCGTTGAACGCCTATTTTTTCTACCTGATCGTCGGTGTCGCGCAGACCTGCGGTGTCCACTACGTGGAGAGGCATGCCATCAATGTGGATATGTTCGCGCAGGACATCCCGGGTTGTACCGGCAATCTCGGTCACGATCGCTGCGTCTTTGCCCGCGAGTGCGTTCAAGAGGCTGGATTTGCCGGCGTTGGGCCTGCCTGCAATCACTACATTCATGCCGTCCCTGAGCAAGGCGCCCTGATTGGCTTCGTGAAGCACTGTGGATAACTGGGCGCGAACGTTATCCAGCATGGTCAGGACGTGGCCATCCGCGAGAAAGTCGATTTCCTCCTCCGGAAAGTCGATTGCCGCTTCCACATAAATGCGCAGGCTGATCAGTTTATCCGTGAGCTCATGCACTCGCTGGGAAAATGCGCCCTGCAGCGACTTCAAGGCGTTGCGCGCGGCCTGGGCAGAACTCGCCTCAATGAGGTCCGCAATTGCCTCCGCTTGAGCGAGATCCAGCTTGTCGTTGAGAAACGCGCGTTCGCTGAATTCACCCGGCCGTGCCAGCCGGCATCCCAACTGCACGCAACGTTGCAGCAACATGTCCAGAACCACAGGCCCACCATGCCCTTGAAGCTCTAGCACATCTTCCCCCGTGAACGAATGAGGGCCGGAAAAGTAGAGACCGATGCCTTCGTCGATTACTGCACCGTTCTCTTCTTTAAAAGCGCCGTAATGTGCATAACGAGGTTGAGGCAGTTTGCCGAGAATCGCCTCGGCGCACTTGCCAGCTTGAGGGCCGGAGATACGGACGATGCCAACACCTCCTCGTCCGGGAGCCGTTGCAATAGCCGCAATGGTTTCAAAAAGAACGTTCATGGGCCGACTCCAGGGCAACTGACGGATAGCAAAACGCCCCACGAGGGGGCGTTTTGAATAACTTGTTAACAGGGTAGATCAGGCTTCAGCTTTCTTGGCTTTCGCTTCGATGCTGCGGGTGATGTACCACTGTTGAGTGATGGACAAGGTGTTGTTCACCACCCAGTACAGCACCAGACCAGCCGGGAACCACAGGAAGAAGAACGTGAAGATGATTGGCATCAGCTTCATGACCTTGGCCTGCATCGGATCCGGAGGTGTCGGGTTCAAACGCTGCTGGATGAACATGGTAGCGCCCATGATGATCGGCAGAATAAAGAACGGATCCTTGATCGACAGGTCAGTTATCCACAGCAGCCATGGTGCCTGACGCATTTCGACGCTTTCAAGCAGTACCCAATACAGCGACAGGAAAACCGGCATCTGTACCAGAATCGGCAAGCATCCACCCAACGGGTTGATCTTCTCTTTCTTGTACAGCTCCATCATCGACTGAGACAGCTTCTGACGATCGTCGCCATGCTGCTCTTTCAACGCGGCGAGGCGCGGAGCGACTGCACGCATGCGTGCCATGGATTTATAACTGGCGGCCGACAGAGGGAAGAAAAGCCCTTTGATCAGCATGGTCAGGAAAATGATCGACCAGCCCCAGTTACCCACGATGCTGTGGATATGTTGCAGCAGCCAGAAAATAGGCTGGGCAATGAACCACAGAATCCCGTAATCCACTGTCAATTCCAGACCTGGGGATAACTCCTTCAGGACTGCCTGACTTTTCGGACCGGCGTAAAGCGTTGTAGTCGTCTCGGCTTTCGCGCCAGGTGCGACCGTCAATGCCGGGCCAGTAAAACCGATGATGTAATTGCCAGCACTGTCTTTACGGGTGGTGACAGTGTTGCTGTCAGCTTTGTTAGGGATCCAGGCGGTCACGAAGTAATGCTGCAACCAGGCGACCCAGCCGCCCTGAACGGTGTCCTTCACCGATCCTTTGTCGATGTCCTTCATGGAAACCTTTTTGTAGGGTTCCGAAGGTGTCCACATGGCAGCACCCAGATAGGTGGCGGTGCCAGTAGCGGTAGTCGAGGATGGATCAGCGCTCGCATCGCGTTTCAGCTGGGCGAACAGGTTACCGTTCCACGGCTGCGCGCTCTGGTTGTCGATCACGTAGGAAACGGTCAGGTCATACAGGCCGCGCTTGAACGTGAAGCGCTTGATGTAGTTAACGCCGCCATCGGTGAATTTCAGATCGACGACCAGATCGTTCTGGCCATCAGCCAGTTGGTAACTCTTTTGCGTTGCCGAGTAAACCGGACGACCAGTGGCTCGGGCATCAGGCCCGTTTGCGCCAGTCAGACCGCTCTGCGCAAGGAAAATCCGCTCGCCGCCGTTATCGAACAGCTGGAAAGGAATCTCGGGGTGATCCTGACGGCGTGGATACAGTGGCAACCGAAGCTGCACCACATCGCCGCCTACCGGATCAATTTCCAGATTGAGGACGTCTGTCTTCACCTGGATCAGATTTTTGCTGGTAGCCACCGGGATTTCCGCCGGCGCAGCCACTTCGCCGGTAGCGCTAGGCACGTCTGCATTGGCAGTCGCTGAACCTTGCGGAGCATCAGGAATAGCGGATGTATTTGTGTTGGCAGCAACATTCTGAGTCGGCAAGGCAGCCTGACCGTAGTCCTGGTTCCATTTCAGGACACCGACATAGGTCACGATTGCCAGGGCGACGATCAGGATCGTGCGTTTAATATCCATGATTACTCGGCCATCGAAGAGGAACGGGAGGTGGGAGCAGGTGGAACCGGGTCATAACCACCGGGATTCCACGGATGACACCGACCTAAGCGACGTAAGGTCAGCCAGCCACCGCGCACCAGACCATAATTTTCAATGGCCTCGTACGCGTAGCAGGAGCAACTGGGGTAGAAACGACAGTGACTGGCCATCAGAGGACTGATGGCATAGCGGTAAAACTGGATCGGAACGAGCGCCAGTTTACGCATCAGGACTGTATACCCCCGCAGTTTCGGTTTTAAGTTCGGGATCGGGCCGGCTGCGCGCCAGACGTTTCCAGAGCTTGCCGAAATGCTGAATCAATTCGGGGTTTTCAATGTCACCCAAGCCTTTGCGTGCGACGACGACAATATCCCATCCGACCAGGTTGTCCTGGTGAAGGCGAAACGACTCACGCATCAGGCGTTTCAAGCGGTTGCGCTGGACGGAGAGCTTCACGCTCTTCTTCCCGATCACCAGCCCGAGACGGGGATGATCAAGGTCGTTGTTGCGCACAAGGAGCAGGAGATTTTTCCCCGGAACCTTGCCGGTGGGGGAGTCAAAGACTGCCTTGAAATGCCGGGGTGTCAGCAAACGCTTTTCCCGACTGAAGTCCTGACTCACCACCTGTGCCGATTAATCAAACTGCCAGACGCTTACGGCCTTTGGCGCGACGACGCGACAGAACTGCGCGACCGTTTTTGGTGGCCATACGAGCACGGAAACCGTGGGTGCGAGCGCGCTTGATAGTGCTGGGTTGGAAAGTACGTTTCATGGCGTGTTACCTGGTTCGTCCACAACGGGCCGGAATGGCCCCCGTTTTAAGAGACCGGGGATTCTAGAGAAAGCGGGCTCGCAGGTCAATTTCCAACCAACCTTTCTTGCATTTAGTTCCTGAGTGCAGTTCATCGACAGCGATCAGTCAGCCGGTGCATTCTTGGAACGTAGATATAGAAATAAAGAAGGAAGGTATTTAAAGCTTCTTTGTAAAGCTTATAAAAGCTTAAGGAGAGGATTTCTGTGGATAAATCTCTACAGGCCACGTATCTCTTAATGTACAGAGGAATGAAAGTCTGTCCACAAGGGGTGCGCGGGCTGTGCGGCAGCTGACTACAACCTGTGCATAGAACGGCTATTTATCCACAGGCACCTTATCCACAGGTTTCAGCCCGGGGTTATGCAAAGGGCTGAAGCGTGGTTATCCACAGACCTTAACTATCCACCGGCTGTCGTCTTTTTCAGCGCTGTAGTCTCGGTTTGATGCGCTGGCGCCCTACCTTCATGTGGATAAGTCGGCTTCGGGTGGTTACAATGGCCGCTTGTTTTTGCCGCGCCGGCTTCAGAATCTAGGGGATATTTGTGTCAGTGGAACTTTGGCAGCAATGCGTTGAGCTTTTGCGCGATGAGCTGCCTGCCCAGCAATTCAACACCTGGATCCGTCCGTTACAGGTTGAAGCCGAAGGCGACGAATTGCGCGTGTATGCGCCCAACCGGTTTGTGCTGGACTGGGTCAATGAGAAGTACCTGGGTCGATTGCTCGAGCTGCTGGGCGAGCACGGTCAGGGAATTGCCCCGTCGCTGTCTTTATTAATAGGCAGCAAGCGCAGCTCGGCCCCACGTGCCGCCCCGAATGCACCACTTGCTGCCGCAGCCGCCGCATCTCAAGCCGCCGAAATGGCAGCCACCAGCGACGCACCGGTCGCAGCACGAGTACCGCAGTCCGTCGCAACGCCTGCTCCAATGATTCAGACCTCTTTGAATGTCGAGGACGAGCCTTCCCGGGCGAGCTTCGATCCAATGGCTGGCGCCAGTTCCCAGCAAGCCCCTGCGCGAGCCGAGCAGCGTAATGTTCAGGTTGAGGGCGCGCTGAAGCACACCAGCTATCTGAACAGGACCTTCACGTTCGAAAACTTTGTCGAAGGTAAATCCAACCAACTGGCGCGGGCGGCCGCCTGGCAGGTAGCGGACAATCCCAAGCATGGCTACAACCCGCTCTTCCTTTATGGCGGTGTGGGTCTGGGTAAAACTCACTTGATGCATGCTGTGGGTAACCACTTGCTCAAGAAGAACCCGAACGCCAAGGTCGTGTATTTACACTCCGAGCGGTTTGTGGCGGACATGGTGAAGGCGCTACAGCTCAACGCAATCAACGAGTTCAAGCGCTTCTATCGCTCCGTTGATGCACTGCTGATCGATGACATTCAATTCTTTGCCCGCAAAGAGCGTTCCCAGGAAGAGTTTTTCCACACCTTCAACGCCCTGCTCGAAGGGGGGCAGCAGGTTATTCTCACGAGCGACCGCTACCCTAAAGAAATTGAAGGTCTGGAAGAGCGCCTGAAGTCGCGCTTCGGTTGGGGCCTGACGGTTGCGGTCGAGCCTCCGGAGCTGGAAACCCGGGTGGCAATTTTGATGAAGAAGGCGGATCAGGCGAAAGTCGATCTCCCTCACGACGCCGCGTTTTTTATTGCGCAGCGTATCCGTTCCAACGTGCGAGAGCTTGAGGGTGCGTTGAAGCGCGTCATCGCTCACTCACACTTTATGGGTAGGGATATCACGATCGAGCTGATCCGCGAGTCGTTGAAAGATTTGCTCGCGTTGCAGGACAAGCTGGTGAGTGTGGATAACATTCAGCGGACTGTCGCTGAGTACTACAAGATAAAGATCTCCGACCTGCTGTCCAAACGGCGTTCCAGGTCCGTCGCACGACCGCGGCAAGTGGCGATGGCACTTTCCAAGGAACTCACCAATCACAGCCTTCCTGAAATCGGCGATGTGTTTGGCGGCCGCGACCACACAACGGTCTTGCACGCGTGCCGGAAGATCAATGAGCTTAAAGAATCCGATGCGGACATCCGCGAGGACTACAAGAACCTGCTGCGGACTTTGACAACGTGATACCGACGCAGCTTATCAAGGCAAGGGACTAGACCATGCATTTCACCATTCAACGCGAAGCCCTGTTGAAACCTCTGCAACTGGTCGCGGGCGTCGTTGAACGCCGTCAGACCTTGCCGGTTCTGTCGAACGTGCTACTGGTCGTTCAAGGCCAGCAGTTGTCTTTGACAGGTACTGACCTGGAAGTTGAGCTGGTCGGCCGTGTGCAGCTGGAAGAGCCCGCGGAGCCGGGGGAAATCACCGTTCCAGCGCGCAAGCTGATGGACATCTGCAAAAGCATTCCGAATGACGCGCTCATCGACATCAAACTCGACGAGCAAAAGCTGATCGTCAAAGCGGGTCGCAGCCGTTTCACGCTTTCCACCCTGCCTGCCAACGACTTCCCTACTGTCGAAGAAGGCCCGGGTTCACTTACGTTCAGCCTTGTTCAAAGCAAGCTGCGCCGCTTGATCGAGCGCACCAGCTTTGCCATGGCACAGCAGGACGTTCGCTACTACCTCAACGGCATGTTGATTGAGGTTCAGTCAGGCATTCTGCGCGCGGTTGCGACTGATGGGCATCGTCTTGCGATGTGCTCCATGTCTGCAGAGATCGAGCAGGCCGACCGTCACCAGGTGATCGTGCCGCGTAAGGGCATCCTGGAGCTGGCCCGGCTACTGACCGAGCAAGATGGTCTGGTCAGCATCGTCCTGGGTCAGCATCACATTCGTGCAACCACGGGTGAGTTCACTTTCACCTCCAAGCTGGTCGATGGCAAATTCCCGGACTATGAGCGAGTGCTGCCCAAGGGTGGCGACAAGTTGGTAGTGGGTGATCGTCAGGCCCTGCGGGAAGCGTTCAGCCGCACGGCGATCCTTTCCAACGAGAAGTATCGAGGTATTCGCCTTCAGTTGGCCAACGGCCAGTTGAAGATTCAAGCGAATAACCCGGAGCAAGAGGAAGCCGAAGAAGAAATCAGCGTTGACTACAACGGCAGCTCGCTCGAGATCGGATTCAACGTGAGCTATCTGCTCGACGTGCTGGGTGTCATGACCACGGAGCAAGTTCGTCTGATTCTCTCAGACTCCAACAGCAGTGCGTTGGTGCAAGAATCCGGTAATGACGACTCGGCCTATGTCGTCATGCCGATGCGCCTGTAACAGCAGTTGATCAATGTCTCTTAGCCGCGTCTCGGTCACCGGGGTGCGCAATCTGCACCCGGTGACCTTCTCTCCTTCTCCCCGCATTAACATCCTCTATGGCGCCAACGGCAGTGGGAAGACCAGTGTCCTTGAGGCCATCTATCTCCTTGGCTTGGCGCGCTCTTTCCGCAGCGCCCGGCTGCAGCCGGTCATTCAGTACGAGCAACCTGCGTGCACGGTCTTTGGCCAGGTAGAACTTGCCGAAGGTGGCCATAGCAGTCTTGGCGTTTCCCGTGACCGTCAGGGAGAATTTCAGATTCGTATCGATGGACAGAATGCCAAGAGTGCCGCACAACTCGCCGAGACGTTGCCGCTGCAGCTGATAAACCCAGACAGCTTTCGGCTCCTTGAAGGCGCTCCCAAGATCCGACGTCAGTTTCTAGATTGGGGAGTGTTCCACGTGGAACCTCGTTTTATGTCGACCTGGCAGCGGCTTCAGAAGGCCCTCAGGCAGCGGAACTCGTGGCTTCGCCATGGTACACTTGACGCCGCTTCGCAGGCCGCATGGGACCGTGAACTGTGCCTGGCGAGCGATGAAATTGACGAGTTTCGGCGAGCTTATATCAAGGCGCTGAAGCCGGTGTTCGAGCAAACCTTGAGTGAACTTGTTCAGATCGATGGGCTGACGCTTAGTTACTATCGAGGATGGGACAAGGAAAAAAACCTGAGTGACGTGCTGGCATCTTCGCTTTACCGCGATCAGCAGATAGGTCACACGCAAGCGGGACCGCAACGTGCAGATTTACGCCTGCGGCTTGGCGGACACAACGCGGCGGATATCCTGTCCCGTGGGCAGCAGAAACTCGTGGTCTGCGCCCTCCGCATTGCCCAGGGACACTTAGTCAGCACGGCCCGTCGTGGCCAATGTATTTACCTCGTCGACGATCTGCCATCGGAGCTCGATGAGAATCATCGCGGTGCGCTTTGTCGCCTGCTGGAAGAATTACGCTGCCAGGTATTTATCACCTGTGTAGATCATGAATTGTTGAGGGAAGGCTGGCGGACGGAAACGCCAGTTGCTTTGTTCCACGTGGAACACGGCAATATCACCCAGACCCACGACCACCGGGAGTGAAGGCATGAGCGAAAACCAAACGTACGACTCGACCAGCATCAAAGTGCTGAAAGGGCTCGATGCCGTACGCAAGCGTCCTGGTATGTATATCGGCGACACAGACGACGGCAGCGGCCTTCACCACATGGTGTTTGAGGTTGTGGACAACTCGATCGACGAGGCGTTGGCTGGTCACTGTGATGACATCAGCATCATCATTCACCCGGATGAATCGATCACTGTTCGCGACAATGGTCGTGGCATTCCGGTTGATGTGCATAAAGAAGAAGGCGTTTCCGCAGCCGAAGTCATCATGACCGTGCTGCACGCCGGCGGTAAGTTTGACGACAACTCTTACAAGGTTTCTGGCGGTCTGCACGGTGTAGGCGTTTCAGTGGTCAACGCGCTGTCCGAGGTTCTGAACCTCACTGTGCGCCGCAGCGGAAAAGTCTGGGAACAGACGTACGTCCACGGTGTTCCACAAGAGCCGATGCAAATCGTTGGCGAAAGCGACACCACAGGCACCGAGATTCACTTCAAGCCTTCCGCTGAAACCTTCAAGAACATTCACTTCAGCTGGGACATCCTCGCCAAGCGGATTCGAGAACTGTCTTTCCTCAACTCCGGCGTGGGCATCGTTCTTAAAGACGAGCGCAGCGGCAAGGAAGAACTGTTCAAGTATGAGGGCGGTCTGCGGGCATTCGTTGAATACCTGAACACCAACAAGACGCCTGTGAATCAGGTCTTCCACTTCAACATTCAGCGTGAAGATGGCATCGGCGTTGAAATCGCTCTGCAGTGGAATGACAGCTTCAACGAGAACCTGTTGTGCTTCACTAACAACATTCCGCAGCGCGACGGTGGTACCCACCTCGTCGGCTTCCGTTCTGCGCTGACGCGTAACCTGAACAACTACATTGAGCAGGAAGGTCTGGCGAAGAAGCACAAGGTTGCCACCACCGGCGACGATGCGCGTGAAGGCCTTACAGCGATCATCTCCGTCAAGGTCCCTGATCCGAAGTTCAGCTCGCAGACGAAAGACAAACTGGTGTCTTCAGAAGTGAAGACCGCAGTTGAGCAGGAAATGGGCAAACACTTCTCCGACTTCCTGCTCGAGCATCCGAACGAAGCGAAAGCGGTTGTCGGCAAGATGATTGATGCAGCGCGTGC
Source organism: Pseudomonas sp. KU26590 (assembly GCF_026153515.1). Lineage (NCBI taxonomy): Bacteria > Pseudomonadati > Pseudomonadota > Gammaproteobacteria > Pseudomonadales > Pseudomonadaceae > Pseudomonas > Pseudomonas sp. KU26590. The sequence goes on from NZ_CP110644.1 coordinate 423,157, forward strand.
TCGTGAAGCTGCGCGTAAAGCACGTGAGATGACTCGTCGCAAAGGTGCACTTGATATCGCAGGCCTGCCGGGCAAACTGGCTGACTGCCAGGAGAAGGACCCAGCCCTATCCGAACTGTACCTTGTGGAAGGTGACTCTGCTGGCGGTTCCGCCAAGCAGGGACGCAACCGTAAGACTCAGGCCATCCTGCCACTCAAGGGCAAGATCCTGAACGTGGAGAAGGCGCGCTTCGACAAGATGATCTCGTCCCAGGAAGTGGGCACGTTGATCACGGCGCTGGGCTGCGGGATTGGCCGTGACGAGTACAACATCGAAAAGCTGCGCTATCACAACATCATCATCATGACCGATGCTGACGTCGACGGTTCGCACATCCGTACCTTGTTGCTGACCTTCTTCTTCCGTCAGTTGCCAGAGCTGGTCGAGCTTGGCTACATCTACATTGCCCAGCCGCCGTTGTATAAGGTGAAGAAAGGCAAGCAAGAGCAGTACATCAAAGACGACGAGGCCATGGAAGAGTACATGACCCAGTCGGCCCTTGAAGATGCGAGCCTGCACCTGAACGAATCGGCGCCTGGCATTTCCGGCGCAGCGCTGGAGAAACTGGTTCACGACTTCCGCATGGTCATGAAGACCCTGAAACGTCTGTCCCGTCTATACCCGCAAGAGCTGACCGAGCACTTCGTCTATCTGCCCGCTGTGCCTATGGAACAGCTATCGGATCATGCGGCCATGCAAGAGTGGCTGGCGAAGTTTGATGAACGCCTGCGCGTGGGTGAGAAGTCCGGCCTGGTCTACAAGGCCAGCTTGCGTGAAGACCGCGAGCGTAACGTGTGGCTGCCAGAGGTCGAGCTGATCTCACATGGTCTGTCCAACTACGTGACGTTCAACCGCGATTTCTTCGGCAGCAATGACTATAAAACAGTCACTGCGCTGGGTGCTCAGATCAGCACGCTGCTCGAAGAAGGCGCTTACGTTCAACGTGGCGAACGCAAGAAAGCGGTCAACGAGTTCAAGGAAGCACTGGCCTGGTTGATGGCAGAGAGCACTAAGCGTCACACGATTCAGCGCTACAAAGGTCTCGGTGAGATGAACCCGGATCAGTTGTGGGAAACCACAATGGACCCGAGCGTGCGACGCATGCTCAAGGTTACGATCGAAGACGCCATCGGCGCTGATCAGATCTTCAACACCTTGATGGGTGATGCAGTAGAACCGCGCCGCGACTTCATTGAAGCCAACGCACTGGCGGTATCAAACCTGGATTTCTAAGGTTCACCCGCTAACAAAACAGCCCCAACGATGCGAATCGATTGGGGCTGTTTTCGTTTAGGGATTCAGCTCACTGTTTTAATCGGACTGATCGGCGATGTGGCCCGCCCTCTCCTGCTCAGACGTTTACCCCATTCGATACCGCGCTGTTCAATGAGTCGATGGCTGGCCACAGATATACCCACAATGATGATCAACAGACCGACCAGCAGGAAGTTGTCAGCCACTCCGTTATGAAAGGAAAGCATCGGGCCTGGTGCCGCAGCAGCATAAGTGACGATGGTGTAGCCGGTGACTTTCCCTACAAGAAGCATGGCGAGGGTGAAGGCGAATAGAACCATCGCATGGGTCATGTAGATCGAGTAGGACAGCGTGCCCAGCTTCTCGAACGGGCGAGCCTTCAGCAAAGTGGAGATAACCCCTCCTTCAAAGGAGAAAATCAACATGAGCGCGCAGAAGCCCAACATCAGAATGATCTGCTTGTGATCGATGTTACTCACCAGCAAACCCACGGTTAGGCAAATCCCGACGACTTCCAGGACTGTGTGCAGCCAGTGCGCAATGCTCTTGTTGTGGATAACCTGATAGAGGTGATAGGTGATCACCCCGGCAAAGAAGCAGGACAAGCCCTGCAATGCGGGCTCCATCAGATAGCCAAATCCCAAGGACAAGCACGCCGTAGCCATCGACGAAATCATCAAAAATATTGGAGTGGCAATGCGCGGTGTACACAAGAGAATCCCCGCGAAGATCATGTAGATGTAGTACTCGACACTGATGCTCCACGCTGGAAAGTTGAACGATTGGGGATTGAATCCCGGCCACCAGGATTGCAACAGCATCAGGTTGGGGATGATTTCCTGGGGCGCGCGCTGTCCGGTGAAGCTGGGCTGATTGAACGCGATGCCGGCATGCTCAGCCCCAAGCTTCATCACCTCCAATGCGATGGCGAGCAGAAGCACAAAGATGTGCAGCGGATACAGCCGGAAGGTGCGTGTGATGAAGAACTGCTTGAACTGATCCGTCGTTGCCAAACGCTGTCCGTAGGTATGGACCATGACAAAGCCGCTCAGGACAAAGAAAAAGCTCACCAGATAATGGGCATTCCTGAAGAACGCCCATTCACCGAAGCTCTGTGGAATGTGGATGTGATAGACCGCAACGCTTAGTGCGCAGATGCCTCGGAAGCCGTCCAGCACTTGAAATCTCTTCATAGCAAACTCCCTGTTGAATCCATGCCGGACGCGTTTAGGTCCTCGGGTGCGCAGGTCGTCATGCGGCACCTCTCCCGGTGCTGGTCCGACGGTCTTTGATGTTCAGGCGACTGCGTAAAAACCCGGCAAGTCCACGGCGCCAGGCCATGGCTGGCTTCTCGATGACATGCCAAGAGAAGGTTGCTGCCAGTAGCACTAGTGGGAAGGCGAGCAGCATCATGCTGACAGGGCCGATGCCTTTGAACAGGTTGGCGAGGATTTCCTGAATCGGGAAGGCATAGATATAAACGCCGTACGAGTAATCACCCAGCTGGTTGTAACGGTCGATCGCGGGGTGGGTTGCAAACCCAAGGTAGAAAATCAGATACGTCCAGGCCAGCACGAAGCACTCGAAGAAATAGGGGGTGCGCCATGTGCAGGCGGCTAACGCGGCGAAAGGCAGGAAGCCGATAAATCGATGCTGGATGTGCTCACGATATCGGTAGAAGGACATGCCCAGCACAAACGGCAAGCTCCACGTGAAGAAAGACTCGACGCCGTAAAAGTCATTGAACAGAGCGCTGTTCAACATCAAGGCTTTGAAGGCGACGTACAGCGTCGCGTAAAACACTAGAAAGCCGGCAAATTGACGCCCTTTACTGTAGAAAGCGGATGCGCCAAGCGCGCTGACCAGGACGTAGAGGGCCACCTCAAAAAAGAGCGTCCATAGCGATCCGTTGATGCCTGGCCAAGGGTTGCTCTCGAACACGCCAGGCAGGTGGAACCTCATGCTGAACAGCGTCAAATTGTGGGTTAAATAACAGTATGTTTCACCTGAGCGGAAATATTCCGACGCACTCAGTGTCGTAAACAAGGGTCCGATCAGCAATACGCTGAGCAGCAGCACTAGGGTCAGTCCAGGGTAGATTCGCAAAAACCGAGCGGTGAAAAAATCCAGCGTGCTACCTGCGCGATCACGGCTAAGGGAGACAAAAAAGCCAGAGACGCAGAAGAACGTGATCACCGCCAGTTCACCAAGGGACAGGCCGATCCAGTTAGACAGTGGCTCGACCGCGTCAAGGCCGAGTGCAAGAGGATAACTGTGGGAGATCAGTACTGCGGTGGCGCCAATCATTCTGATCAGGTTGAAGTTGTTGTTTCGTCTGGACGCCAGGTCACCCAACGTATTCATACTGCCTCCGCAAGGGATCAGGGTCATATCGGTTCGGTCCATTCACCGCTGTGACGCTCACGCCGTCGAGGACGCGCAATATCGAGAGGGTTGAAAATGGTTTTGAGGTTGAACGATACGCTGGGTGTGCTACGCGTCTAATTGGCATCTCTAATCGGACTGCGGATAACCTGCGTGCTTTGTCAGCCAATAATTTGGCCCTGAAACCCGAACGATAGTTTTTGATAGGCGTGAGTGTTTCGTTGCGCCTGGATTGGCCGATGACCTTGAGAGAGCGCTTTGACACCCGCCGATTGCAACGTTGCATCAGGACAGATCTAAGACCAAGGAGCCTCAGTCATATGTCGATTCGCAAATACCAGAGAGTGCTGGCCATCCCCAGGGTGTTGCCTGCTACGTCGTTCATGTTTGTTGCAGGTCTACCACTGACCATCATGGGGCTCACGCTGAGCCTGCACGTACTCAACGAAATGGGCGGCAGTTATTTTGATGCGGGCGTGGTGGGGACAGCGACCGCCTTGGGTTTTGCCGTTGGCTCTCCCCTCCTCGGCCGAATGATTGACCGTCACGGCCTACGCCCTGTGGTGGCCGTGTGCGGGACACTGTCAACCATCGCCTGGATCCTTCTGCCGATGGTGAGCTACTGGCTCTATGTCCTTCTGGCTTTTGTGGCCGGCCTCTTTACGGTGCCGACGGGTTCACTCGCCAGACAGTTCGTCGCCAGTCTGGTGCCGGAGGATCAGCGCCGGCCTGCGTACTCGCTCAACATGATGCTCATGGAGCTCTCATTCGTCATTGGGCCCGCAACCGGCATCCTGTTGATAACCACTTATTCGGCGACTGCCACTCTGGCGGGCATCGGGCTCTGGCGTGCGCTCTCCTATGTCGTGCTCTATGTGTTGAACTGGCCGACGCGCAATCTGGACGAGGTCGCAGCGAATCCGGATCGGGTGCGACCCAAACTCCGCACCTGGATGAGCGGCCGTCTGCTGGCCGTCATGTTTGTCAGCGCCGGTGCCCTGTTCGTGCTGTACGGCACCGAGTTGGCACTGATTGCCGTGCTGCGCGCCAGTGATCAACTCGCCTTCACTGGATATGTCATCGCCGCCATGTCCATTGCGTCTATCGTGGGCGGGTATGTCCACGGTGTTGTCCACAGGTCGTGGTCGCAGATGAAACTCGCCTTGGCAATGAGCCTGCTGTTGCTGCCCGTGGTGTTCTTTGATGACGTCTGGTGGTGGTTGATGCTCGCGCTGTTGCCCACCAATCTGCTGTGCACGCCGACGCTGGCTGCAGGTTCGGAAGCGGTTGCCAAGCTGGCGCCTTCCAGCGTGAGAGGTGAAGTGATGGGGCTGCACGATTCGGCTTACCGAATAGGCCAGACGCTGTCCGCGCCCATTGTGGGATTCGCGATCGACAGCGTTTCCCCCGCCATGGGATTTGTCGCAGCAGCGTGCGGAGGGATTGTATTGGTCAGTATGGGGGCGCTGTGCAATCGGTGAATATCCGCGCCGGCCAGGACGGCTTGATCCATACCTCGGTCTTGGCTGCAGAGGCTCAAGACCGGTCTTTTCAGGTCATCGGCAGGCGATGGCAAAAAACTTATGCACGTTTTAGACGCCGTAAGCGTCGGAAGAAATAAGCATTTAAATTAACGAGTTAGCCGCTATTTTTTCGAATTTAAATTTATTCGTGCACAGGTTATCCACAATTCACGCCGGTGATTTCTCGGGAGCCGGCGCAGGCATTGCCGGCGATCCCAAGTCGCGCTGAGTTTGCTCGTTCCAGGCCGAAACCCGGTCGTTCAGCGCAGCGATTGCGCGAGGGCCGGTGCCCTCTGCGTACATCGGTTTGCCAATGACCACTTCGATCGTGCCCGACTTTTTACCCCAGCCCTCTTTCGGCCAATAGCGGCCGGCATTGTGGGAAATGGGTAGGACGGGCAAATCCGCGTTAACCGCCAGTGCTGAACCGCTGCGCGAGAACTTTCCAATCTGCCCGTAGGGTACGCGCGTGCCTTCAGGGAAGATCAGCACCCAGACGCGATCTTTGAGCAACTCATTACCCTTCTTCGCCACGACCTTCAGCGCCGCTTTGGGATTGTTGCGATCGATGGCGATCGGACGCAGCATCGCCATGGCCCAGCCGAAGAACGGCACGTAAAGCAATTCCCGCTTGAGCACTTGGCTCAAAGGCTGAAAATGGGCCGAGAGAAAAAACGTTTCCCACGTGCTCTGGTGATTGGAGACGATCACGCACGGAGTCTCGGGGATGTTTTCCTGGCCTGTGATGTTGACCTTGATGTTGAGGAACACGCGGGTCAGCCATAACGCGCAGCGGCACCAGTAAACATTGATGAAGCGATAACGTAGGCGGAACGGCAGGAAAGGTGCAATGAAGAAACTCAGCGAACACCACAGCAGGGCGGTAGTGCCCAGCAGCAGGTAAAAGAAGAAAATCCTGATGGCCTGCACAATCGACATAGCTGCTTTTACCGTTACGGGGACAATTGCCCGAAATTAAGCGAGCCGTTGAATAGCTCTTAGCCGTTCAACGGAGCGCTGTTGTGGATAAGTTCTGCGGCAACCGCCGCCAGATCGTCAAAAACCAACGTGCCTGCGGGTAATGCACCGCTTCGCGTCTTCTGACCTTTGCCGGTCATGACCAGAACAGGTTGTGAATCGACGGCCACCGCCGCCTCCAGGTCACCCTTGCTGTCGCCCACAAACCACACGCCGCGTAAATCGGCGGTGTAATGGCGAGCAATGGTCATCAGCATGCCTGGCTTTGGCTTGCGGCAATCGCAGCCGGCGTCCGGGCCGTGGGGGCAATAAACGACCAGTCCGACCTCTCCACCCTCCTCCGCCACGAGTTCACGCAAGCGTGCGTGCATGGCATCAAGGGTCGCGAGATCGTAGTAACCGCGAGCGATGCCGGACTGGTTAGTGGCGACTGCCACCGTCCAGCCGGCTTTACTCAGTTGCGCAATGGCCTCGATGGAGCCGGGAATTGGAACCCATTCGTCCACCGACTTGATGTACGCGTCGGAGTCCTGGTTGATCACCCCGTCCCGATCGAGAATCAGCAACTTCACTGGCATATGCTCCGCCGTCAGCTCAACAAGGAGATGTCGGCAACGCCGAGGAACAGATTGCGCAGGCGGGCGAGCAAGGCGTAACGGTTAGCACGCACGCTGACGTCTTCCGCGTTGACCATCACTGCCTCGAAAAACGCATCCACAGGCTCGCGAAGCGCCGCAAGACGCGTCAGCGCTTCGTTGTACTGACGGCTGGCGGACATCGGCGCTACCGCCTGATCTGCCTGCTGAATGGCCGAGTACAGCGAGAACTCGTTGGCGTTATCGAAGTACTTCGGCTCGACGGTCTGGGCCATGTTGCCATCCGCCTTGCTCAGCAGATTGGAAACCCGTTTGTTCACGGCAGCCAATGCAGCAGCTTCAGGCAGTTTGCGGAATGCTTGAACCGCCTGAACACGTTGATCGAAGTCCAGTGCCGAAGCGGGCTGCAACGCGCGCACCGACAGGTAGACAGAAACGTCGACGCCTTCGTCTTCATAACGCGCGCGCAGACGATCAAAGATGAATTCGAGCACTTGCTCCGGCAGACCGGCAGGCTTGATCTTCACACCGAACTGAGCGACGGCAAACTGCACGGTTTTGACCAGGTCCAGATCCAGCTTCTTCTCGATCAGGATGCGCAGGATGCCGAGCGCGGCGCGGCGCAATGCGTACGGGTCTTTGCTACCGGTCGGCAGCATGCCGATGCCGAAGATGCCCACGAGTGTGTCTAGCTTGTCGGCGATGGCGACTGCGGCGCCGGTCAACGTGCCTGGCAATTCAGCCCCAGCGCCGCGCGGCATGTACTGCTCATTCAACGCCAGTGCGACGTCTTCGGGTTCGCCGTCGGCCAGGGCGTAGTAGTAGCCTGCAACGCCCTGCATCTCGGGGAACTCGCCGACCATCTCGGTCGCCAGGTCGCACTTGGACAGCAGGCCTGCACGTGCAGCGCGTTGAGCATCGCCGCCAATGCGTGGCGCGATGAACGCAGCCAGCTTGGAAACGCGCTCAGCCTTGTCAAACACCGTGCCCAGTTGCGCCTGGAACACCACGTTCTGCAGGCGTTGGTTGAACGTCTCCAGCTTTTGCTTCTTGTCCTGCTTGAAGAAGAACTCGGCGTCGGTCAGACGCGGGCGAACCACTTTCTCGTTACCGTGGACGATCTGGGAGGGGTCCTTGCTGTCGATGTTCGCGACAGTAATGAAACGCGGCAGCAGCTTGCCTTCGGCATCCAGCAAGCAGAAGTACTTCTGGTTGTCCTGCATCGTGGTGATGAGGGCTTCCTGCGGCACTTCAAGGAAACGTTCCTCGAACGAGCACACCAGCGGCACTGGCCACTCGACCAGCGCAGTCACTTCGTCAAGCAATGCCGGCGGCACGATGGCGGTGCCTTCGTGTTGCGTAGCGAGCTCTTCGACGCGCTTGCTGATCAACTGACGACGCTCGTTGAAATCCGCGAGCACGTGGGCCGCGCGCAAGTCGCTGGCGTAATTGGCCGGCGCCGAAATGCGCACGTTGTCCGGATGATGGAAGCGATGACCACGGGATTCACGGCCAGACGTCTGGGCAAGAATGGTGCAGTCGACGACTTGATCGCCAAACAGCATGACCAGCCATTGAGTTGGACGTACGAACTCTTCCTTGCGAGCACCCCAGCGCATGCGCTTCGGGATCGGCAGGTCGTTCAGCGAGTCTTCGACGATGGTCGGCAGCAGACTCAACGTTGGCTTGCCAGGGATGCTCTGGCTGTAGCGCAACTTCGGGCCGCTCTGATCGATTTCGCTCAGGTCCACGCCGCACTTCTTGGCAAAGCCCAAGGCAGCCTGGGTCGGATTGCCCTCGGCATCGAACGCCGCCTGACGTGGCGGACCATCCAGGTTGACGCTGCGATCCGGCTGCTCGTTGGCGAGCTGAGTAATCAGCACAGCCAGACGGCGTGGCGCGGCATAGACCTGCTTGGCGCTGTAAGTCAGACCGGCAGCTTGCAGGCCTTTTTCGATACCGGCCATGAACGCATCGGCCAGGGTATTCAATGCTTTGGGTGGCAGTTCTTCAGTGCCCAGTTCAACCAGAAAATCTTGAGCACTCATTGCGCAGCCTCCAGCTTGGCCAACACTTCATCGCGAATATCGGGCGCGGCCATCGGGAAGCCGAGCTTGGCCCGGGCCATCAGGTACGCCTGGGCCACGGAGCGAGCCAGGGTGCGGACGCGCAGAATGTACTGCTGACGCGCCGTCACGGAAATCGCGCGGCGGGCATCCAGCAAGTTAAAGGTGTGAGAGGCCTTGAGGACCATTTCGTAGCTCGGCAATGGCAGCTCGACCTCGATCAGGCGCACGGCTTCGCTTTCATAGAAATCGAACAGCTCGAACAGCTTGTCGACGTTGGCGTGCTCAAAGTTGTAGGTCGATTGCTCCACTTCGTTCTGATGGAACACATCGCCGTAGGTGACTTTGCCGAACGGGCCGTCAGTCCAGACCAGGTCGTAGACCGACTCGACGCCTTGCAGGTACATCGCCAGACGCTCGAGGCCGTAGGTGATTTCGCCCGTGACCGGGTAGCACTCGATACCGCCGACTTGTTGGAAATAGGTGAATTGCGACACTTCCATGCCGTTCAGCCAGATCTCCCAACCCAGGCCCCAGGCGCCGAGGGTGGGTGATTCCCAGTTGTCTTCGACAAAGCGGACGTCGTGCACGAGCGGGTCAAGACCCACGTGCTTCAGCGAGCCAAGGTACAGCTCCTGGAAATTGTCCGGGTTGGGCTTGAGGACGACTTGGAATTGATAGTAGTGCTGCAGGCGATTCGGGTTCTCGCCATAACGGCCATCGGTAGGACGACGGCTCGGTTGTACGTAGGCGGCGTTCCAGGTTTCCGGGCCGATGGCGCGCAGAAACGTAGCGGTGTGGAAAGTGCCGGCGCCCACTTCCATATCGTAGGGCTGAAGTACCACACAACCTTGCTCAGCCCAGTATTGCTGGAGGGCGAGGATCAAGTCTTGGAAGGTACGCACGGCTGGCGTAGGCTGGCTCACGAAATTCACCTGTACTGGGGGGCTGCGATTTAAAGAGCGGGAGTATACCCGATTCGGCCGCGCCTCCACCCTTGGGAGCCCTATGCCACGCTGCTTTTGGTGCAACGAAGATCCGCTTTATATGGACTACCACGATCAAGAGTGGGGTGTGCCGTTGCGCGATGCGCAGATGCTGTTCGAGTTCCTGTTGCTCGAAGGGTTCCAGGCCGGACTGTCGTGGATCACCATCCTGAAAAAGCGTGAGCGCTACCGCGAAGTCATGTTTGGCTTCGACGTCCAGCGTATCGCCGCGATGACCGATGCTGAAATCGAAGCGCTGATGCTGGAGCCCGGCATTGTGCGTAACCGCCTCAAACTCAATGCTGCGCGCAAGAACGCCCTGGCCTGGTTGCGGCTGGAGGATCCGGTTGCGTTTGTCTGGTCCTTCGTCGGTGGCGAGCCGAAGGTCAATCACTTCAACGACCGCAGCGAAGTCCCGGCCATTACGCCAGAGGCCGAAGCGATGAGCAAAGCGCTGAAGAAAGCCGGCTTCACCTTCGTCGGCCCGACCATCTGTTACGCCTACATGCAGGCAACCGGAATGGTGATGGACCATACGGTTGACTGCGATCGATACGCCGAGCTGGTGGGTGATGTGAGTGAACGGCTCGCATGAATGGTTACAATGGCCGCCTCATGTATTCGGGAGTGATCTGTGGATAAGTTTAAAGGCGCCTTGATGGTGGGGGCATTGCGCCTGTTCGCCCTGTTGCCGTGGCGCGCAGTGCAATGGGTCGGCACCTGCATTGGTTGGCTGATGTGGAAGTTGCCTAACCGGTCCCGCGACGTCGCGCGCATCAACCTGTCCAAGTGTTTCCCCGAACTGAGCCCTGAAGAACTCGAAGCACTGGTCGGCCGCAGCCTGATGGACATCGGCAAGACCCTGACCGAAAGCGCCTGCGCGTGGATCTGGCCGGCGCAGAAGTCGATCAATCTGGTTCGCGAAGTCGAAGGGCTTCAGGTGCTGAAAGACGCCCTGGCATCGGGCAAGGGCGTGGTCGGTATCACCAGCCATCTGGGCAACTGGGAAGTGCTTAACCACTTTTATTGCAGCCAGTGCAAACCGATCATTTTCTACCGGCCGCCCAAGCTCAAGGCCGTGGACGATCTGCTGCGCAAGCAGCGCGTGCAGTTGGGTAATCGCGTGGCCGCGTCCACCAAGGAAGGCATTCTCAGCGTCATCAAGGAAGTGCGCAAAGGTGGCTCGGTCGGCATTCCGGCGGACCCGGAACCTGCTGAGTCGGCAGGGATATTCGTTCCTTTTTGCGGGACGATGGCGCTGACCAGCAAGTTCGTGCCGAACATGCTGGCGGGCGGCAAAGCCGTAGGTGTGTTTCTTCACGCGATGCGTCTGGAGGATGGCTCTGGCTACAAAGTCGTACTCGAAGCCGCGCCGGACGACATGTACAGCACCGACACCGCAACGTCGGCAGCGGCCATGAGCAAGGTGGTTGAAAAGTACGTGCGGGCCTATCCAAGCCAATACATGTGGACCATGAAGCGCTTCAAGAAACGCCCCGAAGGCGAGAAGCGCTGGTATTGATCAAACGCTGAGCCCAGCAGGCCAGCGATCACCTGTAGGAGCGCGCTTGCCCGCGAAAAATAGGTACATCCGACACCGCTATGTCAGGCCTACCATTTTTCGCGGGCAAGCGCGCTCCTACGTTAAAGGCGTCTGCCCAGAGTCAGAAAAAGCTCAATCCCACCTGAAACAACCGTTCCACGTCGCGGATGTACTTTTTATCCACAAGGAACATGACCACGTGATCGCCCGATTCGATTACCGTGTTGTCGTGGGCGATGATCACTTGGTCGGCGCGGGTAATGGCGCCGATGGTCGTGCCGGGCGGCAAGTTGATGTCCATGATGGCTTTGCCAATTACCTTGCTGGATTTGGCATCGCCATGGGCGACGATCTCGATGGCTTCCGCCGCCCCTCGACGCAATGAATGCACGCTGACGATATCGCCGCGCCGCACGTGGGCCAGCAACGTACCGATGGTGGCGAGCTGAGGGCTGACGGCGACATCAATCTCTCCCCCTTGCACCAGATCGACATACGCCGGGTTGTTGATGATCGTCATCACCTTCTTCGCGCCGAGACGTTTGGCCAGCAACGACGACATGATGTTCGCCTCATCGTCGTTGGTCAGCGCCAGAAAGAGGTCGGCGTTGTCGATGTTCTCTTCCACGAGCAGGTCGCGATCCGAAGAGCTGCCTTGCAGGATCAACGTGTTGTTGAGCGTGTCAGAGAGATGACGGCATCGGGCGGGGTTCATCTCGATGATCTTGACCTGATAGCGGTTCTCGATGGCTTCCGCCAGCCGCTCGCCGATTTGCCCGCCGCCAGCAATCACGATGCGCTTGTAGCTTTCATCCAGGCGACGCATCTCGCCCATGACGGCGCGAATATCCGCCTTGGCAGCGATGAAAAAGACCTCGTCGTCCGCCTCGATGACCGTATCGCCCTGAGGAATGATCGGACGGTCGCGACGGAAAATGGCCGCAACGCGGGTGTCCACATTCGGCATGTGCGTACGCAACTGGCGCAGTTGCTGCCCCACCAGAGGCCCGCCGTAGTAAGCCTTGACCGCCACCATCTGGACCTTGCCCCCGGCGAAGTCGATGACTTGCAGGGCGCTGGGGTATTCGATGAGACGTTTGATGTAATGGGTGACCACTTGCTCAGGGCTGATCAGCACGTCCACGGGAATGGCGCCGTTGGCGAACAGGCCTGAGCGGGTCAGGTACGCCGACTCGCGAACACGGGCAATCTTGGTCGGGGTCTGAAACAGCGTGTAAGCGACTTGGCAGGCGACCATGTTGGTCTCGTCGCTGCTGGTTACGGCCACCAGCATGTCGGCGTCGTCGGCGCCGGCCTGACGCAGCACGGTCGGAAATGAGCCGCGACCATGGACGGTACGGATATCGAGGCGATCACCCAACGCCCGCAGACGATCCTGGTCGGTGTCCACGACGGTGATGTCGTTCGCTTCGCTGGCCAGGTGCTCGGCCAGCGTGCCGCCGACCTGCCCTGCGCCGAGAATGATGATCTTCAATCAGTCTCTCCTTGAAATGATGATCGGGTCAGCTGCGTGTGCTGAGTGCCTGCGGCGTTTACGGACCTTAGAAGCCGGCTTGCTGGCGACCCCGCCAGATCAGCCCGTAGCGAGATGACTGATCTGCCCCATTCGCCAGCAAGCCGGCTCCCACCGGAGACAGGCATCAGACCGCCGCAGCAATCTTGATCAGTTTGGCGTAGTAAAACCCGTCATGCCCGCCTTCCTGCGCCAGCAACTGACGGCCATGGGGCTGCTTCAGACCGGGAGGCGGGTTGCCTTGCTGACCGGCAATGTCCAGCTCCCGAGCACCCGACGTACGCGCCAGGAATGCCGCGATGACTTCGGTGTTTTCAGTCTGCAGCGTCGAGCATGTGGCGTACAGCAACATCCCGCCGACCTGCAGCGTCGGCCACAGCGCGTCGAGCAATTCCCCTTGCAGCGCGGCGAGGGCGGGAATGTCATCTGCCTGACGTGTCAGCTTGATGTCGGGGTGGCGACGAATCACGCCAGTCGCCGAGCAAGGCGCGTCGAGCAGAATGCGCTGGAACGGTTTGCCGTCCCACCATAGATCGGTGGCGCGGGCGTCAGCGGCGATGAGTTCGGCACTCAGGCCCAGGCGATCGAGGTTCTCTTTGACGCGCACCATTCGCTTGGCTTCGAGATCCACCGCAACCACGCCCGCCAGGCCCGGCTCTACTTCCAGCAGATGGCAGGTCTTGCCGCCCGGCGCGCAACAGGCGTCCAGCACACGCTGACCCGGCGCCAACTCCAGCAAGTCGGCGGCCAGTTGCGCTGCCTCATCCTGAACGCTGATCCAGCCATCGGCGAACCCCGGCAGCGAACGAACATCGCCCGGTTCCGTGAGAACGATGCCGTCCTGGCTGAACGTGCAAGGCGTCGCGGCGATGCCTGCGTCCAGCAACAGCTGAAGGTACTGCTCGCGGGTTTTGTGCCGGCGGTTGACCCGCAAAATCATCGGCGGGTGGGCGTTGTTCGCCGCACAAATCGCTTCCCAATGCTCAGGCCACGCGGCTTTCAGCGCTTTTTGCAGCCAGCGTGGATGAGCAGTGCGCACCACCGGATCGTGTTCCAGCTCCGTCAGCAATGCCTTGCCTTCCCGTTGGGCTCGACGCAGCACGGCATTGAGCAACGCTTTTGCCCACGGCTTTTTCAGCTTATCGGCGCAGCCTACGGTCTCGCCAATAGCGGCATGGGCGGGGATGCGTGAATAGAACAGTTGATACAGACCCACCAGCAATAAAGCCTGCACGTCGTTATCAGCGGTTTTGAAAGGCTTCTGCAGCAGCTTGGCCGCCAGCGCGGACAGCCTTGGTTCCCAGCGCGCAGTGCCAAATGCCAGGTCCTGAGTCAGGCCGCGGTCGCGGTCTTCAACCTTGTCCAGTTGCGTGGGCAAGGAGCTGTTCAGCGATGCCTTGCCACTCAGTACGGCAGCCAGCGCCTTGGCTGCGGCCAGACGCGGGTTCATTGCGCCTCCACCGCTTGACCAAGAACGGTACCGACGGCGAATTTTTCGCGGCGGCTGTTGAACAGGTCAGCGAAGCCCAGAGGTTTGCCGCCCGGGAGTTGCAGACGGGTCAGACGCAGTGCGCCGTCCCCGCACGCGACCAGGAGGCCTTCTTTGCTCGCGTCGATGATGCTGCCGGGCGTGCCCTCCCCGTCGGCGATCTGCGCGGCCAGCACTTTCAGCGCTTCGCCGTTGAGCGTGGTGTGGCAAATCGGCCATGGGTTGAAGGCGCGTACCAGTCGCTCCAGCTCAACCGCCGGGCGGGTCCAGTCAATGCGTGCTTCATCTTTGTTCAGTTTGTGCGCATAGGTGGCGAGACTGTCGTCTTGTACTTCGCCAACCAGCGTGCCATCAGCCAGCCCGGCGATGGCTTGAATCACAGCAGTCGGGCCGAGCTCGGCAAGACGATCGTGCAGCTTACCGCCGGTGTCGTCGGCCGTGATAGGGGTCGTCACCTTGAGCAGCATCGGGCCGGTGTCCAGGCCCGCTTCCATGCGCATGACCGTCACCCCGGTTTCGGCATCGCCCGCCTGCACCGCGCGCTGAATCGGCGCAGCACCGCGCCAGCGTGGCAGCAACGAGGCATGGCTGTTGATGCAGCCGAGACGCGGAACATCCAACACGGTCTGCGGCAGGATCAGGCCATAGGCGACCACCACCAGCAGGTCCGGCCGCAACGCGGCCAGCTCGGCCTGGGCTTCGGGTGCGCGCAATGTAGGCGGCTGCATGACAGGAATGTTGTGCTGGAGGGCAAGCTGCTTGACCGGGCTCGGCATCAGCTTCTGACCACGACCGGCCGGGCGATCTGGCTGGGTGTACACCGCAATGACGTCGTGTGGACTGTCGAGCAGGGCTTTCAAATGCTCGGCGGCAAATTCCGGGGTGCCGGCGAACACGATGCGCAGTGGCTCAGTCATGGGCTTCTCTGTGAGGTATGACGATAGAAGCGCGAGTGCCCGCAGATAGCGTGGTGTCAGCCGACGAATGCATCAGAGGACAGGTCGCAGTCGCGGGCAATCGTGCTCCTGGAGTAGAAAGGAGGATGGCTGGATCAGGCGTTTTGCTTGTGGAGTTTTTCCAGCTTCTTCTTGATCCGGTCGCGCTTGAGATTGGACAGATAATCAACGAAGAGCTTGCCGTTCAGGTGGTCGCATTCGTGCTGGATGCACACGGCGAGCAGGCCCTCGGCGATGAATTCATAGGGCTTGCCGTCACGGTCCAGCGCCTTGACCTTGACCCGTTGCGGGCGATCCACGTTCTCGTAGAAACCCGGAACGGAAAGGCAGCCTTCCTGGTACTGGTCCATCTCGTCGGTCAGCGGCTCGATCTCGGGGTTGATGAACACCCGCGGCTCGCTGCGATCTTCGGAGAGATCCATCACCACCACGCGCTTGTGTACGTTAACCTGCGACGCGGCCAGACCGATGCCAGGTGCTTCGTACATGGTTTCAAACATGTCGTCGACCAACTGGCGAATGCCGTCGTCCACTTCAGCCACCGGCTTGGCGATGGTGCGCAGGCGCGAATCGGGAAATTCGAGGATGTTTAAAATGGCCATATACGTAAGGGATGCACTGTAGGGTAAAGTCAAAATCGGCTGCTAGGCTTGGGACGTCACAAGCTGCAGCCCTAGTAAAAACGGAAGTCTCGCAAGACTCAGCGTTTCACGCGAAGCCAACATGATAAAGGGATTCACCGCATGAGGAAATCACTACTCGCCCTGCTGCTGTTGGCCGCGACCGGCCTTGTCCAGGCGCAAGTACAGCTCAGGGATGGCCATCCACAGAGTTACACCGTCGTCGCCGGTGACACACTTTGGGACATTTCCGGGAAATTTCTTAACCAGCCCTGGAAGTGGCCAGAGCTCTGGCGCGCCAATCCCCAGGTTCACGACCCTGATCTGATCTACCCCGGCGATACCCTCAACCTGATTTACGTCGATGGTCAGCCGCGAATCGTGGTCAACCGCGGCGAGTCCCGGGGCACTATCAAACTGTCCCCGCGTGTGCGCAGTACGCCGATTGCCGAGGCCATTCCGACTATTCCGCTGGGCGCAATCAATGCGTTTCTGCTGAACAACCGAATCATCGATAACGCCAGCCAGTTCGAAGTCGCGCCCCATGTCGTGGCCGGCCCCGGCGAGCGGGTGCTCAGTGGCGCGGGTGATCGCATCTATGCGCGCGGACAGTTCGAAACGAGCCATGTGTCGTACGGCATCTATCGCAAGGGCAAGACCTACGTCGATCCAGTGAGCGGCGTGGTGCTGGGCATCAATGCCGACGACATCGGCAGCGGCGAAATCGTTTCCAGTGAAGGTGACGTCGCGACGCTGCAACTGCAGCGCTCGACCCAGGAGGTGCGCCTTGGCGATCGGCTCTTCGTCAGCGAGGAGCGCGGAATCAATTCCACCTTTGTGCCCAGTGAACCCCAACAACCGATCTACGGCACCATCATCGACGTACCGCGGGGCGTGACACAGATCGGCGAGTTCGACGTGGTGACCATCGACCGTGGCCGGCTTGATGGCTTGGCCGAAGGCAACGTATTGGCGATCTACAAGACCGGTGAGACGGTGCGCGACCGGGTCAATGGTGATCAAGTCAAAATTCCCGACGAGCGTTCAGGGCTGTTGATGGTCTTCCGTACGTACGAGCGACTGAGCTACGGCATGGTGCTGCACGCAACCCGATCTCTGGCGGTGCAGGACAAAGTACGCAATCCGTAATGCTATGTATCAGCTCCAAATCACTTTTCTCCACCGGCATGCTTCACTTATCAAATTGTTGTTAACAGACTTATCCACAGGTTGGCTCACCGATTAGGGTGGGCCATGGATCAAGGAAGATCTCATGCCGTTGTTCGAAAAGGCCGATCAGTCACCGGCCGAGCTGGAAGCCCGCCTGCGTATACACCGGCTGCCGGAAGTCGGCCCAAAACGTTTCCACACCCTCATCGATGCGTTCGGCAGCGCCTCAGCTGCGTTGAGTGCGCCTGCTTCCGCGTGGCGATCTTTACGACTGCCGGCGGCCAGTGCCGAGGCTCGCCGCAGTGCAGAAGTGCGCGACGGCGCGAGTGCTGCACTGGCTTGGTTAGAGCGTCCCGGCCAGCATTTACTGATGTGGGACGACCCTGACTACCCCGCGTTATTGGCAGAAATTCCTGATCCGCCGCCCCTGCTTTTCATCGCCGGAAACCGCGCTTTGCTTGATCGTCCGCAGTTGGGAATGGTGGGCAGTCGACGTGCGTCCAAGCCTGGACTCGACACCGCTGCGGCGTTCGCGCGGAGCCTGGCAGGTGCCGGTTTTGTCATCACCAGCGGGTTGGCGCTGGGTATCGACGGCGCCGCTCATCAGGGCGCGCTGGACGTAAAAGGCGGGACAATCGGCGTGCTTGGCACCGGCATCGAAAAACTTTATCCACAGCGGCATCGTCAGCTTGCGGCGCGCATGGTGGCCGATGGCGGCGCAGTGATTTCCGAGCTGCCACTGGACGCAGGACCCCACGCCAGCAACTTTCCCCGACGCAATCGAATCATCAGCGGTTTGTCACTCGGGGTGCTGGTGGTCGAGGCCAGCGTTGCCAGCGGATCGCTGATCACGGCACGTCTTGCCGCCGAGCAGGGCCGTGAGGTGTATGCGATTCCGGGCTCGATCCATCATCCGGGCGCCAGAGGCTGTCACCAGTTGATCCGTGAAGGCGCGGTGCTGGTGGAAACCATCGACCATATTCTTGAAGCGCTGCAGGGCTGGAAAAACATCGCGCCGAGTCCTGACGTCGTTGATAAGCCGTCGACGCCGCTGCACCCGCTCCTGGCGCTGTTGCATGCAGCGCCTCAAACCGGTGAGGCGCTGGCCCATAATAGCGGTTGGCCTTTGCCCAAAGTCCTGGCGGCGCTGACCGAGCTTGAACTCGACAGCAGCGTGGCCTGTGAAGCCGGGCGATGGTTTGCCCGGGCGCGCTGAGGTTAAACTGCCCGCCAGCGTAATTTGGGAGAACGGACGATGGTCAGCAGTTGGCGAGTGCAGCAAGCGGCACGAGAAATTCGGGCCGGGGCGGTGATTGCCTATCCAACCGAAGCGGTGTGGGGGTTGGGCTGTGACCCTTGGGATGCGGAGGCGGTGTATCGCCTGCTGGCAATCAAGGCGCGGCCTGTTGATAAGGGCTTGATCCTGATCGCAGACAACATCCGTCAATTCGATTTTCTCTTCGAGGACTTCCCTGAGCTGTGGATCGATCGCATGGCCAGCACCTGGCCGGGACCAAATACCTGGCTGGTGCCCCATCAAGGCCTGTTGCCGGACTGGATCACCGGAAAGCATGACACCGTAGCCCTTCGGGTCAGCGATCACCCCATTGTTCGCGAGTTGTGCGCCTTGACCGGCCCGCTGGTATCGACTTCCGCAAACCCGACTGGCCGCCCCGCTGCCCGTTCGCGGTTGCGTGTCGAGCAGTATTTCCATGAGCAGCTGGACATGGTTCTGGGTGGCAGTCTTGGCGGGCGCCGCAACCCGAGTGTGATCCGGGATCTGGTGACGGCTGAGGTGTTAAGGGCCGGCTAGGTATTCTGCAGCCTGCTTTTGGATGGCCCCTTGTCTGACCGCGAGTTGCCTAGGCGGCGGAACGTGTAGAAGCGCGCTTGCCCGCGAATGAGATATGTCTGTTACGCGTTGAGCGACTGACACAACGCATTCGCGGGCAAGCGCGCTCCTACAACGTCAAATGCGGGATCAAGGCACCAGAATGATCGACCCGACCGTTCTGCGGCCGGACAGTTCGGTATGCGCTTTCGCGGCATCCTTGAGGGCAAACTTCTGGATGTCGTCGACCTTCACCTTGCCGCTGGCAACCATTTCGAACACTTCGTCAGCCATCGCCTGCAACGCTTGCGGGGTATTCGCGTAAGAGCCCAATGTCGGACGTGTGACGTAGAGCGAGCCTTTCTGAGCGAGAACCCCCAGGTTCACGCCGGTCACTGCGCCTGACGCGTTGCCGAAGCTGACCAGCAGGCCGCGCAATTCCAGGCAACTCAGGGACGTTTCCCACGTGTCTTTGCCCACGCCGTCGTAGACCACCGGGACCTTCTTGCCGTTGGTCAATTCCAGTACACGCTGAACGACGTCTTCCCTGCTGTAATCGATGACTTCCCACGCGCCAAGCGCCCTGGCGTGCGCAGCCTTCTCCGCCGAGCTGACCGTGCCGATGAGCTTGACGCCCAAGGCGTTGGCCCACTGGCAGGCGATCGATCCGACGCCGCCGGCAGCGGCATGGAACAGGATGGTTTCTTCAGGACGGATCTCGTAGGTCTGGCGAAACAGGTACTGCACGGTCAGGCCCTTGAGCATGACGGCGGCGCCCTGCTCGAAGCTGATGCCGTCAGGCAGTTTGGCAATGTTAGCGGCCGGCGTTAGGTGAACGTCGCCGTACGCACCCAGCGGGCCTGTGCCGTACACCACCCGGTCGCCGACTTTGACGTGGGTGACTTCGCTGCCGACTGCTTCAACCAGGCCCGCGCCTTCGTTACCTAGACCCGACGGGAACGAAGGCGCCGGGTACAGGCCGCTGCGAAAGTAGGTCTCGATGAAGTTGACGCCAATTGCCTTGTTGCGCACGAGCACGTCGTTCGGGCCTGGCGCCGGGGGTTCGAAGTCCACGTACTCGAGCACTTCGGGACCGCCATAAGCCTTGAACTGGATACGTTTTGCCATTTGCTTTCTCCGTCATGGATCGGACTTGCAGGGTATGACTGTCGATGCGAAAGGGCTCTATCGGACTCCTTCGTTGGCGCTGCGTCAACTGCGGCAGCCGCCAAGCCGGTGATATGCTACTCGCCGAATTTCGCCGACGGGATTTGCTCAGCCTGGCGTGCTGTCAACGCCAAGACCGGTCGAATCCCGCCCCCGACGCACGTTTCAGTTTATTCAGGTACCGCCATGTCCTTTCGCACCGATGCCGTCAAAGCCTACTTGCTCGATCTTCAGGACCGCATTTGCGCCGCGCTGGAAACCGAAGATGGCAGCGCCCGTTTCGCCGAAGACGCTTGGGAACGTCCTGCGGGCGGTGGCGGACGAACCCGCGTGATCGAGAACGGCCACATCCTCGAAAAGGGCGGGGTCAATTTTTCCCACGTCTTCGGCGCCGGCCTCCCCCCATCAGCCAGCGCCCACCGGCCAGAGCTTGCCGGGCGTGGTTTCGAAGCCCTCGGCGTGTCGCTGGTGATGCACCCGCACAATCCCCATGTGCCGACTGCCCACGCCAATGTGCGGTTCTTCATCGCAGAAAAAGAAGGCGAAGAACCGGTGTGGTGGTTCGGCGGCGGCTTCGACCTGACCCCTTACTATGGCGTCGAAGAAGACTGCGTTCATTGGCACCGCGTCGCCGAGCAGGCCTGCGCGCCGTTCGGCGCCGACGTCTATCCTCGGTACAAGGCGTGGTGCGATCGCTACTTCCATATCAAGCACCGCAATGAGCCGCGCGGCGTGGGCGGACTGTTTTTCGATGACCTTAATGATTGGGATTTCGACACCTGCTTCGCCTTCATCCGCGCCATCGGCGACGCGTTCGTCGACGCCTACTTGCCCATCGTCCAACGTCGTAAAGACACGCCCTACACGCCGCAGCAGCGGGAATTTCAGGAGTTCCGTCGTGGTCGTTACGTGGAATTCAATCTGGTGTACGACCGCGGCACCTTGTTCGGGCTGCAATCGGGTGGCCGCACTGAATCGATCCTGATGTCGCTGCCGCCGCAAGTGCGCTGGGGCTATGACTGGAAAGCCGAGCCGGGCAGCGAGGAAGCACGCCTGACGGAGTATTTTCTTCAGGATCGCGACTGGCTGGCTGAGGCGGCACAGTGATGACCGACCAGTACGTTGTTTTCGGCAACCCCATCGCCCACAGCAAATCCCCGCTGATCCACCGCCTGTTCGCCGAGCAAACCGGTCAGGCGCTGGACTACCAGACCTCGCTGGCGCCGGTGGACGGTTTCACCACCTTCGCCAAGGCGTTTTTCCAGACAGGCCGTGGCGCCAATGTCACCGTGCCGTTCAAGGAAGACGCGTACCGGCTGGCCGATCAGCTGACCGAGCGCGGCCGTCGTGCCGGCGCGGTGAATACCCTGGCTCTCCAGGCGGACGGCACTCTGCTGGGCGATAACACTGACGGGGCAGGTCTGGTTCGGGACTTGAAGGTGAATCACGGGGTCACCCTAAAGGACAAACGCATCCTCGTGCTAGGGGCTGGGGGTGCGGTACGTGGCGCGCTTGAGCCCTTGTTGGCGGAAGATCCCTATGTGCTGGTGGTTGCCAATCGCACGGTGGAAAAGGCCGAGCGACTGGCCCAGGAGTTTGCCGACATCGGCCCAGTGCTGCCCGCAGGCTATGACTGGCTGGAGGAACCGGTGGACATCATCATCAATGCCACGTCGGCCAGTCTATCGGGCGAGGTGCCACCGATTGCGCCCAGCCTCATTCAGCCGGGCGTGACCTTCTGCTACGACATGATGTACGCCAAAGAACCGACCGCGTTCTGCCGCTGGGCCTCGGAACACAGCGCCGGGCAAGCAGTGGATGGTCTGGGGATGTTGGTCGAGCAGGCCGCCGAGGCGTTCTACCTATGGCGCGGTGTGCGCCCGGAATCAGCACCGGTGCTGGCAGAATTGCGGCGGCTCATAGCGCACGGCTGACCGGCTTCTATGGCCGGCGATGTACCGTAGGAGCGCGCTTGCCCGCGAAGACATTGTGTCAGTCGATGCACCTGGCAATGACTCACTGCATTTCGGGGCAAGCGCGCTCCTACAATTGCAAGGCCTTACAACTTGGCTTTCACCGCTGGCAGCGCATCCTTGTCATCAACGGTTTTCACGCCGTCTAGCCATTTGTCCAGCACCGCTGGGTTAGCCTTCAACCACGCTTTCACCGCCTCGGTGTTGCTGGCTTTCTTATCCACCACGGTTTGCATGATCGAGTTTTCCATGTCCTGGGTGAACGCCAGGTTGGAAAGCAGCTTGGCGACGTTCGGGCAGGCGTCGGCGTAACCTTTGCGGGTCACGGTGTAGACGCTGCCGGTATCACCGAAGTACTTCTCGCCGCCTTTGAGGTAGTGCATGCCTTTGATCTGCACGTTCATCGGGTGCGGCGTCCAGCCGAGGAACACCACGAATTCCTTCTTCTTCACGTTGCGCTGCACTTCAGCCAGCATCGCCTGTTCGCTGGATTCAACCAGCTTCCAGTCGCCCAGATCGAACTCGTTCTTTTTGATGATCTCCTGAATCGACGCGTTGGCCGGAGCGCCCGAGCCGATGCCGTAGATCTTCTTGTGGAACTTGTCGGCGAATTTGTTCAGGTCGGCGAAGTCGTGAACGCCCGCGTCATAGACATAATCCGGAACCGCGAGGGTGAACTCGGTGCCTTCCAGATTCTTCGCGTATTGCGTCACGTCACCGGTGGCGATGAATTTGTCGTAGAAGCCCTGTTGCGCCGGCATCCAGTTGCCCAGGAAAACGTCGAGTTGACCGTCCTTGAGGCCGCCGTAGGCGATCGGCACCGCCAGGGTGTCGATCTTGGTTTTGTAGCCCATGCCATCAAGCAAGAAACCTGCGGTGGCGTTGGTCGCGGCGATATCGCTCCAGCCCGGATCGGCCATCCGCACGGTGCTGCAGCTAGCGTCGGCGGCATAGGCCACGACGCTGCTCAAGCTCAAGACCCCAACCGCCAGTGTGGTGAACAGCTTATTCATGGTGTGCCCCTTTTTTGGTTTTCTAGGTGTTGGCAGGGTTCAAGGTTGCGGATAACGGGCCTTGCGCTCCAGGTCGTCGAGATCGATATGGTTGCGCATGTACTGCTGACTGGCGTCGACCAGCGGCTGGTGATCCCAACTCTTCAGCTTGCCAATGGCCAGCGACTCGGCGACGAAACGCCGACGGCGCTGGCTGGCGAGCACCTGGTGGTGTATCGCCGGAATGTCCCACTTGGCCTTTGCTTCGGCCAGGAAGGCAGCGAACAGGTCGCTATGAGCCTCTGACTGACTCAGCTCTTCCTGCTCCTTCGGATCGTTGCGCACGTCATACAGCAGACAGGGGTCGCGTTCCGAATAAATGAATTTGTACGCGCCGCGACGAATCATCATCAGCGGACTGTTGGTGCCCTCGGCCATGTATTCGCCAAACACCTCGTCGTGACCGCCCTCACCTTGCAGATGCGGCAACAGTGAACGGCCATCGAGCGGCAAACCGGCATCCAGCTGACCGTCCGCCAACGCCACAAAAGTCGGCAACAAGTCAGCGGTGGACACCGCGGCCTGCACGCGCCCGGCCTTGAACTGCCCCGGAGCGTAGACCAGCAGCGGCACCCGCGCCGACATCTCGAACCAGTGCATTTTGTACCAGAGCCCGCGCTCACCCAGCATGTCGCCATGGTCGCCGGAGAACACAATGATCGTGTCGTCAGCCAGGCCGGTTTCCTCTAGGGTTTTCAGCAGCTTGCCGACGTTGTCATCAATGTAGCTGCAGGCGCCGAAATAGGCGCGGCGCGCATCGCGAATCTTTTGCTCCGGCAGCGGCTTGTCCCACAGGTCATAGACCTTCAGCAGGCGCTGGGAATGCGGGTCCAGTTCGGCCTGGGCCAGCGGCGCGTCGGGCATCGGGATTTCGTCTTCGCTGTACAGATTCCAGTAAGACTTGGGAATGGTGTAAGGATCGTGGGGATGGGTCATCGACACCGTCAGGCAAAACGGCTGATCGCCGTCTTCGCGCACATGATCGAACAGATACTGCTGAGCCTTGAACACCACTTCTTCGTCGAAATCGAGCTGGTTGGTGCGCACGCACGGTCCGGCTTGCAGCACCGAGGCCATGTTGTGGTACCAGGTCGGGCGCACGTCCGGTTCGTCCCAGTTCACGGCCCAGCCGTAGTCGGCCGGGTAGATGTCGCTGGTCAGGCGCTCTTCGTAGCCGTGCAATTGATCGGGGCCGCAGAAATGCATCTTGCCGGCCAGTGCCGTGCGATAGCCAAGACGACGCAGGTAGTGGGCGTAAGTCGGCACATCGGCGGGGAAATCAGCAGCGTTGTCATAAGCGCCGATCTTGCTCGGCAACTGACCGCTGACCAGGGTGAAGCGCGACGGTGCACACAGCGGGCTGTTGCAATAAGCGGCGTCGAACACCACGCCTTCGGCGGCGAGGCGACTCAAGTTAGGCATCTTGATGGGAGAAGTGGCGTACATCGGCAACATGGGCGCGGCCATCTGATCGGCCATGATGAAAAGAATGTTTTTGCGCTTCATGTATTCGCGGCATCCCATAGTCATTATTTATGCGAAAGTGCTCCGACCGAGGATGGTGCCCATGCCATTCGCGGTAAAGTCCATGACGGGCAATGCCTAGGATAAGTGCAGCTTATGTTTGAAGCCCTTGGTGCCATTTCGCTGGATTTGCTGCGCGGTTTTGAGGCCGCAGCACGTTTGCGCAGTTTTACCGCAGCGGCCATTGAGCTCGGCACCACTCAACCGGCCATCAGCCAGCAAATCAAGCGACTGGAAGAGCAACTGGCGACTCGGCTGTTTGATCGCATCTATCGCGGCATCGAACTGACGGACGCCGGGTTGATTCTCTTCAATCACGTACAGACCGGGCTGGAGTCGATGGACGCCGGCCTGAGCGCAATCACCGAGCATCATCAACATGAGGTGCTGCAAGTGGCGACCGACTTCGCCTTCGCCGCCTATTGGCTGATGCCGCGCCTGCACCGTTTCCACAAGGAAAACCCCGACGTCGACGTCAGCCTGGTCACCAGCGAGCGTAGTCACAGCATGCTGCGTGCGGATATCGATGTGGCCGTGTTGTTCGGTGACGGGCGATTCAAGCAGGGAGAAAGCCACTGGTTATTCAGCGAGGAAGTGTTCCCGGTCTGCAGCCCACAATTGCTGAAGGGGCGCGACCTGCCCTTGCCCACCGAAGCGTTGAAAGACTTCGCGCTGCTGCACCTTCGCGGCGAAGGCGGCAACAACTGGTTTGACTGGGGCGGTGTGTTCCGCGCCCTGAATATCCCTCAGGCACCCGCGCCGGGGCAGTTGAGGTTCGACAACTACACATTGATGATTCAGGCGGCGATTGGCGGCCAGGGTGTGGCCATCGGCTGGCGACATCTGGTGGATGATTTGCTGGAGCAGGGTTTGTTGTGCCGCCCTATCGAAGCCAGCGCCGTCTCCGGATACGGCTATTACATCGTCCTGCCGCAACGCAAACGGCGCGTGCAGATCGTGCAGCGATTCGTGGACTGGTTAAGAAGTGAGCAGGCGTTGAGCGGGGATTTGTTGACGGGCAAGGCGCTGCCGTCGATTGCGGTTTAGCAGTTGGCATTGGGAACTTGTAGGAGCGCGCTTGCCCGCGAATGCGGTTTGCCAGCAGACACTTATCTGTCAGGGCGACTGCATTTCTCGGGCAAGCGCGCTCCTACAAATGTGGCGTCCGTCTCACAACGCTTGGATGGACGCCATTTTTGAAATCCCTTAGTTCAGCACGCCATCCAGGATTTCATAAACAATCCCGCTGCCGATTGCGATCAGCACAACGTCCGGGCCCAGGCGGCGCCATTCGTAGCCATCGTATTGCGGCAGGTATTGCAGCGAGCGTTGGTCCAGTCGACGGCCATAACCGCGTGGCAGCGGGTGGCCTTTGACGATGTGGACGCCAGGGGGCAGCGGCTGACCGCGACCGATGACTTCCCGGTGTTCAGTAATGGTCCGGCGCACGTCGCCGAAGTCGGCAGGAGGACGCCCGCCACGTTGATTATTGCCACGGTTGTCGGCGCGCGGTTCGTTGCGATGGTCGTTGCCGTTGTTATTCCCGTTGCCATTGCCGCGATCGCCCTGCGGACCGCCTTGCTGGCCGTTGTCCTGATGCTGGCCCGGGCCGTTGTCATCGCCGCCGCGTTGATCCGGCGGTGCAGCCTGAACCAGCGCGCTGGCGCTGAGCATCAACACGCCCAACCCGGCGATCAAACGATTCGAGACTTTCATGTAGCGCGCTCCTGAGCAAATTCGGGCAGCAAAAAGGGGTTCAGGACGTGGTCCTGAACCCCTTCGCTGTACGGCTTAGTGTGCTGCCAGGGACTGAGATTCCTCTGTATCAGAAACTTTACCTTCGGCTACGCGAGCTTTACGCACGCCTTCCGATAACTGCGCACACAATCCCAGCACACCGCTGACCGCGTGTTCTGGCGAAGACGCGCTGGCGATCTGATCAATCAATGCCGAGCCGACGACGACACCATCGGCCACGCGGGCGATGGCTGCTGCTTGTTCAGCCGTGCGAATCCCGAAGCCGACACTGATCGGCAGATCGGTATGGCGGCGAAGGCGTTGCACTGCATTCTTGACGTGATCAATCGTTGCCGAGCCTGCACCCGTCACGCCTGCTACGGATACGTAGTAAACGAACCCGGAGCTGCCGTTAAGCACCGTAGGCAAACGAACGTCATCGGTGGTCGGCGTGGTCAGGCGAATGAAGTCCAGGCCGGCTTCCTGCGCTGGGTCGCACAGCTCGGCGTTATGCTCCGGCGGCAGGTCCACAACAATCAGGCCGTCAACGCCCGAGGCATGAGCTTCAGAGATGAAGCGCTCAATCCCGTAATTGTGGATCGGGTTGTAGTAACCCATCAGCACCAGCGGCGTTGTGCTGTCTTCTTCGCGGAACTCACGAACCATCTGCAGCGTTTTCGCGAGGTTTTGCTTGGCGTTGAGTGCGCGAATGTTGGCCAGCTGAATCACCGGGCCGTCGGCCATCGGGTCAGTGAACGGCATGCCCAGTTCGATCACATCGGCACCCGCCTTCGGCAATCCCTTGAGAATAGCCAGTGAGATGTCATAGCCCGGGTCGCCTGCGGTGACGAAGGTCACCAGGGCGGCGCGATTTTGTTCTTTCAGTTCGGCGAAACGTGTTTGCAGGCGGCTCATCAGTGTTTCTCCTGCTGGGACATATCCAGGTGGTGCATCACGGTTTGCATGTCCTTGTCGCCACGACCGGACAGGTTGACCACCATCAGGTGATCCTTCGGCAGGTTTGGAGCGCGTTTGAAGACTTCAGCCAGGGCGTGAGCGGTTTCCAGCGCCGGGATGATGCCTTCAAGGCGGCAGCATCTGTGGAAGGCAGCCAGCGCTTCATCATCAGTGACCGAGGTGTATTCGACCCGGCCAACGTCGTGCAACCAGGCGTGCTCAGGACCAATGCCTGGATAATCGAGGCCGGCTGAAATCGAGTGGGCGTCGGTGATCTGGCCATCGTCGTCCTGCAGCAGGAAGGTACGGTTGCCATGCAGCACGCCCGGAACGCCGCCATTCAGGCTGGCGGCATGCTTGCCGGTTTCGATGCCGTGACCCGCAGCTTCCACACCGATGATGCGCACGCTCTTGTCATCCAGAAACGGGTAAAACAGGCCCATGGCATTGGAGCCACCGCCAACGCACGCCACCAGACTGTCCGGCAGACGCCCTTCGTGCTCTTGCATCTGTACACGTGTTTCCTTGCCGATGACGGCCTGGAAATCGCGGACCATCGCCGGGTAAGGATGCGGGCCGGCGACGGTGCCGATCAGATAGAAGGTGCTTTCGACATTGGTGACCCAGTCACGCAGCGCCTCATTCATGGCGTCTTTCAGCGTGCCGGTGCCGGAGACCACTGGAATGATCGTGGCGCCCAGCAGCTTCATGCGAAATACGTTGGCCTGCTGACGTTCGATGTCAGTGGTGCCCATGTAGATGACGCATTCCAGCCCGAAGCGCGCGGCGACCGTGGCCGTTGCAACGCCGTGCATGCCGGCACCGGTCTCGGCGATGATGCGCTTTTTGCCCATGCGCCGCGCCAGCAGGATCTGGCCGATGCAGTTGTTGATCTTATGCGCGCCCGTATGGTTGAGCTCTTCGCGTTTTAGGTAAATCTTCGCGCCGCCACAGTACTCGGTCAGGCGCTCAGCGAAATAAAGCGGGTTTGGACGGCCCACGTAATCGCGCTGGAAGTAGGCGATATCGTTCAGGAATGAAGGGTCTGTCTTGGCGATTTCATACTCGCGGTTCAGATCAAGAATCAGCGGCATCAGCGTTTCAGCGACATAACGGCCGCCGAACCCGCCGAACATGCCACGGTCGTCCGGGCCGCTGCTGTAATCACTCTGAGTCTGTGTCTGGGTCATGTGGACCTCCGGGGATGCGAATAGGATGAGCCGTCAGGCAGTGAGCACACTCTAACCAGCGCCAGCGACGATGAAAACCGATAAGATCGGCGCAACCTGTCAGGAAAACTCACCTATCTCATGAGCCGATACCTTCCGCCCCTCAACGCATTGCGTGCATTTGAAGCCACTGCCCGACTTAACAGTGTCAGCCTGGCGGCCACGCAGTTGCACGTTACCCATGGTGCCGTCAGCCGTCAGCTGAAAGTGCTTGAAGAGCACTTGGGCGTTGGCCTCTTCATCAAGGACGGACGTGGCCTGAAACTCACAGATGCAGGGATTCGTCTGCGCGATGCGAGCGCTGAAGCGTTTGATCGTCTGCGCACCGTCTGTTCCGAGCTTAGCCAAGGCAGCGCAGATGCGCCGTTCGTACTGGGTTGTTCCGGAAGCTTGCTGGCACGCTGGTTCATTCCGCGGCTGGGGCGGTTGAACGCGGACCTTCCCGACCTGCGGCTTCACTTATCTGCGGGAGAAGGAGACCTTGATCCGCGACGGCCCGGGCTGGACGCGCTGCTGATATTCGCCGAACCGCCCTGGCCCTCGGACATGCAGGTCTTCGAGCTTGCCAGCGAGCGTATAGGTCCGGTGATGAGTCCTCGATTCGCGCGGTTCGAGGCGCTGCGGCACGCCCCCGTCCAGGCCCTGCTGGGCGAGCCCTTGCTGCAGACCACATCTCGCCTGCAAGCCTGGCCAGCATGGGCAACGCAAAACGGCATCGAACCCGAGGCACTGAGCTACGGACAGGATTTCGAGCATTTGTACTATTTACTGGAGGCGGCCGTCGCAGGCCTGGGCGTGGCAATCGCGCCGGAGCCGTTGGTGGCTGACGACTTGAAAGCCGGACGCCTGGCTGCGCCATGGGGCTTCAGTGAAACCCCGGCGCAGCTCGCGTTGTGGGTGCCAAAGCGCGCCGCAGATGGACGCGCTCAGCACCTGGCTCGATGGCTCAAGCAGGAACTCGAGCGATCGGGGCGGGCTTGATCAGCCGCGCTTGCACAGCAGATAAGCGGCCAGCAGGCCGATTGCGCCAACAGCGACGCCTGCGGTGGTCCAAGGGTGCTCTTGGGCGTAATCACGGGTCGCAACGCTGGTTTCGCGGGTTTTGACTTTGACGTCTTCGTAGACATCGCTCAACAGGCTGCGCGAGTGGCTCAGCGCGCTTTCAGCGTTGGCTTTAAGGTTTTTCAGGGTCTTGCGCGACTCGTCGGAAGCGTCGGACTTCAAGCCTTCCAGCGACTTGAGCAGACTCTCGATCTCGGCTTCCATGCTTTGCAACGACGCTTTACGGGATGACGTGAATGCCATGGTTTGACTCTCCTGCTGTGATGAGTGGCGTGTGTTGTTTCCGACTACAGGGTTTCGAGAAAGTGCAGTGCGTGATGCGAAGTACCGTTTCTTCTGAACTTTTAGGCCGCATTTCGGCACAGAGATAGTGAACACAATCAATGCGGCGCTGCCACCGCGCAACACCTTTCAGGAGAACTGCCATGTCTGATCATCACACCTACAAAATGCTGGAGCTGGTCGGGTCATCGACCGTGGGCACCGACGACGCAATTCAGAACGCGATTGCCCAGGCTGCCAAGTCCGTGAAACTGATGGAATGGTTCGAAGTGCTGGAAACTCGCGGCCACATCGAAGACGGTAAAGTCGGCCACTTCCAGGTGACCATCAAGGTTGGTTTCCGCATCGACAACAGCTGAGTCGCTGAACTTTTGGAGTGGCCGAGTGCCACAACCTTCGCTATACATACCGCGCAGTCGTGACTCCCACCAAGGTTCATGACGCAGGTTCATGTAGTCAGGCCGCCCGACTGGAGCGGCCTCGTTGATCCTAAAATTGCGCCTGACGAGGGGATGTACCGATGAAAAAAGTTCTGTTGGCGATAGGCTTGTTGAGCATTGCGGGCACTACCATGGCCGCTGGCAAATCGTGCGATGACGTGAAAGCCGACATCGACGCGAAAATTAAAGCCAAGGGCGTTTCCTCCTACACGCTGGAAGCTGTTGAAAAAGGCAGCTCGGCAGACGGCAAAGTCGTCGGCACCTGCGAAGGCGGCAGCATGGAAATCGTTTACAAGCGCGGCTGATTCCGGCCCGCTGATACAAAAAAACCGACGCATCTGGCGTCGGTTTTTTTGTTTGTGGCGGGCTAGTTTCTGCGCGTAACCCGAATCAGCCCCTCGCGGCTTGCGCCAGGATCTCGTAAGAGCGCAGGCGATCGGCGTGTTCGTACATGTCGCAGGTGAAGATCAGCTCATCCGCGTCGGTCTGCTCAAGCAGCACGTCCAGCTTCGCGCGAATCTTCTCCGGTCCACCGACGACCGCCAGTCCCAGGAAATCCATCACAGCGTCACGCTCATGGGGCAGCCACAATCCATTCATGCTCTCGACGGGCGGCTTCTGCATCAGGCTCTGCCCACGCATCAGGCTCAAGATACGTTGATACACCGACGTCACCAGGTACTCGGCTTGCTCGTCGGTCTCTGCGGCGGCCAGCGGGACGCCGAGCATCACGTAGGGCTTGTCAAGGACCTCGGAAGGCTTGAAGTGGCTGCGGTAGACGCGAATCGCTTCGTGCATGAAACGCGGCGCAAAGTGCGATGCGAATGCATACGGCAGGCCCCGCTCACCGGCCAGCTGGGCACTGAACAGGCTCGAACCCAGCAGCCAGATTGGCACATTGGTATTGGTGCCGGGCACAGCGAGAACTCGCTGATGAGGCTGACGCGGCCCGAGGTAGTTGACCAGTTCAGTCACGTCATCCGGGAAGTCATCGGAGCTGCCGGAGCGTTCGCGACGCAGGGCGCGAGCGGTCATCTGATCGGAACCCGGCGCGCGGCCGAGGCCCAGATCGATACGGCCCGGGAACAAGCTTTCAAGCGTGCCGAACTGCTCGGCGATCACCAACGGTGCGTGGTTGGGCAGCATGATTCCGCCCGACCCGACCCTGATGGTCGATGTACCACCGGCCAGATACGCCAACAGAACAGAGGTCGCCGAACTGGCGATGCCGTCCATGTTGTGGTGCTCGGCCACCCAGAAACGGTTGTAGCCCCATTTCTCGACGTGTTGCGCCAGATCCAGCGCATTACGCAGTGATTCCGCCGGGCCTTTGTCTTCGCGGACGGGCACCAGATCGAGGGTGGAAATCTTCACATCAGCTAATCGTTTCATAGGCCGTTGTTGATCCTCTTGAGGCTTGAATCGGCGCATCCGTCGGGGACATCACGCGAGCAAACCGGCATTAAGACTAAATATTTGCGTTAAGCCATAGGATAAGGCCGGATTTCTGAGTTGCAATGGGCAATGCGAAATTTCCTACTAATTTGGTCGGATTTAACGTTGCGCCCGTCCGCAAAAAGCACATGCGGCATAAGCGTTGAACTAAGTCCCGCCTACACTCCTCAGAACTTTGGTCCGCGTGCGAGCGAAATCGCACTTTTTCATGAGGAGACACCATGAGCATCGTCAAGAAAGCATCCGCCCACTGGGAAGGTGACCTGAAGTCGGGTATCGGCAGCATCTCTACTGAAACTGGCGTGCTGCGCGAAGCGCCGTACGGCTTCAAGGCCCGTTTTGAAGGCGGCAAGGGCACCAACCCGGAAGAACTGATCGGCGCGGCACATGCCGGCTGCTTCTCCATGGCGCTGTCGATGATCCTCGGTGGGGAAAATCTGACCGCTGAGAGCATCGATACCCACGCTGAAGTGACCCTTGATCAGGTCGAAGGTGGCTTTGAAATCAGCGCTGTGCACCTCATCCTCAAGGCCAAAGTGCCGGGCGCGACCCAAGAGCAATTCGAGAAACTGACCGGTATGGCCAAAGAAGGCTGCCCGGTTTCGAAGCTGCTGAACGCCAAGATCACGCTCGATGCCACACTGCTGAGCTGATTTAGCGTCACTGCTGCGCTTGATGGCCCGCAATTGCGGGCCATCTTCGTTATGGACGCGTGAGAACCGGCGTGCGCCCCCACGGTCACATGCAAGGCCGATGCGTATCGCACGGTGTCGAAGGAGTCGAACATGAAACGTATCGCCGCAATCCTGATTCTCGGGGCGCTGACCACCAGTGCCTTCGCTGCGCCCAAGCCATGTGAAGAGCTTAAAGCTGAAATCGAAACGAAGATTCAGTCTCAGAGCGTCAGCTCATATACGTTGGAGATCGTGGCCAATAAAGATGTCACCGATCAGAGCATGGTCGTCGGTACTTGCGAAAACGACACAAAAAAAATCATCTACCAGAATAACGGCCGCTAGTCCGGGCGTGAGCTGAAGTTTTCAATGAGCCTTGGGTGAGCGAGCTCGCGCGCGCTGACGTTGCGATCATGCGTCACGGGATACAGAAGCCTCACGGGATACAGAAGATATCCCCCTCCTCCGCGAGCACGTTGCGTTGCTCGTCCCGCAACTGTGCGTCGATGCTGTTGGTGATATTGCGCACATCCAGACGATAGCGGTGGCCGGCCTCGAAGCGGTCGTAGTTGATCGTCACGTAGCAGGTTCGCTCGTTGTAGATGTCCATCGATAAACCCATCGCGCCGGGCGCGTAGTCGTAGTCATAACGCACTTCGAGGGTGTGTTTGCCGGGCGTCACCTGGAAGAAGCGACCGTCGTAGGTGCGCACGCCGTCGAGCTTGTCGGCCATCAGGGTTTTGCCGGTGAAGGTATGCAGGTCAACCCATGCCTGTTGGGGATCAACCGCAGGCAGCGGCCCCGCGCAACCGCCCAGAAGACTCAGGGCAACGATGGTCAGAAGCAAGCGCATGACGAACTCCGCAGGTGGGCAAATGGCGATGGGGGTTGCGTCAGAGACGGGCTGTCCGGCATAACGCTGATGTGTGGACTTCATGAATATCGACGCTAAGGCTGCTGCATGATTCGATCGAAAAAGGCCTGGCTGCAACGTAGCCTGCCGATGCTGGCGACTTTACTCCTCAGCGGCTGTTCCAGCCTTTCCTATTACTCGCAACTGGCCAGCGGCCAATTGGCCCTGTTGCGTGCGCGCGAGCCGGTCGCCGACGTCATCGCCGACCCGAATCGCGACCCCAAGCTGCGGGATCATCTGCTCAAATCGCAACAGGCCCGTGCGTTTGCGACCGAGCATCTGCATTTGCCGGATAACCGCAGCTACCGCCTTTATGCCGACATCCATCGCCCGTTTGTCGTCTGGAACGTCTTCGCGACGGGCGAATTTTCCCTGGATCCTGTCACCCATTGCTTCCCCATCGCCGGGTGCGTGGCCTACCGCGGCTATTACACCCAGGGCGCCGCCCGCGGGGACGCGGCTGTGCAGAAGCTTGCGGGCAAGGACGTGTATGTCAGCGGCGTGGAGGCGTATTCGACGCTCGGCTGGTTCGATGACCCGATCATCAGCTCGATGATGAACTGGGGCGATGAGCGACTGGCCACGCTGATCTTCCACGAGCTGGCGCACCAGCGGTTTTACGTGAAGGACGACAGCGAGTTCAACGAGTCCTACGCCAGCTTTGTGGAGCAGGAAGGCACACGTCAGTGGCGCACGGCGCGTGGTCTGCCTGCCGAAGGTGGGTCTTCGGAAGCGCGGCGACGCGATCAACTTACCCAGCTGGCCCTCGACACCCGCGAGCGGCTAAAGGCGTTGTACGCCGAGCCGCTGAGTCCGCAGGTCATGCGCGAACGCAAGGCGGCTGAGTTCGAACGTTTTCGCAGCGAGTATCGGCAGTTGCGCGACAGCCAGTGGGGCGGCGACAAGCGTTTCGACGGCTGGGTGTATTCACCGATGAACAACGCACGCCTGCTGCCCATTGGTTTGTACGATCAGTGGGTGCCGGCGTTTGAAGCGCTGTTCAGGCAGGTGAACGGCGATTGGCCCGCGTTCTATTCGGCGGTGGAAAAGCTGGGCGGATTGCCTAAGGACGAACGCAAGGCGGTGCTGGAGCGGCTGGCCCAAAAATCCACCTGATGTCGGCACTGTTGTGATCGTTCCTACAGATTGAGTGCTCTCAGCTTTTGAGAAACGCCCGCTGCAGCGCGCTCACTGAATCAAAATGATACGTCGGCGCCTCGGCCTGCAACTCCTCGCGGCTGCCGAATCCGTACCCCACCGCCGCCACGTCCAACCCGTTGCGCTTGCCGCCGATCAGGTCGTGTTTGCGGTCGCCAATCATCAGCGTCTGTTTCGGATCGAGTTGCTCTTCATGCAGCAAGTGCCGGATCAGCTCGACCTTGTCAGTGCGGGTGCCGTCCAGCTCGCTGCCATAGATCAGTTTGAAATGGCGCGCGAAGTCGAAATGCCGGGCGATTTCATGGGCGAACACCCAGGGTTTAGAGGTCGCGATGAACAGCGTGCGGCCCTGATCCGAGAGCATGTCCAGCAGTTCGAAAATCCCGTCGAACACCAGATTCTCGTAAAGGCCCGTGACCTTGAAGCGCTCCCGGTAAAAGCCCACCGCTTCCCAGGCCTTCGCTTCGTCGAAGTCGTAGGCGCGCATGAATTGCTGCAGCAGCGGCGGCCCGATGAAGTGCTCGAGCCGGGTGATGTCGGGTTCGTCGATGCCCAGCTTGCTCAAGGCAAACTGGATGGAACGGGTGATGCCTTCGCGCGGGTCGGTCAGGGTGCCGTCCAGGTCGAACAGGATATTCTGGTAATGCATGTGTGCTCTCAGCAGGGTTTGTCGAAGCCTTCGGCCAGGTGCTGGTCTTTCAGCTTCACGTAATTGGTCGCGCTGTAGGGGAAGAAGGCGATCTCTTTTTCGGTCAGCGGGCGCATCTGCTTCACCGGACGCCCGACGTAGAGAAACCCGCTCTCCAGGCGCTTGCCGGGCGGGACCAGACTGCCCGCGCCGATGATCACCTCGTCCTCCACCACCGCGCCGTCCATGATCGTGGTGCCCATGCCGATCAGAATGCGATTGCCGACGGCGCAGCCGTGCAGCATGACCTTGTGGCCGATAGTGACCTCATCGCCGATCAACAGCGGAAAACCGTCGGGGTTGAACGGCCCGGCGTGGGTGATGTGCAGCACACTGCCGTCCTGCACGCTGGTCCGCGCGCCGATGCGGATGCGGTGCATGTCGCCCCGAATGACCGTCAGCGGCCAGACCGAACTGTCGGCGCCGATTTCGACATCGCCGATCACAACCGCCGAATGATCGACAAACGCCCGCTCGCCAAGGGTTGGGGTGTGGTTCTGGAACGTGCGAATGGCCACGATAGGCTCCTTCTCTGGCGCCGATAGCTGCGGTCGGCGCCGATTCTAATTAAGATGCGTGGGTGTTTCTTTTAGCCAAGGTGCCAAACCGTGAGCGCGAACAACCCTCTGTTGCAATCCTACGACCTGCCACCTTTCTCGGCGATTCGCGCCGAGCATGTAAAACCTGCCATCGAACAGATTCTCGCCGACAACCGCTTCGCGATTGCCGACATACTCACCAAACAAGGTTCGCAGCCTACATGGGCTGGCCTGGTGCTGGCGATGGACGAACTCAATGATCGCCTGGGCGCCGCCTGGAGCCCGGTCAGTCACCTGAACGCCGTATGCAATAGCGCGGAACTGCGCGAAGCCTATGAGTCTTGCCTGCCAGCACTGAGCGCCTACTCGACCGAGATGGGCCAGAACCGTGAGCTGTTCCAGGCCTTCGAAGCCCTGGCCAATAGCTCGGAAGCAGTGAATTTCGACGTCGCACAGAAGACCATTCTTGAGCAATCGCTGCGCGACTTCCGTTTGTCGGGCATCGACCTGCCGCCGGACCAGCAAAAACGCTACGCCGAAGTGCAGAGCAAGCTGTCCGAACTGGGCAGTCAGTTCTCCAACCAGTTGCTTGACGCGACCCAAGCCTGGAGCAAGCACGTCACAGATGAGGCCGCCCTCGCCGGCCTGACCGATTCGGCCAAGGCGCAGATGGCGGCCGCTGCCCAGGCGAAAGACCTGGAAGGCTACCTGATTACGCTCGAGTTCCCGAGCTACTACGCCGTGATGACCTATGCCGAAGACCGCGCGCTGCGTGAAGAGGTCTACGCGGCGTATTGCACCCGCGCGTCTGACCAGGGTCCGAACGCTGGCAAGAACGACAACGGCCCGATCATGGAACAGATTCTCGATCTGCGTCAGGAACTGGCCAAACTGCTGGGTTTCGCCAGCTTCTCCGAGCTGAGCCTGGCTACCAAAATGGCCGAGTCCAGCGATCACGTTCTCAGCTTCCTCCGTGATCTGGCCAAGCGCAGCAAGCCGTTTGCCGTTCAGGATCTGCAGCAGTTGAAAGCCTATGCCGCCGAACAAGGCTGCCCGGACCTGCAAAGCTGGGACAGCGGTTTCTATGGCGAGAAGCTGCGCGAACAACGCTACAGCGTTTCCCAGGAAGCCCTGCGCGCCTACTTCCCGGTCGACAAAGTGCTGACCGGCCTGTTCGCGATCGTACAAAAACTGTACGGCATCGAAATCGCCGAGCAGAAGGGCTTCGATACTTGGCACCCGGACGTTCGCCTGTTCGAAATCAAGGAAAACGGCCAGCACGTCGGCCGCTTCTTCTTTGATCTCTACGCTCGCGCCAACAAGCGTGGCGGCGCCTGGATGGACGGCGCCCGCGATCGTCGTCGCACCGCTGAAGGCACATTGCAAAGCCCGGTCGCCAACCTGGTCTGTAACTTCACCCCGGCGGTCAGCGGCAAGCCCGCGCTGCTCACCCACGATGAAGTCACCACTCTGTTCCATGAATTCGGCCACGGCCTGCACCACCTGCTGACCCGCGTCGAACACGCGGGCGCGTCAGGCATCAATGGCGTGGCTTGGGATGCGGTCGAGCTGCCAAGTCAGTTCATGGAAAACTGGTGCTGGGAGCCCGAAGGCCTGGCCCTGATTTCCGGCCATTACGAAACCGGTGAGCCGCTGCCTCAGGACCTCCTGGAGAAAATGCTGGCGGCGAAGAACTTCCAGTCCGGCCTGATGATGGTCCGCCAGCTGGAATTTTCGCTGTTCGACTTTGAACTGCACGCCACCCATGGGGACGGCCGCACCACGCTGCAAGTGCTCGAAGGCGTGCGTGACGAGGTGTCGGTGATGCGTCCGCCGGCGTACAACCGCTTCCCGAACAGCTTCGCCCACATCTTTGCCGGCGGTTATGCGGCGGGCTACTACAGCTACAAGTGGGCCGAAGTGCTGTCCGCCGATGCGTTCTCGAAGTTCGAGGAAGAAGGTGTGTTCAACGAGCAGACGGGCCGGGCGTTCCGTGAGGCCATTCTGGCGCGCGGCGGGTCCCA
Source organism: Pseudomonas sp. KU26590 (assembly GCF_026153515.1). Lineage (NCBI taxonomy): Bacteria > Pseudomonadati > Pseudomonadota > Gammaproteobacteria > Pseudomonadales > Pseudomonadaceae > Pseudomonas > Pseudomonas sp. KU26590. The sequence goes on from NZ_CP110644.1 coordinate 461,002, forward strand.
GGCACCGATGGTGCTGTTCGTCGACTTCCGCGGACGCGAGCCGTCGATTGACGCACTCTTGCGCCATTCGGGGTTGAGTGAGGAAGCGGCAGCATGACCGAAACACCGCAGGTGATTACCAAGAAACGCTTCATCGCCGGGGCCGTCTGCCCGGCGTGCAGCGAGCCTGATAAGTTGATGATGTGGAACGAAGACGACGTGCCGCACCGTGAATGCGTGCACTGCGGTTATTCCGACACCCTCAATGCGCAGGGGCAATCGATCCCCAAAGAACTCGGCACACGGGTGAACAAGCCTGTGGTGAAGCCGGCTGATCCCAAGGTCCAGGGCGTGCAGTTTTTCCCGAATCCGAAGCTGAAGAAACCGGTTGATCCGAGTTGACGTGATCTTGGATAAAAAAAGGGATACCCGTCGTGGGTATCCCTTTTTTATAGCGTTTGTGGATTACCGTGCGCCGCCGATATAACCGAAAGAGATTTTGCCACCGATGGCCTTGGTGTAATTCGTCACTTTAACGTCGCTGTTTGAATAGCTGCTGTTGAAGCTCGGGATGACGACGGGAAGGGTAATGTCGCGCAGAACCTCCACAGTCGTCCGCCCCTCGTTGAAATCACCTTGGGGATGGCCCGTGAGCGTGAAAGACGTGCCCGCTTTGGCCTTGATGATTCTGGCAGACTGGATTTCATCGTTGGAGCAGCCAAAGCTGTTGCTCTTCATCTTCATGTTGTAACTGGAGCTGAAAGGAATCACGCAATCCAGGTTCTGACTGGCATGGGTGCCCTCGTAGAACGCCACCGATGCATCGGAAAAGTCGGTGGGTGTCCGGCTGATGACAATGCGCGACGTCTTGCCATCAAGCCCGTTGTTGTGGTTATAAACGGCCTGGTAATCGCTGTTGCTCGCGTCGGACTCGAAACTCGGGATGACCACACGCTCGCGAATTCCAATGTTGCGTTTCACATCGATGGTGATGTGATCGTCCTGAGTACTGCCGCTGCCACTGTCGAACAACTGAAGACGAGTTCCGCTGGCAACACCCGATAAAGACATCGACCTCGCCTCATCATTTTCACAGCCGTTGTCCTTGCGATTAACCACCCCGGGACGCGCAGGAATCACGCAGACAATGTCTTGAGACCGGGTCGCATTTCGGCCTTCATGCAGGAAGATCCCGCCATTGTTGAGCGCAGCCGTATATCGCTGGGTTTCGCCGCTCTTGTAGTTGTTGATGCCAACGTAGTTGGGTGTAACAGCACAGTTGTCTTCGCGGCGCTTGAGGTAAGTCAGGTTGTTGTCGTAGCTGGCTGAGTCGAAGACAGTGGAAGTGCCCGGGTGAAACTGGTTCATCAGGAACAGCCGTTTCCATTGCTTGCCCGTCGAGCCGGCAACCTTCTCAGTGTTGAGGGGTAAACTGCCCCAGCGCGTGGGGCAAGACCAGTCGTGTGTGCTTTCAATGCTGCTGGCAATGTTCCCCAGAGTGTCCCACTTGTTCTGCACAATCCAATCCTGATCAAACATAACCGTGATCTTTCTGCCCTGGACCCAGTAGTCGCCTGCGACCTCGCGTTTGTCTGTGAACAGGATCAGGCGGTTATTTCGTGCTGCCATCTGGTTGAGCGTCGGCCACCGATCCGCAGCGAAGTTTGCCGGGTCGAATGAAACACTCGCCAGCTCTGGCAAGGTATTGAATACCTCCTGAAGGTGTTCCCGCTTGACGTAGGTTTCAAGGAACAGCGTCACAACCTCACGGGGATTGCTTTGCAGGAAAGGCAGAAATTCTTTTTTCAAGTGAGTGGATAACGATCCATAGCAGGCTATTTGCTTATGGCACACTTTGATACGTTCTTCAGGGCGAGGGTTTGAAGCTTCGACATAAAGATCAAGCATGAAACCCCGGACGCCATCATTGAGCTGGGCCGGCATTTCCTTCAGGTTTTGATTGATCTTTTCATAGGAATTGTGGGAGGTGACCCAACTGTATTCATTGAAGGGTTTATCTCGCGAATCGAGCGTCGTCGCGTAGGCGTTGAGCGTGCCGAGGCTAAAGAGCGTCGCCAGCGCACACGCCGGGTAATTGAATGTCATTGTCGAAATCCTTTTCGATAGGGTGTTTCTGGTAAACGTTGGATGGCTCCATGCCGTTATTGGCATGTGCTGAGTAATAGTTATGTTTTGCGTGATTGCAAACCTCACGCTGTTCAGTTGTATTGCAAGATGCAAAGTTGATGAGCGCTGTTAGATACCGTGGGTTGCCAACGGTGCTCATGCATAGCGCTAATTGATCATGCCTGCTTTGCGCGACAAGCCTTTGATCGCACAAAGGGCAAACACGCTAGTGCTGCACGCACCGCTGTCCATTGCTGACTTCAGCGCCGCCAAATCGACAGTGTTGATGTAGGCAATCCCGCGCTTGAGGCTGTCTTCGTCGCCATACCCGCCATGTTCCATCTCATCCAGCGCTGCCTGTTTGCTCCAGCCCTGGGCAACGATGCGGTACATCGCTGCCACCAGGCCGGTCCGGTCCAGGCCGTGCTTGCAGTGGATCAGCACCGGCCCGTTTTGCTGGGCGGTCTGGATAGCCCGAAGGCTTTCAATCACATCGGCGTCGTCGATGTGCACCACCTGCAGCGGAATCTGCACCTGCGCCACGGAGGTGTCGGACAGCCATTTGCTATCACTTTCCTTGAGGAAGTTGATCACTGTGTGCACGCCAAGCTGCTGCAGAAGCGGCTGCGCTGCAGCGTCCGGCTGGCGACTGCGGTAAAGCGTCGGCGTGATCTGGTAGAGGTTGTAGTGGGGGTCGATGAGTTGCGCCCACTGCGCCGGGCGTGACGATTGCACCGGTGAAACATTCTCGGCCTGAGCGAGAGAGGCAGATGAAACGGCCAGCAGCAGGAGGAGTTGGGCAGCGAGCGGGCGAAGGCGCATGGAAAACGTACCGTGGAAATCAGCTGTTTATCGATGGGGCAAGTTTTCGCTGTGCAGGGTCAAGGCGCTGTGAGGCGCGTGTCAAAAGTTAGTGAAAGCCGTTGATCGGCGGCGGGATGTTTTTCCGGGTTTTGACGTAAAGGGCATGTGCGTTTCGCGATACTGTATGCATAACCAGTTACCAAGGAGCCGTCATGCCCATTCAGTTGCCCCCGCGTGGGCGCGGCACCGCGACCAATCCGCATAACCGCTTTGCGCCCAACCGATCCGTGGCCGAGGACGACGGCTGGTACCAGGAAGTGCCGCTGACCCAGGGCACCACGGTCACGCTGGAAACCGCCAAGAGCATCATCGCGCGCAACTCGTCGCCGGATATTCCTTTCGACCGCTCGATCAATCCGTACCGCGGATGCGAGCACGGCTGTATTTATTGCTACGCCAGACCAAGCCACGCTTATTGGGACATGTCGCCCGGGCTGGACTTCGAAACCAGACTGATCGCCAAAACCAATGCTGCTGCCCTGTTGGAGCAGCAGTTGTCCAAGCCAGGCTACAGCGTCGCGCCGATCACCCTGGGCGCGAACACTGATCCCTATCAGCCCATCGAGCGCGAATACAAATTGAGCCGGGCGACGCTGCAAGTGCTGCTGCGCTATCGCCATCCGGTGACGATCATCACCAAGGGCTCGCTGATTCTCCGGGATCTGGATCTGCTGGCCGAGCTGGCGAAGTTGCGGCTGGTGTCGGTGTTCATCAGCCTCACGACGCTGGACGATGAGCTCAAGCGCATCCTTGAACCCCGGGCTGCCGCGCCCAAGGCCAGGCTACGGGCAATCCGGGTCTTGCGCGATGCCGGTGTGCCGGTGGGCGTTTTGCTGGCGCCGATGATTCCGATGATCAATGACATGGAGCTGGAGAAGCTGATGGCCGAGGCCAAGGCAGCCGGCGCATTGAGTGCGAGCTATGTGATGCTCCGTCTGCCGCTGGAGGTTGCCCCGTTGTTCGAAGAGTGGCTCCAGGCGCATTATCCGCAGAGGGCCGAGCATGTGATGAGCCTGGTAAGGCAGAGCCGCGGCGGTGAGGTGTACGACAGCCGCTTTGGCTCGCGAATGCGCGGCGAGGGAGTATTTGCAGAACTGCTGGCGCAGCGTTACAGCCTCGCCATCAAGAAGCACGGCTTGAACCGGCGGGAGAGTTTTCAGCTGGACTGCAGCGCGTTTTGCCCGCATGGCGGTCAGATGTCGCTGTTGTGACTCGGGTGGCGTCTTACAGCGCGAGATTGCTGATCTTGCGGCGTGAGACGCGTTGTCCTTGTAGGAGCGCGCTTGCCCGCGATTGCGGTCTTTCAGTATAAAAAATGGCAACAGACAGCAAGCGTTCGCGGGCAAGCGCGCTCCTACAGCTTTCGGCGCGAGCTTGCGGTTTAGATTTTCTAACGCAAGACCCGCGATCTAGAGCCACGCATTCAGTTTCAATTAAGTTTGCGCCGTTAAGGTGAGTCGGAAGTGACCGATTGGTCTTGTAAGAAAAGTTACGCAAGAAGACCAGAAAAAAGTGGGTCATCCACAGGATTCGCCGGAAAATCCACTTAAATCCGTCAGAGAGGATGAAACATGAGTGACCAGGATAAGCAGCCTCAGGCTGCGACGACAGGCGTAACGCCCCAGGTGGAAACTGCCGAAATGGCGCTGAAGCAGATCGTTGATGGCTTCAAGCAATTCCGCCATGACGTCTTCCCTCAGCAGGAAGAACTGTTCAAGAAACTCGCCACCGCCCAACATCCCCGGGCCATGTTCATCACCTGCGCCGACTCGCGCATCGTCCCGGAACTCATCACCCAAAGCTCGCCAGGCGACCTGTTCGTCACCCGTAACGTGGGTAACGTCGTCCCGCCTTATGGCCCTATGAATGGCGGCGTTTCGACCGCTATTGAATACGCCGTCCTGGCCTTGGGCGTGCAGCACATCATCGTGTGTGGCCACTCTGATTGCGGGGCCATGCGCGCCGTTCTCAACCCCGACACCCTCGAAAAAATGCCGACGGTCAAAGCCTGGCTGCGTCACGCCGAGGTCGCCAAGACCGTTGTGCAGGACAACTGCAGCTGCAGCAGTGAGCACGAAACCATGCACGTGCTCACTGAAGAAAACGTCATCGCACAGCTGCAACATCTGCGCACGCACCCTTCCGTGGCGTCCAAGCTGGCCAGTGGTCAGTTGTTCATCCATGGCTGGGTCTACGACATCGAAACCAGCGAAATCCGCGCTTACGATGCCGAGCAGGATTGCTTCCTGCCGCTGGATGGCGACCATCCGGTGCCCATGGCGTCGATCCCCCGCGGGCGATATTGATCGCCGGCTGACCCGCTGCGCCTGAGCGCAGCGGCGTCGGCCCTGACGCTTCCACCCTCATACAAGCTCGTAGCGGCCGCGCATAGCGCGTGCCGCCGGGCGTTGTCACGTCTGAATTCCGGAGAGTCGTCATGGCTACTACTGATCTGAAAGCGTTGTTACCACGGGAGCTGCTGGCTTCCGTGGTGGTTTTTCTGGTGGCCCTGCCGCTGTGCATGGGCATTGCCATCGCTTCCGGCATGCCGCCGTCCAAAGGTTTGATCACCGGCATCATTGGCGGTCTGGTGGTGGGCTGGCTGGCCGGTTCGCCGCTACAGGTCAGCGGCCCGGCGGCAGGTCTGGCGGTGCTGGTGTTCGAGCTGGTCCGTGAACATGGCATGGCCATGCTCGGGCCGATTTTGCTGCTCGCCGGGGCGCTGCAATTGCTGGCCGGTCGCTTGAAGCTCGGTTGCTGGTTTCGCGTCACGGCGCCGGCGGTGGTGTACGGCATGCTCGCGGGCATTGGTGTGCTGATCGTGCTTTCCCAGGTCCACGTCATGTTCGACAGCGGGCCCAAGCCTTCCGGGCTGGATAATCTGGTGGCGTTCCCGCAGACCGTTGTCAGTGCGATGGGGATGGGCAGCGCCATGCAGGCCGGTCTTCTCGGGCTGGGCACCATCGCCGTGATGTGGCTGTGGGAAAAGCGTCGGCCCCATGCGCTGCGGTTTGTGCCGGGCGCATTGCTCGGCGTCGGCATCGCAACGGTGGTGAGCCTGGTGATGAGCTTGCAGGTCAAGCGCGTCGAGGTTCCGGCCAACCTTGCTGAGGCCATCGACTGGCTGCGCCCCGCAGACCTGCTGAACCTGGCGGATCCTGCCATCCTGATCGCGGCGATTGCCGTGGCCTTCATTGCCAGCGCCGAAACCCTGTTGTCGGCAGCGGCGGTGGATCGGATGCACGACGGCCCGCGTTCGGACTTCGACAAAGAGCTCAGCGCCCAGGGCGTAGGCAACATGTTGTGCGGTCTGGTTGGCGCGTTGCCGATGACCGGCGTGATCGTGCGCAGTTCGGCCAACGTGCAGGCGGGTGCAAAGACGCGACTGTCGGCGATGTTCCACGGGCTGTGGCTGCTGGCGTTCGTGCTGTTGCTGTCGAGCGTGCTGCAGAGCATTCCTGTGGCGAGCCTCGCCGGCGTGCTGGTCTACACCGGCGTGAAGCTGGTGAACATTCAGGCGCTCAAGGGGCTGGGACGCTACGGCCGCATGCCGATGTTCATCTATGGCGCGACCGCCAGCGCGATTGTCCTGACGGACCTGCTGACGGGTGTGTTGATCGGCTTTGGCCTGACCCTGGTGAAGCTGGCGCTGAATGCATCGCGGTTGAAGATCAATCTGGTCGACCTGCCGGCCGAGGGTGAAATGGAGCTGCGCCTCAATGGTTCGGCTACGTTCCTCAAAGTGCCGGCCCTGACGCAGACACTGGAAACCGTGCCGCCCGGCACCACGCTGCATGTGCCGTTGGGCAATCTGAGGTATATCGACCATTCCTGCCTGGAGTTGCTGGAGGAATGGGGTCGGGCCAATGCCGCACAGGGCTCGCGTTTACTGTTGGAGCAACGGCTGCTCAAGCGTCGCGTGGAGGGAAGGATCCGCACGTCGATCGGAGGCGCAGCGCTGCATTAAGGTCCGCGTGAGGGGGCGTGCGGGATCAGTCTTTCCCGCATTCCAGCTCCAGACCCACGCCCAGCTGACGTGACAGGCTGGGCCAGCGTTTCCAGGCCGCATCGGTGTCCGGGCTGGCGAGGCGATCGCGGTAGGCTTCCACCGACTCCAGGGAGAAGCTTTCGTCGTTGAGCATTTCGTCGATAGCGTGATGCACCACTTCATCCAGCTGGTTGGCGAACGATTCGCCGATCAGTTGGTGGGCGATGACACTGGCCACGGTGGTGTTCATCGGTATCAGCGGTTGGCCGAAATGCTTGATGTACAGATCATTCACTTCTTCTACCAGACGGTGGGCCAGATACGCCTCATCCAACAGCCCGTCGAGCCCTTCGTGGCCCGCCATGATGGCGGGCGGCGCGCTGAAGAATTGCTCGGCGATTCTGAGGACCGGCCTGATCTGGCTTTCAATGCCCGCCTGCAACGCGACGTCGTGGGCGGCGTCCAGCAGGTCCGGCACCTGACCGATGTAGGCAACGACGAATCGCGTCAGCACGCCTCGCGCGTCTACGTCAGGCAGGTGAATGGAAGGGTGCAGATGAGGAAGTTGCGACTCCAACTGGCGCGATAGCTGCCCGGATTGGTTTTCGTGTTCCTGAGCTCGGGTGATCTGCTCGCGCAATGCGGCGGTGTTCATGGATGCTCCATAGGCAGTGAAACCAAGCGGTCATTATAGGGAAGTCCATACCTTAGCTTGCCCACAAATGACGCTAAGACGTAATTGTCATAACAGCTTCATGGTTATGTGCATAATCGCGCGCTCGTGGACCACTTATGGGCTGAACTCATGACCCGAACCCAGAAAACCGTTTTCATCTTTATGGCCATCGTGGCGCTGGTGCTTGGCCTGACCGTTTACCGTGTGCTGTCCGGACCGGATCAAGGCGACCAGACAGCCCTTATCGACGCAGGGATTATCCTTCTCCCGCAGAGCCGCAACGTGCCGGATCTCTCGCTCACCGATCAGGACGGCCAATCCGTTTCATTGAGCCAATTGAAGGGCAAATGGACGGTGCTATTCTTCGGCTACACCTTCTGCCCGGACATCTGCCCGACCACCCTCGCCCAGCTACGTCAGATTAAAAGCGAGTTGCCTAAGGACGTCGTCGAAAAACTGCGCATCGTGCTGGTCAGCGTCGACCCCGATCGCGACACCCCGCAACAGCTCAAGCAATACCTGGGTTATTTCGACAAGCAGTTCGTCGGTCTGGCGGCGCCAGTCGATACGCTGCAGAAGTTGGCGAATGCCGTGAGCATCCCGTACATCCCGGCGGACACCAGCAAGCCGAACTACACGGTCGACCACAGCGGTAACCTCGCCCTCCTCGGTCCCGACGGCACGCAGCGCGGCTTCATCCGCGCGCCGCTGAACAGCCAGAAGCTGGTGGCGCAGTTGCCGGGGCTGGTTGAGAGGAAGTGAAGACAAATGATCTCGGCGTCGCGCCGTGATAATTGCAGGAGCGCTTGATGCCTAACGACGGCCTCTGTAGGAGCGCGCTTGCCCGCGATGGCTGAGGCACGGACGCTAGAGATATATCGGCTGTACCGACCATTTCGCGGGCAAGCGCGCTCCTACACGGGGGTGGTAGCGGATGATCAATCCGAGCGTGCGCAATATCTGTGAGCCGGCTTGAACTGGCGAACGCGGTTTGCCAGCTGCGATCCTAATCTCTGAAACAACGCATTCGCCAGCAAGCCGGCTCCCACGACGTCACCCGCCTAATACCTTGATCAGAACGCCGGAACCACGGCGCCTTTGTATTTCTCAACGATGAACGCCTTGGTTTCCGGGCTGTGCAGCGCGGCGACCAGTTTCTGGATGGCCGGGGCATCCTTGTTGTCTTCGCGGGTCACCAGGATGTTCGCGTAAGGCGACTCCGATCCTTCGATGATCAGCGCATCCTTGGTGGGATCAAGCTTGGCCGTCAGGGCGTAGTTGGTGTTGATCAGCGCCAGATCCACCTGCGTCAGTACGCGTGGCAGAGTCGCGGCTTCCAGCTCGCGGAATTTCAGGTTCTTCGGGTTCTGCTGAACGTCGCTTGGCTTGGCGGTGATGCTGGTCGGATCCTTCAGGGTGATCAGGCCGGCCTTGACCAGCAGCAACAGCGCGCGGCCCTCGTTGGTGGCGTCATTCGGGATGGCCACGTTAGCGCCATCCGGCAGCTCGGCCAGACTTTTGAGCTTGTCCGAGTACGCGCCAAACGGCTCAATGTGAACCTTGGCCACGCTCACCAGATGCGTGCCCTTGCCCTTGTTGAACTCATCGAGATACGGCTGGTGCTGGAAGAAGTTGGCGTCCATGCGGTTCTGGTCCACCTGCACGTTGGGCTGAATGTAATCGTTGAACACCTTCACGTTCAGCGTTACACCTTCCTTCGCCAGCATCGGCTTCACGAACTCGAGAATCTCGGCGTGGGGCACGGCGGAAGCCGCAACGGTCAAGGTCTCATCAGCATGGGCAGACAGGGCCGCCACCGCCGCAAATACAGCCAACAACTTCTTCATTTCTACTACTCCTGAAATGCACGCGCAGTGGCGTGCATCTGCCGGTCAGTGACCGGCGAATTCGGTTAACGGTGTGAAAAGTGCGCGACCAGTCTGTCGCCAACGGTTTGCAGGATCTGCACCAGCACCAGCAGCAATACGACCGTTACAAACATCACATCGTTCTGAAAGCGTTGATAACCGTAGCGAATCGCCAGATCGCCCAGGCCGCCGGCGCCGACCGCACCGGCCATGGCCGTGAACGACACCAGTGCAATCGCGGTGACGGTGATTGCGGCGAGAATGCCCGGGCGTGCTTCAGGCAACAGCGCCTTGATCACGACCTGCCGGGTCGTCGCGCCCATGGCCTGAGTGGCCTCGATGATCCCGCGATCCACTTCCCGCAGCGCGGTTTCCACCAGGCGTGCAAAGAACGGCGTGGCGCCTGCGATCAACGGCGGCAGCGTGCCGAGAATGCCCAGCGAGGTGCCGGTGATGATTTCCGTCAGCGGCATCATCACGATCAGCAGGATGATGAACGGCAGCGCTCGCAGCATGTTCACGATCAGGCCGACGGTGGTGTAGAGCGGCTTGTTCTCAAGCAACTGACGCGGAGAGGTCAGGAACATCAGCACGCCAAGCGGCAAGCCCAGCAGGACGGTGAAGGCAAGCGACACGCCGAGCATGATCAGGGTGTCGCCTGTCGCCAGCCAGATTTCGTACCAGTCGACGTTGGAAAACAGGTTGAGAAAGGTGTCCATCAGCGCAGGACCTCCATGTGAACGTCGGCTGCGGTGAAGCGGGCAAACGCGGCATCCATGTCACCACCGGTGATGGCCAGCGTCAGTTGCCCGTAAGGCGTGTCTTTGATGCGGTCGATACGGCCGGCCAGAATGCTGTAGTCCACACCGGTTTCCCGCGCGACCGTGCCCAGCAATGGCGCGTAGGTCGCTTCGCCCTGAAACGTCAGGCGCACGATGCGACCCTGAACATGGGCGAAATCGAGGTTCAGCTGGTTTTCGTCGACCTCCTCGTCTTCCTGCACAAAACGGCGAGTGGTCGGGTGCTTGGGGTGCAGAAACACATCGGCCACAGCGCCCTGCTCGACGATGATGCCCGCATCCATGACCGCCACCTGATCGCAGACGCGACGGATCACGTCCATTTCGTGGGTGATCAACACGATGGTCAGGTTTAGTTCGCGATTGATCTCGGCCAGCAGCTGCAACACCGACGCCGTGGTTTGCGGGTCAAGGGCGCTGGTGGCCTCGTCGCACAGCAGAATCTTTGGCTTGGTCGCCAGCGCGCGGGCGATGCCGACGCGTTGCTTCTGACCGCCTGACAATTGCGCCGGGTATTTCCTGGCGTGGTCGGAAAGACCCACGCGGGCGAGCAGCTCGGCCACGCGCTGATCAATCTGCGCGCGGGACATGTCCCCGGCCAGCGTCAGCGGCATGGCGACGTTGTCGGCCACCGTCTTTGACGACAGCAGATTGAAGTGCTGGAAAATCATGCCGACCTGACGGCGGAAGCCGCGCAGACCATCGGCGTCCAGTGCGGTGACATCAACGTCATCGACCAGAATCTTGCCGCCGCTCGGTGCCTCAAGGCGGTTGATCAGGCGCAGCATGGTGCTTTTGCCGGCGCCGGAATGGCCGATCAGACCAAACACCTGGCCGTTTTCGATGCGCAGGCTGGTGGGGTGCAGCGCGGGAATTTCCCGGTCGGCAACCCGATAGGTTTTGTGGACGTTTTGGAACTCGATCACGGAGCGAACCTTGTGGGGCGCGTTGAAAGATCAGCGTGGGGCTCATGCCTTCATCACGCTGCTGAGCGATGCCATTTCGGCTTCGGCTGGGTAAACCGGGCGCGCATTTTAGCCTGTCGAATCCAGGTTGGGCCCAGCATTCTTAGCATTTATTTCGCACTGGACCTGCCGAACGGTCATATGGATGGCCGGCTGTCAGTCCGGCGATGGAAATCGAAGAATCGGAAAAACAAACGGAACGGCTGTTTTCATCGTCAGTCACTTACTTAGCGCCTGAATAATGCCTGACTTCGTGTCAGGCATTTCCGCCTACGAGCTCCTGCTGCCTCCACACCATGGAATGCCGAAAAAGGAGCCGTCTGAACCGAGGAGTTTTGTCTGATGAGTAAGAACACCAATCCACCTGTTAGCCCCAAAGCCAACAGTGAACTGGCTGGCACTGACACGCTGGACCGTGGCAATACCAACGCCAAGGTTGAAAGCCTTGAAACGTTCCGCTCCGACGCTACCGGCGAGGCTTTGCGCACCAATCAGGGCGTGAAGATCTCCGACAATCAGAACACGCTGAAAGTCGGATCGCGCGGCCCCTCGCTGCTCGAAGACTTCATCATGCGCGAGAAGATCACCCACTTTGACCATGAACGCATCCCGGAGCGCATCGTCCATGCGCGCGGTACCGCGGCTCATGGTTACTTCCAGACCTACGAGAACCATTCGGCGCTGTCAAAAGCCGAATTCCTGCGCGACCCGGGCAAGAAAACCCCGGTCTTTACACGCTTTTCCACGGTCCAGGGCCCACGTGGCTCCGGCGATACCGTCCGTGACGTACGCGGTTTCGCGGTCAAGTTCTATACCGGCGAAGGCAACTACGACCTGGTCGGCAACAACATGCCGGTGTTCTTCATCCAGGACGCCATCAAGTTTCCCGATTTCGTACACGCGGTGAAGCCAGAGCCTCATAACGAAATCCCTACGGGCGGCTCGGCACACGACACCTTCTGGGACTTCGTTTCACTGGTGCCGGAATCCGCGCACATGGTGCTGTGGACCATGTCCGACCGTGCGATCCCGAAAAGCCTGCGGTCGATGCAAGGCTTCGGCATTCACACGTTCCGCATGATCAACACCGAGGGTAAATCCACGTTCGTCAAATTCCACTGGAAGCCCAAGTACGGTACTTGCTCTCTGGTGTGGGACGAAGCGCAGAAGCTTGCGGGCAAGGACACTGACTTCCATCGCCGCGACCTGTGGGAGTCCATCGAGATGGGCGACTACCCGGAATGGGAACTGGGCGTTCAGATCATCGCAGAAGAAGACGAGCACAAGTTCGACTTCGACATTCTGGACCCGACCAAAATCATCCCGGAAGAGCTGGTGCCGGTAACGCCGCTGGGCAAAATGGTGCTCAACCGCAATCCGGACAACTACTTCGCCGAGACCGAGCAGGTTGCGTTCTGCCCAGGCCACGTCGTGCCGGGTATCGACTTCTCCAACGATCCGCTGCTGCAAGGTCGACTGTTTTCCTACACCGACACGCAGATCAGCCGACTGGGCGGGCCGAACTTCCACGAGATCCCGATCAACCGTCCGGTCTCGCCGAACCACAACAACCAGCGTGATGCTCAACACCGCACCACCATCGACAAGGGTCGTGCTTCCTACGAGCCAAACTCGATCGACGGCGGCTGGCCGAAAGAAACCCCTGCAGGTCCGGAGGATGGCGGCTTCGAGACGTATCCAGAACGCATCGAAGCGCACAAAGTGCGTGAACGCAGCCCGTCGTTTGGCGATCACTTCTCCCAAGCCACGCTGTTCTTCAACAGCATGAGCGAGCACGAGAAAGAGCACATTATCGCGGCCTACAGCTTCGAGCTGGGCAAGGTTGAGCGTGAGCACATCCGCGCACGTCAGGTGAATGAGATTCTCGCGAATATCGACCTCACACTGGCCAAACGTGTGGCTGAAAACCTTGGCTTGCCCGCGCCGACCGCCCCGACTGTCCAGGCCCAAAGCAACGGCAAGTTGACTGTCGACAAGTCGCCGCTGCTGAGCCAGGCGAACCTGCTGCCTGCCGACATTGCTTCGCGCAAAGTGGCCATCCTGGTTGCCAATGGCGTCGACGACAAAGCCGTCGCGGCGATGAAAGCGGCGCTGGAAGCCGAAGGCGCACACGCCAAGGTGCTGGGTCCTACCTCCGCGCCGGTCAAAACCGCGAGCGGTGCGTCCCTGGCAGTTGATGCTTCGATGGAAGGTTTGCCATCGGTCGCGTTCGATGCCGTGTTCATCCCGGGCGGCGATGCCTCCATCAAGGCACTGAGCGGCGACGGCGTGGCACTGCACTATGTGCTTGAGGCGTACAAGCACCTCAAAGCCATTGCTTATGCAGGTGATGCACAGAAATTGATCGACCTGCTGCGCTTGGAAGCCGATGCCGGCTTGCTGGCCGTTTCGGACAAAGCCTCCTTCAAGGCATTCTTCGATGCGATCCAGCAGCACCGCGTCTGGGCTCGTGAGCCTAAAGCGAAGGCGATTCCTGCGTAATTTGCGGGGCTAGCCGTAACAAAAAAGGCGTTGCCCGCGAGGGCAACGCCTTTTCTTTTGATCAAAAATCGATCAGAGCTGAGCGGGTTTCAACACAATCTTCGCAGGCTCGGTCCGCTCGATTTCACGCTGCATCTGCAACTCGAAATCGGGGTTGATCTTCGTTAGGCGCTGTCAGTGCGTGACCAATCACAACGAGCCTCCTCCCACTGCGCTGCAATTAGCACGTTGAAAAAAGGCAAAGAACTCTTCTGAGACTTCAGGGCATAAGCGCAGCAAACCATAATGGTCCGCGCCTTTAACTTACTGGCTATTTTTATCGATATTCAAAATACTTTATCATCATTTCAGTTGGTAGGTTCCTGTCGACGTTCAAAGCGTGTAGCAGCTCGAGAAACCATGACAGGTTATCTCCTAGGTCCGAGCGTTTGGTCTCATCCCAGTAGAGAAGACAGATAGCAAGTCTTGCCATTAATATATTGCGGTCTCGGAATTCACGCACCGCTGCTGAATCCCCAATTATTGACCACCAAATTGAGGCTTTAGCAGCAAGTGTCTCAACAGGGATCTTGTCTTCGATGTAGTCCCTAACTAACTGCGTCGGATCGTTTTCGGGATTTGAAAAATGAATATCCAATGCGTCTAAAACGCTGACAAAGAACGTAAGCTGATGCTTAAGCGCATTAGAGTCCCCGGCAGGTCGAACTATTGAGTTGATACTATATTTTTTAAAATGTTCGAGATCCATAATTTATTTCCAAAATTACTCAAGGCGGTTGAGCGATACTGGCTGTATGAGCCGCTTTCTTTTTCCCATCCTCAGACTTTGATTAAACAGAACCGAGCTCTAGTACCTAGGGAGGCTGTCCACCTCGAATCAGCAAAAAACCCGAGGCCAGCCCTTTTAGGAAATCACAGAGAAGAAAGAGGCCGCTATTTAAAGCCTAATCCTTGGTAAAGAACTCAATTAGAAGCGGGGGGATTCCGGGAATGACTTTCTTCAAGTAGACCAAGTAGAGATATACCGCTGTTGGCTCAGTTGAGTCTCCTTCTTCCCATTCCTCTTGAGTTCCATAGCAGACGATTACACACCTAGCAAGATTTGAAAGGGCGGCGTTTGGTCCACATTGCTGGTCGTGCAAAACCCAAAGTTCATGCATCAGTTTTATTATTGCTGGGTCGCGTCGATCTATTTTTCGACAAGCGACCGCTTTTTTAGATGAGGAACAAGATTTGGCGTTCGCTCGTCAAAAACAGAGCTAAAGGGGTCCGTCCCCTTAAACTGTCCCCTTAAACTAGATGTTCAATCATCTGAAATCCCGTCCCTTATCCCAAGCCGGTTCATAACATGTAAACAGAAGTCGCAAAATGGCAATGGCTTACCATAGCTGAAGGGGTCCGCCCCCTTTAACTTCGTTACCAGGCTGTTAGTGGATGCTCTAGAGTTAAAGGGGGGGCGTCACGTCTGGCTGCTCGCCTATGCCCGTATTGGTTGCATCAAAGCTGATGGGGCTCGCCCAGTTCAACCCTCGAATTTAAGAGCTTTCTAAAGAAAATCATATATCGCTGCGAAATCTGCGGACGGCACCTTATCAAGCTAAACAGGTAATAGTCTAAAGGTGTAGGTTCGCCGGAGTCCATCTCTAGCCAGCCTTCCTCTGTTCCAAAGCACATAATCACGCATCTTGCCAGCTTGGAACTAGCTGCGTCGCTCTCCGTTCTTAGCTCTTCGATCTCCCACAATTCAGAGATCAGCGTTTTCATCATGCAATCTTCTTTATTTATTCTTTCGTGCGCCGCCGCCACATTAAGACAAGAAACAACTTTCTCCATTATTCCCTCAGGAATGTCGCTAAAGCTGCCATCACTTATCAGCTGGAGTAAAAACTTAGCGTAATGACGCCTCAAACCATCTATCGACACTCCCTGTAAAACCAGTGCTTCTTCAAGAATATCAATCTCTTGGGCAAGTTGATCACTTATCATTGTAAAACTCCGTCTTTGATACCGAGAGCTCCCATCACTTGGGAACAGGAAGGACAAAAAGGCATCGGTTTGCCATCGTTGCGTACGGTCGTAAAGGTGGCACCTTCAACTAGTTGCTGTAACTGGGGAACGCTCTGCGCGTCGTGATTGCGCGCGATCTTGCTAAGTAGGTCAGCTTCTCCGCAGTCCCCATGAAACAACTCAGTACGTTTGTCGGACGGAACCGAAGCGTAGAGGTCCCTCACAACGGGGTGCTCTGCGCCAGCGCCACCGGCTCGCTTGCTGTAACCAACCTCCGGTATTGGGATTGGCCCGTCGTCACCGGTGGAGCGAGTGCCTCTGTTATTTGGTGTAATCCCCTTTAGACGGGCAAGTCCCAGCGGGTCGATCCAATCCGTCGGATTCGGTACGTATTGATAGAGGTTTAGCCCACCACTGTAGCCAATCGGATCCCTGCTGATGAATCGCCCGACCCTCGAATCATAGTACCGATGCCGGTTGTAGTGCAGGCCGGTTTCGTGGTCGTGGTACTGCCCCTGGAATCGGATCGGGTTGGTCAGGCCGACTTGTTGGGCGAACTCTGAGCGCTGTTCTTGCGCCTCGCCCCACGCTTTGTATTGGGCGGTCCAGGCGGTGTTGCCGTTTTGGTCGGTGATTTCCTGGGGCGTGCCGAGGTGGTCGCACTGGTACCAGGCGAGTGCGTCAATCGGCAGCGCGACTGGCTTGTAGGTCCAGAGCGGATCTTCTTTGAAGTTGTAGCGGCCCTGATAGGTCGGTTGGCTTACCAAGCGGATCGTTTCGTGGCGGATGGCTTGGGCCACCGGGACGAAGGCGCCGGGTTCGTGGATGTAGTGGACGGTGCGGCCGAGGGCTCCGGCGTATGGCGGGGGGCTGCTTTCCCAGGCGAGGTTGTCTCCGTCCCAGCCGTAGAGGGTGAAGCCGCAGCCGAGCTCGCGCTCTTTGCGGGCGTGTTCGTTTTCGTTCCAGCCTGTGCCGGCTTCGGGACGTGGCCTGTAGTGCGCTTTCGAGAATTTGTAGAGGCGGCGTCCGAGGGGGTCGTAGCCGAAGTCGACGGTCAGGCGCGGATCGCGGAAGTGAACCAAGCGATCGAATAGATCCCAGTGCAGTTCGCTGCGCAGGCCGTTGGTCCAGCGTTCGGTCTGGTTGCCGCGTTCGTCGTATTCGTAGTGGTTGCCGGCGTAGTCGCGCAGCAGGTTGTCGATCAGTTTGTGGCGGACAGGCTCCCGATCTAACGGGCGGCGGACGGGCGCGGCGGTGTCGTCGAGCAGGTTGCTGGCCGGGTCGAAGGCGAAGGTTTCCAAGCCCTGGCGGCTGGTGGCGCTAAGGAGGCGGCTGACCGGGTCGTATTTATAAGCTAGGACCCCACGACGGCTGTCGTTGATGTCGGTGAGCTGGCCAGCAGCATCGTAGGTGTAGGAGCGTTTGATCAGGGTGGTTTTGTCGTCTGCTCGGCCCAGTAGTTGTTCTTGGAGGCGCCCCGCCGGGTCCCATTGCTGGGTTTGTAGCAGGTTATTGCCTTGATGCCGGCTGATTTCGCGGTGCAGATCATCGCGTTCATAGCTGAGCAGTTCATGCTCATCGAGCTTCAGGCCGAGCAGATGACCGCTGCCGTAGGTGAGCCAACTGACGCGGTGTCCATCCGGGCGAACAGTGGCGACGCGGTTATTCAGCGCGTCGTACTCGTGCTGCCAAACGGCAACCAGTGGCTTGTCCAGATTCGAGTAATGCTGGTGCTCGCGCAGCAGATTGCCGGCCGGGTCGTGAAACCATTGCAGCTTGCTGACGGCGTTGGTCGCCATGACCAGATGGCCATTGCCGTCGTAGGCAAAGGTTTCGCTCTGGGACTGTTCGCCGAGGGTGGCGCGGCGTTCGGTCAGGCGGCCCATCGGGTCGAAGGTCAATGCGATCGTGCGTTGGCCGTTGAGGGTTTGGGCAAGGCGCCCCGTCTCGGGATCGTACTGATAGCGGGTCGAGCGATTGTCGAAGCCGCGCTCTTCCAGCAGGCGCCCAACCGGGTCGTAGTGAAAATGCGCGCTGCGTTCGTTTTCGTTTTCCAGCGCGACGAGGCGGCCGAGTTTGTCCCATCGATAACGCAGGGTTTGCTCGGCGGCGTCGACGCGTTCGGCGATGAAGCCTGCAGCGGTGTAGCGCCAAGTGGTGCAGCGCTCCAAACCATCGGAGTGAGCTAGCAGTCGTCCTTCTGCATCGCGGCTGAAGCGTTCTTCGGTCTTGTCCGGGTGCTTGATCAGCACTAACTGGCCTAACTTGTACTCGTAGGTCGTGCTGGGCCCGGCCGGATCGGTAAAGCGGATCATCTGGCCGCGCTCGTCGTATTCCCAGATGCTGACCTTGCCCGAGCAGTCGGTGTACTTAACGAGTTGTCCGGCGTCGTTGTAGGCCAGCTCCTTCGTATTGCCGTTGGCGTCCTTGACCGCTGTAGGAAGACCGAAGCCGTTGTAGGCGTATTCGGTAACGTTCTCTAGCGGGTCGATCACCTCGATCAGATTTCCGCGAAGGTCGTAGTTCCGTTTCCACAACCCGCCCTCGCCATCGCTGATCTTGATCAGGTGGCTTTTGTCGTCGTACGCGTAATTCATCACGCTGTGATCAGCGCGAGTGTGCTCGGTGAGATTGCTGAGCTTGTCGTAACGATACCGGTCGGTACTGCCGTCGGTGTGTACGTGGCGAATGATGTTCTTCGCCGCATCGCGGAAGAACCACTCGGAACGCCCATCGGCATGACAGATGCGATAGGTGTAGCCGAGGCTGTCGTAGTAATGCCGGATTTGGTGACCGAGCGCATCGGTGACGTAGGTGAGACGGATGTTTTCATCCCACGCCAGCCGGGTATCAAAACTGCCGTCGTCAGCCCATTCTCGGATGGCTTTCGCGTCGGGGCCGGATCCCTGCCACTGCAGGTTCAGCCCACGATGGGTACGGTCGGTGTAGCGAGTAATTAGGTGGTTTTGATACTGGTAGTGCCAGGCAGCGCCGTTTTCGTCCTGAGCCAGAACAAGATCGCCAGCATAATCGTACTGATACGCGCACAGTTGGCGTTTGACGTCGCCATCACGAACTTCCCACAGGCCGGTCAGACGGCCCTGATCATCAATCAAAGTGCCCAAGCGCAAGTGGACTTTACTGGCGTCCTTTTCCCGATAAGTGACCAACTCAGAGAGCACCAACTGCCCATCATGGCGATGCTCATAATGGAGCATGACCCCGGCTGCATTGGGCAAAACCTTGTTGATCAGAACAAAGCGCTGTCCCCGCCGAACATAGGTTTCCCTATGCTCAAGCCCTCGCATCAGCAACAGCCGATCCTTGCTGAGTCGAATAACGGTCAGATTTTCGATGGCATTGAAATGGAACAGCTTGACCTTGGGCAGAGGGAATTCATGGCTGCGGCCATCGGCGTCATGGAAGACCAGACCGTCGCCGACGAGATCAAAGCGTGTAGTAAACGGCGTGATCCACCGCGCACCAATGACATCCTCATCGAACGCATCCAGACTGGAACAGTAAGTGCGCGTCCACTCAATCGGAAACGGCCCCGGCAGACTGAAATCGGTATGGCTGACCGACTCCGAGCCCGTCGCAAAGCTGATGCTCCTCGCCGTCGACCCGCAGGCACATTCACAAGGACACGCACACTTGCAGTTCTTCCGCTTGTTCGCCCGGCCCTTTGCAGGCTTCTCGAACTGAACAGTCTCCAGCTTGCCTTCACCCGCCTGGCGCTTGGCCTTATTAACCACCCCGGGCTTGATGTTGAAAGCCTGCCCATGGCCATTGCGCGACCGCCAGCTGACGACCGCACCCTCCAAAGTAACCAGCAACGCCGCGATAGAATGCTGAGCTTCGGGATTACCCAACCCTGTGATCTGCGTGCGAAGCTGAGGAGCCAGATCACGCAATAACTTGGCCTGCCTGCCCACCTCTTTTTTAACCGCTTCAGGCACGAGGTATTCAGCAGCACCATTCACCGCACCCTTACCCGCAGCAACACAAATATCTGCAGCCGCGACGAAGATATTGCCAATCGCGGCCTGAGGGTCGTAGGCCCAAAGATCGCCTGCGGCATGAGCCAACTGCCCCGCCTCAAGCAAATCGGCCTTGGCGTTCAGTTTTGGGTCTACCAAGCTCTCCAAGCCAGCAGCGATCTGATGCAGTACGCCTTCACCCAGGCTCCCCGCATCCTCAAGAATCCCGGGAAGCTTCCCGTGCGCCTGAGTCACAAAGTCATCAAGGGTCCCGACGATGGTGGCATTAAGGTGCCCGATCAGAATCTCGATCAGTGCATCGCCCAGCACCATCTTGCCGGCCTGCCGCATCTCCTGACGCACCAGAAACAGCATTGGCCGGAGGCTCATCCGCGCCGCCGCCATGCCCGGCGGAATCGGCACCATCCCAATCAGGTTGATGCCCAAACTGACCCAGTCCAGCGGGTCTCGCTCCGAGCTTGTAGAAAGCCGAACGATGTCATTCAGCGCATCGACCAGCGCCATGATATTGCCCACCACCGGCAGCCCGCCGGCTACGGCTTTGATCCGCTCAAGCGTGACAACCCCGCCGCTGATCTCCTGCAGCCAGGCATCAACATTCGCCGCACCAAGACCAACGTCTTCAACCTGAATTTGATCAAGCGGAACAATCGCGACCTGAGGTTCGCGTTTATCGCCACCAACGGGAAGATTTAAGGGGGTTGCCAAGGATGCTCTCCGTGCTCAAAAAACCATCGGAAAAGGCGTGAATGCCAATCCGGGGGCTACGGAGATATCAAGGCTTGTGCCAGTTATGAATTAGCCGAGAAAAATCAATAGTTTAAGAAGAAAAATGACGGGTTTTAGCGAACGCCAACCCTAATAACAAAGAGAAAGTGCGCAAGAAGTTGCGCACCCCTGCGCAACTTCTTGCGCACTCGTCTGCAGGCCACAGAAGACGTGGCTTACAGCGCAGAAAGCACCCTGGAACTCACAATCGACTGCGCAACTTCTTGCGCAGTCGATCCCGCGACTTTCCCGTGGGAAGGGAGGCAAGCAAGCGCAAAAAAGGCGTTACCCGCGAGGGCAACGCCTTTTCTTTTGATCAAAAACCGATCAGGGCTGAGCGGGTTTCAACACGATCTTCGCAGGCTCAGTGCGCTCGATTTCACGCTGCAGCTGCAACTCGAAATCCGGGTTGATCTTCGTCACGCGCTTGGTCAGCAATGTCGCCAGCCAAGGGTAGTCGTCCGTGCGCGGCACCTGCACAGTGACGTCGCAATTGAAGGCTGTGACGTCTTCAGCGATGTCACTCAACTGACGGCGCAGCTGCTTCATGTCGCTGAGCTTCAATTCAATGGTCGTGCTCTCGGCACTCGGGTCGATCACCTTGGCCTTGCGTTTGGCTTCAGCAGCGCGCAGATCCGCTTCCGCCTTCTCCAGCTCCGCTTTACGAGCGTGGGCGATGGCACCGTTTACGCCACTGGTCAGCGCCGGGGCTTTAGGCATCAAGGCGCGGGCGCGGCTGAGCGCGGTGGCCGCGGCGTTCATGTCGCCCTTTTGCAGGACGATCTGGCTGCGACTCAGGTACGCCTCAGCCAGCTGACGCTGGTATTGCTCGAGTCGGGGATCGTCCGGGGATTTGCTTTGCAGCGCGGCCAATTGATCCTCGGCGGTCGCCAGCTCGCTGCTGGCGATGTTCTGTTCCAGCTGCTGATACGCATCGGGCGGCGCAACAGGCGCGGGTTGCTCGATGGGCTTGCTTTGGCAAGCGCTCAACAGGACGGAAAATGCAGCAAGCAGCAGATAACGGGATGCGAACGGCTTCATTCCTGCGATTCTCTATTTGCGCAAAAAACGAGCAAGTCTACACACAACTGACTTGCACCGAAAATAACTGATCACTATCGGTGGGCGCGCAAGGAGTCATTGCACATTGCCGCCATTGGATTATTGCGGAGTATGACTCAACCCGCCAGCCAAGGTTCTACCGCTTGGGCAAAAGGAAGCTGAGCAGAAACAGCGCCGCCGCCGAGACCACGATAGACGGGCCTGCCGGGGTGTCCTTGAACCAGGACAGCGCCAGACCCGCGCACACCGCAATGACGCCAATGATGCTCGCCCCCAGGGCCATTTGCTCCGGCGAACGGGCGTGACGTTGTGCCGCAGCGGCGGGAATGATCAGCAGCGAGGTAATCAGCAACACGCCGACGATTTTCATGGCCACCGCGATGACCACGGCAATCAGCAGCATCAACGTCATGCGCAGCGTTGCCACCGGCAGACCTTCGACCGTCGCGAGCTCTTCATGAACAGTGATCGCCAGCAGCGGCCGCCACAGCGCACAGATCAGCACCAGCACCAACGCACTGCCCGCGAGAATCCAGGCCAGATCGTTCGGGCTGATGGCCAGCAGGTCGCCGAACAGATAGCCCATCAGGTCGATGCGCACATCGCGCATGAAGCTCAACACCACCAGCCCGAGGGACAAGGTACTTGGCGCCAGAATGCCCAGCAACGTGTCAGAGGCCAGCGGTTGGCGCTGCTGCAGAGTCACCAGCAAGACCGCCAGCAGCAGGCAGCCCACGGTCACGGCGATCGTCGGGCTGATGTCCAGCAAAAAGCCCAGCGCCACGCCGAGCAACGCGGCATGTGACAGCGTATCGCCAAAATAAGCCATGCGCCGCCACACCACGAAAGACCCCAGAGGGCCTGCGACTACCGCTAACGCGAGGCCTGCGAGCAAGGCGTAAAGAAGAAAATCAGCCATGCTTGCAGCTGTCCCCGTGGTCGTGATTGTGGGTATGGACGTGATCGTGGATGGGCACGGGTTGGCAGACTTCGCCATGCAGATCGTGCGCGTGATCGTGACGATGGTGATAGATCGCCAGGCTCGGCGCGTTCAGGCCGAACAGCTCGACGAACGCGGGATCGTTACTGACCTGCTCGGGGTGGCCGGAGCAGCACACGTGGCGATTGAGACAGACCACTTGATCGGTGGTGCTCATGACCAGATGCAGGTCATGGGAAACCATCAGCACGCCACATTGATGCCGGTTGCGCAGCTGAGTGATCAGCGCGTACAGCTCGGCCTGCCCGGCGACATCAACGCCTTGCACCGGCTCGTCGAGCACCAGCAGCTCCGGCTTGCGCAACAGCGCTCGCGCCAGCAGCACGCGCTGCATCTCGCCACCGGAAATCCCTTGCAGCGGGCTGTCGATGACCTTCTCAGCGCCGACCTCGATCAGCGCCGCCCGCGCGGTATCGCGATCAACGCCGGGGACCAGGCGCAGGAAACGCAAGACCGACAGCGGCAGCGTGGCGTCGATGTGCAGCTTCTGCGGCATGTAACCTACGCGCAGTTTCGGCTTGCGCCAGATTTCGCCCGAATCAGCCGTGAGCAGCCCCAGAACGGCGCGCACCAAGGTGGTCTTGCCCGCGCCGTTGGGGCCGATCAGGGTGACGATCTCGCCCGAACTGACGCTCAGCTGGATGTTTTCCAGCACGCTCTGGCCTGCGCGCGTCACGCTGACGTCCTTCAGGCGGATCAGTGCATCGCTCATCAGGCGGCCTTGCACCCGGCACACACACCGACGACTTCGACGGTCTGGCCTTCGACATCAAAACCCACCTCGTTGGCCGCGTCGACGATGGCCGAGCTGATGCTGCCGTGCTGCAACTCGATGGCAGCGTGGCACTCGCGGCAGATCAGGAACTGGCCCTGATGCGCGTGGGTCGGGTGGTTGCAGCCGGCGAAGGCGTTCAGCGACGCGATGCGGTGCACCAGGCCGTTTTCCAGCAGGAAGTCCAGCGCGCGGTACACCGTAGGCGGTGCGGCGCGACGGCCGTCTTCTTCGCTGAGCACGGCGAGGATGTCGTAGGCGCCCAGCGGCTTGTGGCTCTGCCAGACCAGCTCCAGCACGCGACGACGCAGGGCCGTCAGCCGCAAGCCTTTGCCCGCGCACAGCGTGTCGGCTTCAGTGAGTGCACTGTGCACGCAGTGGGAGTGATCGTGGGGGCGACTGGCCAGGGGTGTTTTAGACATGAGCGGCGACGGCCTTTGAGAGAGACGTTATTATGTTACCCGTTCCTGCCCCCATGAGTGGTTATCGTGTCCCGACTTTTTTTACTTTTTGTCGTATTTATCAGCGGTTTTTCAACCATCACTGCCGCCGAAGCCAGCGTCCGCGTACTCACCAGCATCAAGCCGCTGCAGCTGATCGCCGCGGCTGTGCAGGACGGAATCGCGGTGCCGGAAGTCCTGCTTCCGCCAGGCGCATCCCCTCATAACTATGCGCTGCGCCCGTCCGACGTACGGCGCGTGCAGCAAGCCGATTTGCTCTACTGGATTGGCCCGGACATGGAGACCTTCCTGCCTCGCGTGCTGTCCGGGCGCAGCAAAGCGTCGGTGCCGGTCGAGTCGTTGCCGGGCATGCACCTGCGCCATTTCACCGCCAGCACCGAGCACCACGATGATGACGAAGATGAGCATGATCACGATCACCGGCCGGGCAGCGTCGATGCGCATTTGTGGCTGTCGTCAGTCAATGCGAGGGTGATTGCGGCAAAGATGGCCGCTGACTTGAGTCAGGCCGATCCGGCCAATGCGGCGCGCTATGAGAGCAATGTGAAGGCCTTCGACGCGCGCCTTGACGCGCTGGACGCTCAAATCAAACAGCGGGTCGCCGGCATTTCAGGCAAGCAGTATTTCGTGTTCCACGAGGCGTTTGATTATTTCGAAGAGGCTTACGGGCTCAAGCATGCGGGCGTATTTGCCGTCAGCAGCGAGGTTCAGCCCGGTGCCCAGCACGTTGCCGCCATGCGCGCACGACTGACGGAGTTCGGCAAGACCTGCGTGTTCAGCGAGCCACCCCTCCGCCCGCGTCTGGCCGACACGCTCAGTGCCGGTTTGCCGGTCAAACTGGCTGAACTGGACGGATTGGGTGGCTACACACCTGCCACAGCCCAAGGTTACGAGCAATTGCTAAGCAAACTGGCGGATGATCTGGCGGGGTGTCTGGAGAGTCTTTAACTCCTGCGCCAACGCCTTCGCGAGCAAGCTCACTCCTACAGTTGAAACACGGTCCCTGTGGGAGTGAGCTTGCTCACGAAGCTTTTATGAGGTCTACAACGCAAACGGCAACGGAATATGCGTCTCCTGACGCTGTTCCAGGCGTTTACGGAATTCGTCCGGGTCATGGATCAACACGTCCTGCCCGGCGAAGCTTTCGGCGGCGATCAGGCGTGACAGCCAGAAGCGCACGCAACCGACACGCAGCATTGTCGACCACAGCTCGGCTTCGGCGGCGGTAAACGGCCTAAGCGCGGCGTAGGCACCCAGAAACGCCCGGGCTCGCGGCGCATCAATGGTGCCGTTCTCAAACGAGCACCAGTCATTCACGGCAATTGCCACGTCGTACAGCATCGGGCCGGAACAGGCGTTGTAGAAGTCGATCACCCCCGTCAGGTGGGTGCCTTCAAACAGCGTGTTATCGCGAAACAGATCGGCGTGCAGATTGGCCCGCGGCAGCGCCATGATGGCCGCCTTGCGATGCTGGATTTCCTCGACAGCTTTGGTCAGCAGCGCGCCCTGCGCGTCGTCCAGGTGAGAGATGAAATTACCGCCCTCCTCCAGCATCCAGTCCAGACCACGGTCGGTTTTGCGTTCGATGGTCTGGCTGCGAGTGGCCATGTGCATGTGCGCCATGAACTCGCCAATCTGCACGCAATGCTGGGTGTTGGGCTGGGCCGGATGCTTGCCGGACAGACGCGGTTGAAGCAGCGCCGGTTTGCCTTTCAGCTCGCGCAAGGCCAGACCGTCAGTGGTGCGCAGCGCGTAGGGCACGGGCAGGTTGGCGTCGTGGAGAACATCCAGCAGCTCGATAAAGAACGGCATTTCCTGAACCGGACCGCGCTCGACCAGAGTCAGCACGAATTCACCCTGCTCCAGGCTGATGAAGAAATTGGTGTTTTCACTTCCAGCGGCAATGCCCTGAAAATCACGCAGGGCGCCAAGCCCGTACGGGGCGAGAAAAGCTTCCAGCTCGGGCCGAGCCAGGGGAGTAAAAACGGACATAGAAGACTGCCAGCAAAAGAGTGAATGTAGGGCGTTACCAGCTGAATAGTACCCATTGAGGTATCAGCATGTCCGGTTGATCCGAACGTATGAATTGACCACTTGTGCCGTCGGCGCGCACCAGATAATAAGGCTTGCCGTGTTTGGGCGTGATCTTCACCGCGTAGACGAATCCGTTCGCGCGGTACTCCTTGATGAAGCCGTCGCTGTCCTGACGAATCGTCACATCAGGCTCCGCCGAGGGCGCTTCGTCATCCGCTGCGACCGCCAGCCACGGACAGGCAAGCAACCCGCCGAGCAGTAACAGGCGATTCAGCGCGCGCATGATAACCTTGTGCCTTTGTCGTCAACGGTCCGCGCATTCTAGCGCCGACCCCGCCGAAAAGGTTGATCTTGCACATGAGTCTTGCGCCCCTCGTCCTGGTGGACGGTTCTTCTTATCTCTACCGCGCGTTCCATGCGCTGCCGCCGCTCATGACCTCCAAAGGCCTGCCCACCGGTGCGGTCAAGGGCGTGCTGAACATGCTCAAAAGCCTGCGCAGGCAATATCCCGAAAGCCCGTTTGCCGTGGTTTTCGACGCCAAGGGCGGAACGTTCCGCGACGCGCTGTACGGCGAATACAAAGCCAACCGCCCAAGCATGCCGGACGACATGCGCGTGCAGATCGACTTCCTGCACAACTGCGTGCGAGGCCTCGGCTACCCGCTGTTGTGCGTCGAAGGCGTGGAGGCTGATGACGTGATCGGCACATTGGCACGCAGCAGCGCGGCCGCTGATCGTCCGGTGGTCATCTCCACCGGTGACAAGGACATGGCGCAGTTGGTCGATGGCCACATCACGCTGGTCAATACCATGACCGGCAGTGTGCTGGACGTCGCCGGCGTGAAAGAAAAGTTTGGCGTCGGCCCGGAACACATCATCGATTACCTAGCGCTGATGGGCGACAAAGTCGACAACATCCCCGGCGTGCCCGGCGTTGGCGAGAAAACCGCCGCGGGCCTGCTGGTGGGCATCAACGGTGGCCTGAAAGAGCTTTACGCAAACCTCGACAAACTGGCAGCGCTGCCGCTTCGGGGCGCTAAATCCCTGCCGGCCAAGCTCGAAGAGCACAAGGAAATGGCCTTCCTGTCCTACGAGCTGGCGACCATCAAGATCGACGTGCCGCTGGACATCGAGCTCGACGCCCTGCACTGCGGTGAGCCTGATCGTGAAGCGCTGATGGCGCTGTACACCGAGCTGGAATTCAAGAGCTGGATTACCGATTTGCAGCGTGACGCCCGCCAGGAAGGCGCGGAAGTTGTCCCTGCTGCCGAGCCAGCGCCGATCATCGAGGCCACGTACGAACTCATTCTTGAGCAAACCCAATTCGACGACTGGCTGAAGAAGCTCAACGCCGCGCAGTTGTTCGCCTTCGTGGTGCAGAGCAATGGCACCGACGCCCAGCGCGCGCAGATTGTGGGTCTGTCCTTTGCGATCAAGACTCACGAAGCCTGTTACATCCCGCTGACCCATTCCTATATGGGCGTGCAGCAGCAACTGGATCGCGACGCGGTATTGAAAGCGCTCAAGCCCATGCTGGAGGACGCGAGCAAAATCAAGGTCGGCCAGCACGCCAAGTTTGCGATCAACCTGCTGGCCAACTGCGCCATTGCTGGTGACCAGAGCCAGGGCATCGACGTGCAGGGCGTCAAGTTTGACACGATGCTCGAATCCTACGTGCTCGACTCCACCGCGACGCGTCATGACCGTGACAGCCTTGTTGCCAAGTACCTGGATCACACACCGGTCAATTTCCAGGACATCGCGGGCAAAGGCGCAAAACAGCTGAGTTTCGACCAGATCGCGCTGGAGCAGGCCGGCACCTATGCGGCTGAAGAGGCCGACTTGACGCTGCGCTTGCACGAGGTGTTGCAGGACAGACTGGCCAAGACGCCGAGTCTGGCGCCGGTGCTGAACGACATCGAAATGCCGCTCATGCCCGTATTGGCCCGCATCGAGCGTCAAGGCGCACTGGTCGATGCCAAACTGCTGGGCAATCAGAGTGTCGAGCTGGGCAACAAAATGACCGAGCTTGAGCGCGAAGCGTTCGCTATCGCCGGTGAAGAATTCAATCTCGGCTCGCCCAAGCAGCTCGGGGTGATTCTCTACGAAAAGCTCGGCATGCCGATCATCAGCAAGACCGCCACCGGCCAGCCGTCCACGGCAGAAGCGGTGCTCGCCGAACTGGCCGAGCAGGAATATCCGCTGCCGAAGGTGCTGATGCAGTACCGCTCGATGAGCAAGCTGAAAAGCACGTACACCGATCGCCTGCCGGAGCAGATCAACCCGCGCACCGGGCGAATCCACACTTCCTACCATCAGGCGGTGGCGGTGACTGGGCGTCTGTCCTCCAGTGACCCGAACCTGCAGAACATTCCCATCCGGACCGCCGAGGGTCGTCGCATTCGTCAGGCGTTTGTCGCTCCCAAAGGCTACAAGCTGCTGGCGGCGGACTACTCGCAAATCGAACTGCGGATCATGGCGCATCTGGCCAAGGACGAAGGCTTGTTGCACGCCTTCCGCAACGACCTGGACGTCCACCGTGCAACGGCGGGCGAGGTGTTCGGTGTCGAACTGCCGGACGTGACCAACGACATGCGCCGCAGCGCCAAGGCGATCAACTTCGGTTTGATCTACGGCATGAGCGCGTTCGGGCTGGCCAAGCAGATTGGTGTTGATCGCAAGCAATCCCAGGCGTATGTGGACCGCTATTTCGCGCGCTATCCGGGCGTGCTCGATTACATGGAGCGCACCCGTGCTCAGGCGGCGGAACAAGGGTACGTCGAGACCATTTTCGGTCGTCGCCTGTACCTGCCGGACATCAACGCGAAGAATCAGGCGTTGCGCAAAGGCGCCGAACGCATGGCGATCAACGCACCGATGCAAGGCACGGCGGCTGACATCATCAAGCGGGCGATGGTGGCGGTGAACGGCTGGCTGGACGCGTCAGGTCTGGATGCTCGCGTCATCTTGCAGGTTCACGATGAACTGGTGCTGGAAGTGCGTGAGGATCTGGTCGAGCAGATCAGCAAGGACATCCGCGTGCACATGAGCGGCGCGGCCGATCTGGATGTTCCGCTGTTGGTCGAAGTGGGTGTGGGGAATAACTGGGACGAGGCGCATTGATACTGCCTTGTTGTTTCGATTCTGCTCGGAGTCGGAACCGCGCCATCCATTAAATTTCCGCCGTTTTTGAACTTCGGCGGACAAACCCCGGTCTGATTTTGCGAATGGCTGACGTAGCCATTCATGCTCCTATGTTGTGTTAAGTGTTGGCAGATATCCGGACCCCTTCCGAGAGGTCTGGACTTGGACCCCGAACTTCCCCTCCCCACATGAAGTCCGGGGTTTTTTTTGCCTGCGATTCAGGCCGCCGGTGCCTTGTCTTCCAGTTCCATCCAGTCCGCCAGCACGGTGTAAGCCTCTTCCAGGCCCATGCGCTTGGGTGCCGAGAACAGCTGGATGGTGATGGCGTCACCCCAACCGCGATGTATTTCCGACTGGACCTTGAGCAGCGTGTTTTTCGCCGCGCCGAAGGTCAGCTTGTCGGCTTTGGTCAGCAGAATGTGCATCGGCATGCCGCTGGCGATGGCCCAGTCGAGCATCAGTAGGTCGAAGTCAGTCATCGGGTGGCGGATGTCCATCATCAGGATCAACCCCTTCAGACTTTCACGGCCGCCCAGATAGGCCTCGAGGTGGCGTTGCCAGTGCAGCTTGAGCGGAATAGGCACCTTCGCGTAACCGTAGCCGGGCAAGTCGACCAGACGGCGGTCGTCATCCAGGCTGAAGAAGTTCAGTAGCTGGGTACGGCCGGGGGTTTTCGACGTACGCGCCAGGCTGGCGTGAGTCAGCGTATTCAGCGCGCTCGATTTGCCAGCGTTGGAGCGGCCGGCGAACGCGACTTCAAAGCCTTCGTCGTCCGGGCATTGGTCGACTTTGGCAGCGCTGAGCATGAACTTGGCTTGTTGGCACAGGCCGAGAATTGGGTTTTTGAGTTGCATGGGATATCCGGTGAGGGCGTTGCGGCGTGCGCGGCAACGAGGTGTCTTTTTCCGTTCAATGGGCGCGAGTATATAATGCCGCAGATTTCATGTGTGCCTTGTCCGACCCCCGCAAGGGTATTGCCTAGGCGAAACCCACGTGGCGCGTAGCCTCATACGTACCAAACAGGCCGCTCCCCCTCAGGACAGTGAGTTCTGAAGACGGCACTTTCAGCCGCATCGGATCAGCCCATGAACGCATTTTTTTCGAGCCTGCTATTGATCCTGAGCCTGAACGGCGTCGTGCAGGCCGCTGAATCGCCAGTGGGCGATCCGGTCGCCGGCCAAGCGAAAACAGCGGTCTGCGGCGCTTGCCATGGGCCTGACGGCAACAGCCTGGTGCCCATATTCCCGAAGCTCGCCGGCCAGGGTGAGCGCTATCTGCTCAAGCAAATGCACGACATCAAAGACGGGAAGCGGGTCGTGATGGAGATGACCGGTCTGCTCAACCCGCTCACGGATCAGGACCTGGCCGACATCGCCGCCTACTACGCCGGTCAGAAAGGCAGCGTGGGCGCTGCTGATCCTAATCTGGTCGCCGGTGGCGAAGCATTGTTTCGCGGCGGCAAGCTCGATCAGGGCATACCGGCCTGCACCGGCTGCCATTCACCAAACGGCGCAGGCCTTGCTGCGGCAGGCTTTCCACACGTGGGCGGGCAGCACGCCGATTACATCAAGAAACAGCTCACAGCGTTCCGCGAAGGTGAGCGCACCAATGACGGCGACACCCTGGTCATGCGCACCATCGCTGCGAAGCTGAGCAATTCCGATATCGACGCGCTGGCAGCGTACATTCAAGGGCTGCATTGAGCTTTAGGCGCGAGGTCTCCACTGACACGGTTGGTAAAACAAATGGGCGCCAGACCTGCCCGGACGGGCCAAACAGGGTAGCGAACGGCTGCCCTTTTTTATGGCCGCAGGCGTTACACTTGCGAACTCATATCACCTCGGCCGGTCGAACTGCGGCCACCGAAGTGACCTTCCATGCCCAGGAGTTAAGCATGCGTAATCTGATTCTCAGCGCCGCTCTGATTTTTACCAGCCTGTTCGGTCTGACCGCTCAAGCAGCAGAGCCCATCGAAGCCGGCAAGCAATACGTCGAGCTGAAAAGCGCTGTCCCTGTTTCCGAGCCAGGCAAGATCGAAGTCGTCGAAATGTTCTGGTACGGCTGCCCGCACTGTTACGCCTTCGAGCCGGTCATCAATCCATGGGTCGAAAAACTTCCCGCTGACGTCCACTTCATCCGCGTTCCCGCCATGTTTGGCGGCCCTTGGGATGCTCACGGCCAGCTATTCATTACCCTCGACACCATGGGCGTGGAGAAAAAAGTCCACACCGCTGTCTTCGACGCGATTCAGAAAGGCGGCAAGCGTCTGACCGACCCGAACGACATGGCCGAGTTCGTTGCCACCCAGGGCGTCGACAAGACCAAGTTCCTCGAAACTTTCAACTCGTTCGCCGTGAAGGGCAAGATCGCCCAATACAAGGAACTGGCCAAGAAGTACGAAATCACGGGCGTTCCGACCATGATCGTCAACGGCAAGTACCGCTTTGATCTCGGCACCGCCGGTGGTCCCGAGCAGGCGCTGCAAGTGGCCGATCAGCTGATCGCCAAAGAACGCGCGACGCTGACCGCCAAGTAAGGGCTGACCATGGCGCGCTGGGGAACTACTGAACGGGTCGTTGCCCGGCACATGCCGAAGGTCAACGAGCATCATCTTCACGAAACAGGCTTGCCGGCTGACGGTCGGCTTCGCCTGCTCAGTTTCAATATCCAGGTCGGCAACAGCACCGAACGCTACCGGCACTACCTGACCCGGGGTTGGCAGCATCTGCTGCCCCATAACGGTCGAGCCGGTAACCTGCAGAAGATCGGCGATCTGCTGCGTGACTACGATCTGGTCGCGTTGCAGGAGGCCGATGGCGGCAGCATGCGTTCGGGCTACATCAATCAGGTCGAACACCTCGCCCAGCTCGGTTCGTTTCCGTACTGGCACCAGCAACTCAATCGCAACCTCGGGCGGCTCGCTCAGCACAGCAACGGCGTGCTGAGCCGCCTGCGCCCGTGGGACATCGAAGACCATCCGCTGCCAGGCCCTGCCGGGCGTGGCGCCATTCTCGTTCGTTTCGGCGAAGGTCCCGATGCGCTGGTCGTGGTGGTCATGCACCTGGCACTGGGCGCGCGGACCCGCACGCGGCAGCTCGCGTACATTCGCGAACTGATTGGCGGCTATCGCCATCAGATACTGATGGGCGACATGAACACCCACGCCAACGACCTGCTGCAAAACTCGCCACTGCGCGATCTTGGCCTGCTTGCGCCGCAGATCGAGGCGACGTTTCCGAGCTGGCGGCCGCAGCGCTGCCTGGACCACATTCTTCTGAGCCCGACCCTGACCCTTGAAAAAGTGCAGGTGCTGGCGCAGCCCATTTCCGATCATCTGCCCGTCGCGGTGGAGATTCGCTTGCCGGCCTCATTAATCGGTGACTCGCTGCCGATAACAAGCACATCTCCTCGCGGACCTGTGGAATGACCGACGAAGCGCAGCGCTGGAAAGAAAAGTACCTCAAGGGCATCGAGCAGCAAGACAAACTGGAGCGGCGCTGGAATGCGCGGCTCGACTTGCTGCGTCGAGGCCTTGTGCGCAGCAGCCTGGCGGCCGAAGGTGCCGACAAGGCCGTAGATGAGTGCATGAAGGAAATGCGCGAGATCGTTCGCAAGGACGACATGGACGCAGGCCTGGCCGCCTTGATTCCGCGCCTCGAAAAGGCGGTGCTGGACTCCGAACAGCGTCGCGAGCAGCGCGTCGAGCAAATGGGCACGGCGTTGACGTCATTGGTCGCGCAGTTGCAGGCGTTGCCGTTGCCGAAGGACGTCAGCAAGCCGCTCAAGCGATTTGCCAAAAGTCTGGAAGATCGCATCACCCAAGCCCGTGAGCTGCCGCTGATATTGAGTGAGTTGAGCGGTCTCCAGGGACAAGCGCTGTCACAGATCGAACACCCGGATGAGGCGTCCCGTCCGGGTTTTCTGCAGCGATTGTTCGGCAGTCACCGTGAGGTTGGCGGCGAGGGTGAGGAGCCGGCTGAGTTTCCACGCGCGGCCCCCGAACCCGTCAGATCCACGCCGCCAGCCTCTGACGATGCGTCGCAGTCATCGGTCGTGGTGTCGCAAGCTGCTCCAGAAAATACGGCACTTGAGGCTGAGCTGCGCAGCGCTGTCATCACGGTTACTCAGCCAGTTACCAAAGAGCCGGAGCCCTCCATCCCGGAGCCTCACCCGGAAGTGGCAGTCGAGCCGGTCACACCCGAGCCCGAGCCCGATCGGGCTGCCACGACTGACGAAGAGCCCGAGGCATCGCCCCAAACCGCTGACCTCCCGCAGCCCTCCGCCGATGAGGCCCCATACGACGAAGCAGCCGAGCGGGTAGCTGAAGAGCCCTCCCCGGATCCGGAAGAGCCCGAAGACCCCGTCGAGGCCAGCGTTGTTGCCGACGATAGCGAAATCGTCGCTGAAGACGAAGAGCCAGACGATACCGCCGCCGCCGCCGCCGAAGAAGACGGCCCCTACGCGCTGCCCTCCTCGCCCGAGCCGAGTTACAGCTCCGTCGCTGCCCACATCGAAGAAACGCTGCTGGGCCTGCTCGACGAACTGACGCTGCCAGAACACCATCGTCCACAAGCCGAAGCCATGCGTGCCCGGCTTGAACATGGGCTTAACTGGTACGAATTGCTGCCGATCCTCGACGATCTTGCTGTGCTGATGCTCGCCATCACCGACAGCGGCCAGCATGAATTCGAGGCCTACCTCAAACAGCTCAACGAGCGCCTGGAGTCGTTTCAGAGCGGCTTGCTGGCTGCCAGCGAAGACCATGCCGATCAGCAATCGGCGTCGCGGCAGCTGGACCATCAATTGCGCGAGCACGTCGATGACCTGCAAACCAGCGTTCAGCAAGCGGCCGATCTGGACAGCTTGAAGCACGTGCTGGAGAGCCGCCTCGAAGGCCTGATTGGCACCATGGATCATCATCAGCAGCAACGCGATCAGCGCGAGCAGGAAGTCGCCACCCGCCTGCAAGCACTCTCCAGCCGCGTGGCCACGATGGAGCAGGAAGCGCTGGGTTTCCGGGTTCACCTGGAAGAGCAACGGCAGAAGGCGCTTATCGACACGCTGACAGGCTTGCCGAACCGCGCGGCGTGGAACGAACGACTGGAGCATGAGATCGACCAGTTGCAGAGGAAACGCTCAAGCCTGCTGCTCGGCATTCTCGACCTGGACCACTTCAAGCGCATCAACGACGGTTACGGCCATCTGGCAGGCGACAAGGTCTTGAAGATCATCGCCGGTCAGTTGAGAAAGCGGTTGCGGGCTTCGGACTTCATTGCGCGTTTTGGCGGGGAAGAATTCGTGATCCTCCTGCCAACCACGCCGATGGATGAAGGGTTGGCGCTGTTGGAGCGTCTGCGCGAGGGCATCGAACAGTGCCCGTTTCACTTCAAGGGCGAGCGGGTGACGGTCACGGTGTCCATGGGCATCACGTTGTTCACTCCGGGTGAGCGCAGCGATGTTGTACTCAAACGTGCGGATGAGGCGCTATACCGCGCCAAGCATGAGGGGCGCAACCGGATCGAGCAGGGCTGAACGGTTCGTCTGGTTAGCTATGGGGGCACGATGCATTTTTGAATGCGCTGCCGACGTTACGTTACACTGTTGCATTATTTGCCCACACGTCGTGCCGCCATGAAGTCTATTTACGCCCTAATTCTGCTGTTGCTGCTGACCGCTTGCAGCAGCGGTCCGAAAATCGACACCAGCCACCCTTCCGTCAATTTCGACAGCCGCGTGCAGTTTGTGGTGGTTCATTACACTTCTGCCTCCCTTGAGCGTTCGTTGGCATTGCTGACCCACGGTGAGGTCAGCGCGCATTACCTGATCGGCGACGGTCCAGCCACCACCTACAAGTTGGTCGACGAATCCCAGCGCGCGTGGCATGCCGGTGAAAGCGAATGGGACGGGCGCACCTGGCTCAACTCAAGCAGCATTGGCATCGAGATAGTCAATCCGGGCTACCGCGACACGCCTACCGGCCGGCTCTGGTATCCCTACAGCGAGGCGCAGATTCAAGCGCTGATCGTGCTGCTTAAAGACATCGTCAAACGCAATCACATCGAACCGCGCCATGTCATTGGCCACAGTGACATTGCACCCCTGCGCAAGCTCGATCCGGGGCCGTTGTTCCCGTGGAAGCGGCTCGCCCAGGAAGGGTTGGGAATCTGGCCGGATGAGCAGCAGGTCGCACAGCGTCAGACTCAGCTGATGGGCGTCGTGCCGAATATCGTGTGGTTCCAGCAGCAATTGGCGCTGCTGGGTTACCCGACGCCGCAGACCGGAGAGCTGGACATCGCAACACGTCACACCCTGGCGGCCTTCCAGATGCATTACCGACCACAAAAATTTGACGGTGAACCGGATCTACAAAGTGCGGCTATGCTGCAAGTACTTAACTTCAGGCACTAAATTCCCCTGGTTGTCGGTATTTCCGGGCTATTTCTGCGCTTGTTGCTATACCTCAGTGGTTATGCAAATCCCACCCTCTGGATGACTGTCGATGTTCACGGCGACGCCGCGACTGCGCTCTTTCCTTTACCGTCCCTGGCTTCTGGCATTACTGGCCGCGCTGTTAAGCGCGGCGGTCTTGCTGGCGGGCAGCTTCGGGCTGGCGATGCATCAGGCCCGGCAGGAAGAACGTGCGCAAATGAATGCACAGGGCGAGCGCTTTCTGGTGCGGCTGGAGCAATTGTTCGGCCAGTTGAGGGCCGGGCTCGATCAGCTTGAAGCGCAGCCGTCCCGCGGCTGCAGCCCCGAGATGATCGAGCAACTGCGTCAGGTGAACTCGCGCTACCGCTTTATCTACGAAGTGGCGTACGTCAGCGAAAGCCAGTTCTGCTCCAGCTGGACGCGTCAAAGCCTGATCGGCAAGCCCAGGCCGCCGGACATTCGCGGCCCCACCTACGATTACTGGCTCAACACCTCCACCCAGCCCGACGATAACCTGGCTTCACTGATGCTCGGGCGCGGGGAGTTTCGTGTTTCTACCTCCCGCGGTCACCTGACGGATGTCGTCGACCTGCCGGCGGGCGGCAGTCTGGTGGTGGTGCTCGATCGCGGGTCCAAAGCAGTTCCGGTGCTAGGCCCGCCTCAGACATGGCCGCCCACCCCCGACTGGTCGCCGACCTCAACCGAAACGCTGATGACCACCCAGGACAAACTCGTCTACCGGATGCCGACCCAGAGCCCGGAATATCAACTGGTCCTGATTACGCCGCGCAGTGCCTTGCAACAGAAGGTCACCGGGGCGTGGTGGCTGCTGGTCCCGGCCAGCCTGTTGATTTCGTTGTTCATTGGCATTCTTGTGCTGCAACTGGTCCGTCAGCGTCAGTCGCTGGGCGGCGAGCTGCACGGGGCGCTACGGCGGGGCGAGTTGAAGGTTTTGTATCAGCCGATTTTTGACCTCAACACGCGGCTGTGCGTGGGCGCTGAGGCCCTGGTGCGCTGGCGACGACCGGACGGCACGCTGACCAGCCCTGACCTCTTTATCCCGCTCGCGGAGAACACCGGGCAGATCCGACAGATCACCGACTTCGTGCTTCAGCAGCTGCTTGAGCAACTGGGGCATTTGTTGCGCGCCAATCCGCACCTGTACGTGTCGGTCAATCTGGCCGCTTGCGATGTCATGGCCCCGCGCATTGGTCGAGTGACGGCAAAGCTGCTGGCGTTGCACCGAGTGGCGCCTCGGCAGATTGCATTCGAGGTCACCGAGCGCGGCCTGGTCGATGTCGTGGTCGCGCGCAATCATCTTCAAGCGCTGCGCGATCGGGGGCATCAGGTGTTGATCGATGACTTTGGCACCGGTTATTGCAGCCTGGCTTACCTGCAGACGTTGCCCGTGGACTGTCTGAAAATCGACAAGGCCTTTATTGACGCCCTCGGTCACGATGCGGCGAGCAGTGGTGTGGCGCCGCACATCATTCGCATGGCCCATGCGCTGCAGTTGCGGGTGATCGCTGAAGGCATCGAGTTTGAATCGCAGGCAACGCTGCTGAAAAGCGAAGGGGTGATTTACGGCCAGGGCTGGCTCTTCGCCCGGCCCCTGAGCGCGACCAAGTTCAGTGAGCTGGTGACCGGCGGCAGACGCAGCGGCGGGCGGCGTGCGGATGATGTGGCGTAGCGCAGCGAGACCTTTCTACAGTGGCAGTGCCATATAAAACTGTGTGCTCTGCCCCGGTCGTGAATAGACGCCCATTCGCCCGCCGTGCAGTTGAACGATCTCCTTGCACAAGGCCAGCCCCAGGCCTGCGCCGCCTTTCTTGCGTCCAACTTGCACGAACGGCTCGAAGATCCGCGCCTGCTGGCCGTAAGCAATGCCCTCGCCGTTGTCTTCCACGCTGATGATCAAGCGCTCGCCATGACGCCGCGCCTGCAAGCGGATCACACCTGATTTCGGGGTATGGCGCAGGGCGTTATCGAGCAGGTTGTCGAGCACTCGGTCCAGCTGCGCCTTGTCCGCCTGTACCCGTGGCAGTGGCTCCTGGGTTTCCAGCAGCACCATGATGTCCTGATCGTGGGCGGTGTCGGCAAAGCGCTGACGCGCCCCTTCGAGCAATTCGCCGATATCACAGGGCTCCAGCGTCAGCTTTTGCAGGCCGTTCTGATAGCGCGAGAAGTTGAGCAGGTCGTTGATCAACTGCATCAGACGCTGCATTTCTTCGTTGACGGTGTCGAGCAGGTCTTTCTCACGCGAGTCCGGCGGGAAATGCACACGCTCCTGAAGCAGGCCGAAGGCCATGTGCATGCCGGTGACGGGGGTTCGCAGCTCGTGGGAAGCGCGCAGCACGAACTCGCTGCGCACGCGTTCGAACGCCCGCTGCTCAGTGACGTCGTGCAGCACCATAACGGCGCCAACGATGTGCCCCTTGGTATGGCTGACCGGCGTGAGGCTGTAGGTGAGCAGACGGACTTCGCCGTCGATCTCGATGGAAAGATCATCGGGCGCCCGCTCCAGCGTGCCGCCACGCAATACCAGATACAGCTGTTCGTCGAGTTCCGGGCGTTGCAATGCGTCGCCGAGACCCTGGCCCAGCCGACTTTCTTCCCAGCCCAACTGCCGTTGCGCGACCGGGTTCAGGTGTTCAAGTCGCCCTTGGCGATCAATCATCAGCAAGCCGTCGTCGATGCTGTCCAGCACCGCCTGCAAACGCTGCTGGCCGGCGAGCAGCTCATCGACATTGGTTTTCTGATGCTGGCGCAGCGCATCGGCCATCATGCCGAAACGGTGGGTCAGCAGATTCATTTCGTCCGATGAGGACGTGGGCAGCGTGACGTCGAAATCCCCCTGGGCAATCCGGTCCGCCGCCTTGGCCAACTGCTCGATGGGGCCGCCGAAACGCCGGGCAATGCCGTGGGCGGTGACGAAGCCGATAACCAGCACCGCCAGTCCCACCAGCCCCAGCAGCGCCGAAACCCACAGCGCTCGCGACCTTGAGGCGCTTTCTGCCTGGCTGATGTTCACCAGCGCTTGGCGGTGGGCGTCGAGCAGGCCATCGCGCAACGTGTTGAACGCATCGGTCACGGCCTCATTGTCGCGGATCGCGTCACCACGCTCGCTGGATTGTTCGATGGTTTTGACGAAGCGGGCGTAGTTCACCCGGGCCGTTTCGAAGCCGCTGGGAACGCCGGTTTGCTGATCATGTTCGATGCCCTGATCGAGCAGATTCTGGAACTGTTCCTGATTGCGCTTGATCGACGCCTGATCGGGGCTGTCCTTAAGCATCATGACCAATTGGTCGCCCAGGTTCTGTCGCAGCTTCAAACCGATATCGAGGGTGATGAAGTTGTGCCGAATCGACGATTCCTGAGATTTGGCCATCTGCATGACGCTGACGAGCCCCAGCACCAAGCCCAGCAGGGCAACGGTGATGAGGGCGGAAATACTCAGGAAAAGTCGGGTGCGCAACTTCATCGCAAACATCATCGGCGCCCTGTCACAGGTTGTACTGCTTGCGTTTTCGGTACAGCGTCGAGGCGTCGATGCCCAACGTGCGTGCGGCCTGATCCAGCGTATCGCTGGTGGCCAGCACCGCGCCGATGTGAGCTTTCTCCAGCTCATCCAGGCTCAACGCTGCGCCCACGCGCGGGGCATTGTTGACCGGTTGTTCGGCCATGCCCAGATGCGTGATTTCGACTTTTTCCTGCGGGCAGATAATGCTCGCCCGCTCAATCACATTTCGCAGCTCGCGAATGTTGCCGGGCCACCGGTAGTTGAGCAGCGCACTGCGCGCCTGTTCGCTGAAGCCCCGCGCCGGGCGGCTGTATTCCTTGACGAAGCGTGCAAGGAAGCGGTCCGCCAGCGTAAGGATGTCTTCGCTTCGCTCGCGCAGAGGGGGCAGGTTCAGGGTGATCACGTTCAGGCGATACAGCAGGTCCTCGCGAAAACGCCCTTCGCGGACCATGTCTTCGAGGTTCAGATTAGTCGCCGCCAGAATGCGCACGTCGGCGCGACGGGTGACCGGGTCACCGACGCGCTCGTATTCCTTGTCCTGAATGAAGCGCAGCAGTTTTGGCTGAAGCGTGAGCGGGAAGTCGCCGATTTCATCGAGGAACAAGGTACCGCCGTCTGCCTGATTCACCCGACCGAGCGTGCTTTCGCTGGCACCGGTGAAGGCGCCACGGCTATGGCCGAACAGTTCGCTTTCCATCAACTCGGCAGTGAGCGACGGACAGTTGATGGTCACGCAGGCCTTCTTGGCGCGCTTGCTCCAGCCATGAATCGCCCGCGCCAATTCACCCTTACCCGTACCGGATTCACCGAGGATAAGGATGTTGGCGTCGGTGTTGGCGACCTGCCGGGCGGTTTCGAGGATCGCCATCATCGACGGGCTGTGGGAATCGAGGCCGTCCTTTGGTTTGCGAACTTCGCCTTCCAGGGCTTCGAGTCGCGCGGACAACTGGCGGACTTCGAGCTGCTTGGCGGTGGCGAGGCGCAGTTGATCCGGGCTGCAGGGCTTGACCAGGTAATCGGCAGCGCCGGCCTGGATCGCGTCCACGGCAGTGTCGACGGCCGAATGCGCGGTGACAATCACCACGCGCATCCAGGGCGCCTGCACGCGCATTTGCGCCAGAACATCCAGCCCGTTGTCCTCACCCAGACGCAGGTCGAGGAAACACACGTCGAATACCTGACGCTGTAACAGCGCCTCTGCCTGCGCCGCACTGTTGGCGGTGGCTACGTTGTAGCCCTCATCTTCCAGGCAATAACGGAAGGTGCGAAGGATGGCGGATTCATCATCCACGAGCAGAATACGGCCCTGATTCTCAGCGGCTGCTTCCATTTTTCCTACGCTCCTTTATGAATAGTCTGTGTTAGTCCCGGAAAAATCGGGCAAGTTGCATGGTTCATTCTGATTGATTCTTTACGCTGCATGGTAGCGATCTTCTGAAAAAAGCCGTCAAGCGCTGATCCATGGCAGGTCACGCCCATTAACCGCCGGCTCGAACCCCCATGCAGGCAAAATCAGGACGCGCCGAACATCTGGGCAAAAGACCAGTCTGTCCAGAGGTACCTTTTTGCAATTGTCTGGAGATTCCCATGCCCCCGTTGAAGAAGATCGCCCTGGCCATCACCACTGCCAGCCTGCTCGGACTGACGCCCGTCATCGCCCACGCCGCAGCCGCCGATCTGCAGACCCAGCTGGCCGAAGCGCGCCAGGAGGGTTCGATCTGGACCGCCTTTGCCCTGAACCGGCATTTGAGCCCGTTCAAGATCAGCGTGGACGTGGAGCAAGGCACTGCGATCCTCA
The DNA here is from genome assembly GCF_026153515.1 of Pseudomonas sp. KU26590. Taxonomy (NCBI): domain Bacteria; kingdom Pseudomonadati; phylum Pseudomonadota; class Gammaproteobacteria; order Pseudomonadales; family Pseudomonadaceae; genus Pseudomonas; species Pseudomonas sp. KU26590. The sequence continues at coordinate 501,767 of NZ_CP110644.1, forward strand.
AGGGCAAGGTCGAGAACCAGGTCGACAAGGATCTGGCGGCGCAGATAGCCGGCGACATTCAGGGGATCAACAAGGTCGATAACCAGCTTGAGATCGATCCGCAGGTCGCCGCCGATCCGAGCACCAAAGCCGCCATGGCCCAGCGTTTTGACGACGCTACGCTGACGGCAACCATCAAGTCCAAGTTGCTGTGGAACAGCGTGACTGAGGCGTTGAACATCGATGTCAACGCTGCTCAGGGTGTTGTCACCCTCAAGGGCCAGGCGAAAGACGCGGATGCCAAGCAGTTGGCCGGAAGCCTGGCCACCAACACGGACGGCGTGACGGAGGTGAACAACCTCATCAGCGTTAGTGCGCGAGACACACAGGCAATCAAAGAGCAGAACGAACTCCAGGCCGATGCCGTCCGCGAGGAATTCAGTGATGTGTGGATCACCAGTAAGGTGAAATCCAGCCTTATATATAGCCGTACGCTCGACGGTTTGAACATCAAGGTCCAGACCAAAGACGGTGTGGTGACGCTGGACGGTGTGGTGGCCAACTATGCCGAGAAAGAATTAGCGGTCGAGATCGCGCGCAATATTCGGGGGGTCAAAGGCGTCGATGCCGACACCTTGCGCGTTACAGCGCGCAGCGCAGGCTAGAGCGTTACGCGGCGGTCGGAACAAGGGTGTCAGAACTGAATTCGCACCCGGAATGAATTCGGCCGCAGCGGTGGTGTCAGGCCATTCGTGCATTCCGCACGATGGCAAATGTTCAATCGTGCAGCTTGCGCGTACGACGCTTCCGAGCAGGACACGCAACCTATTGATTTAAAAGGATTAATTCGTTCTCAAAAAGCTGGCACACAGCGTGCAATATCCTTGGTAACAAAGGCCCGAACAGACGGCCGACAAGATTGCCAGGAGTCCGCTGAATGAACGCTCAACATCTCGCCAACAAACTGCGTATCTCACCTCTGCATGTGCAGCAGGTTTTGTTTGCCAGTCTGGCGCTGATGATCACGCTCATTGCGGTTCAGCAATTCAATCACTGGAATCAGAATCAGGAAGTGACTCAGGTTCACTACTCCCATGCCCACACCGCACCGTTTGCCAAGGCAGCTGCGCTGAAAGCCTCGGACGTCGCCCTGAGCATGCAAGTTGATGATGCGGCCGCTACTGATGTTGAAGCGCCGCGTCAGCAAAGCTGGGTTTTCTGATCCTTTGGGTCAAAGACGCGATCTACCCCGAGGGTCATCCCGACGCCTCGACGTAGCAAAAAATCAATAAACAGTAAGGAGAGTCACCATGTTGAGCTGGGCAATCACATTTCTGATCATCGCTATCGTTGCAGCCGTCCTTGGTTTTGGTGGTATCGCAGGTACTGCTACCGGCATCGCCAAGATCCTGTTCGTGGTCTTCCTGGTCATGTTCGTGGTGTCGTTCTTCTTTGGCCGTCGCGGCCGAGGCTGAATATGGGCTTCAAGCATTTCCATGCACTGACATTGGCGCTCCTTGCGAGCGCCAGCGTTACAGCCATGGCGGCCAACGACGGTCAGTCTCGGGCGAACGAGCTGTTGAGCTCTGACCCCGAATACCGTGAGACGTGGTCAAGCGTGGTAAAGAAGGAAGAGCGACTGCCCGATTGGGTGATCAATCTTTCTGGTGCCGCTGAGCAGATGAATGCCGTCACCGAAGACGGCGACAAGTACCTGGTAGGGCCGCTCTGCGAAACCCAGGACACTTGCCGCAATAAGCGCCTCATTGTGGCGTTTAGTCTGAACAAGTCCCATGCGTACGCCCTGTTGGTCGAAGTGCCATCGGGACTTCCCGCAGACAAATCACCGACGCGTCATGCGGATTACCGGTTTTTGGGCAAACCAGATGAAGGCATGCAAGGCCTTCTGAAAGAGCAGCTCAAGAAAGATCCGAACTGGTACTGATCTGAATGATGGCAGACCTGTCCCTGACAGATCTGCCTGATAGGCGCGCAGCCCGAAGACGGTGCGCGTATGACCAAGGGGCCGGGGCGTTGCGATCAAGGGAGTGATCGAAGCGGCCTAGGTGTACAAGGAGTACTCCCACACGTGGGCCGGGTCAGGCAAGCCGCAACGCAAGTCCATCGTTCGATACGGTTTAGCCGTTATCCGACAGTGGACTTGTGAAGCGCAAATATCCTCTATTCCCTTCAGGCTCTTTGGTCCTCATGAGTCCTAAATAGCGCCTTCCACACGTCCTACGACCGTATATCGCCAAAAATCCCCCGCTTCAATGGCTTGTCGGCCGTCTGTGACCAATCCGTCACATTGCCACCCCGCGTCGCACAAATCCGCTACAGGCGACGTTTTAGCCACTTCTCAGCATTCCCACGTCGAGTAAATCCGCCCTCTTTTAGCGCATCCATGCGTAAGTGATTGATTTGCATCATGCCGATTCGGCATGGGGTAGTCATTTACGGCATTAGACGGTGGCAGTCACCGTGGGAATAGTTGCGCCTTTTTCGCCTGCTCAGAGCTCGGATGCTCGCCTGCGGCCACTTACGAGACAGTCCTGACGGCGAGCGCGGCGTCGCGCTTGCTGGCAAGCGCAATGATGAACGTGTGGTTGGGGGATGCCTCGGCAATGACAACAAGGTAATGACATGAAGAAGGCAAAACTGAGCCTCGCCTGGCAGATCCTCATCGGCCTGGTCCTGGGTATCGCCATCGGCGCCGTCCTGAACCATTTCAGCACCGAGAAAGCCTGGTGGATCAGCAATATCCTGCAGCCAGCGGGCGACATCTTTATCCGCCTGATCAAAATGATCGTTATCCCGATTGTGATCTCTTCCCTGGTCGTGGGCATCGCCGGCGTTGGCGACGCCAAGAAGCTCGGCCGTATCGGCCTGAAGACTATCCTCTATTTTGAAATCGTCACGACGATTGCCATCGTCGTGGGCCTGCTGCTGGCCAACGTCTTCCATCCCGGCACCGGCATCGATATGAGCACGCTGGGCACGGTGGACATCTCGCAGTACCAGAAGACCACCGCTGAAGTGCAGCATGATCATGCCTTTGTCGCCACGATCCTAAACCTCATCCCGTCGAATATCTTCGCGGCGGTTGCTCGTGGCGACATGCTGCCGATTATCTTCTTCTCGGTGTTTTTCGGACTGGGCCTGTCGAGCCTGAACGCGGAAGTGCGTGATCCGCTGGTGAAGGTATTCCAGGGCGTTTCGGAGACCATGTTCAAGGTCACCCACATGATCATGAACTACGCGCCGATTGGCGTGTTCGCACTGATCGCCGTGACCGTTGCCAACTTCGGATTCGCCTCGCTGCTGCCGTTGGCCAAGCTGGTGATTCTGGTGTACGTCGCCATCGCCTTCTTTGCCTTCGTGGTGCTGGGCCTGATTGCGCGCCTGTTCGGCTTCTCGGTGCTCAAGCTGATGCGCATCTTCAAGGACGAACTGGTGCTGGCCTACTCCACCGCCAGTTCCGAAACCGTGCTGCCGCGCGTGATCGAGAAGATGGAAGCGTACGGCGCGCCGAAGGCCATCAGCAGCTTCGTGGTGCCGACCGGTTACTCGTTCAACCTCGATGGTTCGACGCTGTATCAAAGCATCGCGGCGCTGTTCATTGCGCAGCTGTACGGCATTGATCTGTCGATCGGCCAGCAGTTGATGCTGGTCCTGACCCTGATGGTGACCTCTAAAGGCATTGCCGGTGTGCCGGGCGTGTCGTTTGTCGTGCTCCTGGCAACTCTGGGCAGCGTGGGCATCCCGCTTGAAGGCCTGGCGTTCATCGCCGGCGTCGACCGCATCATGGACATGGCGCGCACGGCGCTGAACGTGATCGGCAACGCACTCGCTGTGTTGGTGATCTCGCGCTGGGAAGGCATGTACGACGATGCCAAGGGCGAGCGCTACTGGAATTCCCTGCCGCACTGGCGTGGCAAGGACCCTCTGCCGGCGGGCCAATCGACGGTCGAGTAATCACTGTCTGGCGTGAATCATCAAACCCTGGCCCCGGCCAGGGTTTGTTGTTTCTGCCCCCGCCGTTATCATCGCCGCATCTTGCGAGGGGATTTGTATGCTGAACGGCCTATGGCTTGGGTTTTTTGTGGTCGCGGCGATTTCTGCGCTGGCGCAGTGGCTGGTCGGGGGCAATTCCGGCGTTTTTGCCGCCATGGTCGAGAGCATCTTCGCCATGGCCAAGCTGTCGGTGGAAGTCATGGTGCTGTTGTTCGGCACCCTGACCCTCTGGTTGGGCTTTCTTAACATCGCCGAGAAGGCCGGAATCGTTGACTGGCTGGGCAAAGTCCTGGCGCCGCTGTTTCATCGCCTGATGCCCGAAGTGCCGCGCGGCCACCCGGCACTGGGCCTGATCACCCTCAACTTTGCCGCCAACGCGCTCGGCCTGGACAACGCCGCCACACCCATCGGCCTCAAGGCCATGCGCTCGCTACAAGAGCTCAATCCCAGTAAGACCGTCGCCAGCAACGCGCAGATCCTCTTTCTGGTGCTCAACGCTTCCTCGCTGACGCTGCTGCCTGTGACCATCTTCATGTACCGCGCCCAGCAAGGCGCCGCCGACCCCACCATGGTGTTCTTGCCGATCCTGCTCGCCACCAGCGCCTCGACGCTGGTCGGTCTGCTGTCAGTGGCGTTCATGCAGCGCCTCAAGTTGTGGGACCCGGTGGTGCTCGCTTACCTGATTCCGGGCGCGCTGCTGCTGGGCGGGTTCATGGCGTTACTGGCCGGGCTGTCCGCCGCTGCGCTGTCGAGCCTGTCTTCGGTGCTGGGCAATGTGACGCTGTTCGGCATCATCATGCTGTTCCTGGTGATCGGCGCGCTGCGCAAAGTGAAGGTGTACGAGACGTTCGTTGAGGGCGCGAAAGAAGGCTTTGACGTCGCCAAGAATCTGCTGCCGTATCTGGTTGCGATGCTCTGCGCCGTCGGCGTGCTGCGCGCATCGGGCGCGCTGGATCTGATCCTTGAAGGTATTCGACACGGCATTCAGTGGCTGGGCCTGGACGCCCGCTTCGTCGATGCGCTGCCGACCGCACTGGTCAAGCCGTTCTCAGGCAGTGCGGCGCGGGCGATGCTGATCGAGACCATGAAAACCCAAGGCGTCGACAGCTTTCCGGCCCTCGTCGCGGCGACGATTCAAGGCAGCACCGAAACCACGTTCTATGTACTGGCGGTGTATTTCGGCGCCGTGGGTATTCAGCGAGCGCGACACGCCGTGGGTTGCGCGCTGCTGGCGGAATTTGCCGGAGTCGTCGCAGCGATCTCCGTCTGCTATTGGTTCTTCGGCTCGGCGGTGTAACGCTTCTCGCCCTGCTCGACGGTCCATTGCAACACTTGGGCGGCCAGTGCATCGCTGGCCTGACCAAACGCCGAGACCACCGCCGGCACCTGCTTGTCGGCCACCGGCTGATGCACTTCAAAGCGCCGGCTAGCGACTATCCGCTGGCGATCGTCGGCCAGCCGCGCATCAAGGCGAATCACCACGTCAATGGCAGCCCCGCGATACTCGCTCTGAAACGCCAGCAGCTCCCCGCCCAACTCAAAATCGGCCTGCAGATTACTGTCGTCGGTGCTGATCGACTGGATTCGTCCATCGCGGTAGAACGCATCGGTCAAGCTGTTGCGCAGCAGGACCGGCGCTGGATCACTCCAGCGCGCGCCTTTGTAGCTGCTGATGAGATTGCCCTGGGGGATGACGGCGATGCGCGGGCTGTCCAGTGTCTCGCTGGATTTGGGCCGCACCACCCGCAACGACCACGACACGGGCGACGTCCCTTTGCCGGCGGGTGATGCCGTCGGCAAGCGGTAGACGTCAGACGGCGCCTGCTCCGGGAGGATCGAACAGGCGCCGAGGGACAACAGGGTTGCCGTCAACAACAGTCGAGTGATGGACTGACCGACAAGCCTCATGGCTCGAACTCCTTATTCTTCTCGCTGCCCAGCAGGTAGCCGCTCGGGTTGGCATTCAGGCTGCGCGAGATGGTTTTCAATGAGCTGAGGGTTTCACGCAGCTCGCGAATCGCCGGGCCCAGTTCGCCCAGCCCTTGCAGCCCGTCGTTTACCGAATTCTGATTGTTCTTGAGCAGCGTGTTGATGGTCTGGCTGCTCTGTTCAAGGGACTTCATCGCCTGCTGCGCGCTGGCGATGGTTTGCCTGCCATCGCTGGTCAGCAGCTGGTTGGCATTGCGCATCAGCATCGACGTTTGCTCCAGGGTCGCGCCGGCCTGCTTGCTCAGCAGCGTCATCTGCTTCAACGCCTGACGAATGTCGTCGCGCTGATCGGAGATCGCACCGGTGGTTTGCTCCAGATGTTGCAGCGTGCGCGACAGCGTGTCCACGTTGTTCGAAGAAAACATCGCGTTGGCATTGTGCAGCAGTGCATTGGTGCCGCTGAGCAAGTCGTCGCTGTCGTTCAGCAGCCGCGAGATGGGCGACGGTGAGGCGATGATCACCGGCAGGTTGCCGGCCTCGCCCTTCAGCGCCTCGCTTTGCGGTGTGCCGCCACTGAGCTGAATGAGCGATGTACCGGTAATGCCGGCCAATGCCAGTTTTGCGAAGGTGTCGCGCTTGATCGGGGTTTCACCCGCAACGCGAATCTGCGCCAGCACGCGGCGCGGGTCTTGAGGGTCAAGGCGCAGTTGCACCACGTCACCGACTTTGATGCCGCTGTACTGCACCGGGCTGCCCCGAGACAAACCGGTGACCGCCTCGTTGAAGACAACCTGGTAATCCTTGAACGCCGTGTCGACGCTGGATTTTGCCAGCCACAAGCCGAACAGCAGCGCGGCGGCGACCACGATGACCGTGAACAGGCCGATCAGAACGTGGTGGGCGCGGGTTTCCATCATGAGACCTCGTGTGGGTGGGTGGCCGCCGAATAGGCCGAGCGGCCGCGCGGGCCATGAAAGTATTCGTGAATCCAGGCGTCCTTGGTCGCGGACACCTTGTCGATGCTGTCCGCGACCAACACGCGCTTCTGCGCCAGCACGGCGACGCGGTCGGTGATTGTATAAAGCGTGTCGAGGTCGTGGGTGACCATGAACACGCTCAACCCCAAGGCGTCGCGCAGGGTCAGGATCAACTGATCAAACGCGCCGGCGCCAATCGGATCGAGCCCGGCGGTGGGTTCGTCCAGAAACAGAATGTCCGGGTCCAGCGCCAGCGCCCTTGCCAGCGCCGCGCGCTTGATCATGCCGCCCGAGAGCGACGCGGGGTATTTGTGCGCCGCCGACAGCGGCAGTCCGGCCAACGCCATTTTGATCCCGGCCAGATGCTCGGCCTCCTCGCGGCTCAGTCCGGCGTGTTCAATCAGCGGCAACGCGACGTTCTCCGTAATGGTCAGCGACGAGAACAGCGCGCCTTTCTGAAACAGGACACCGAAACGTCGTTCAACCTGAGAGCGTGCTTTGTCGGGCAGATTCAGCAAGTCCTGACCCAATACGCGGACACTGCCCGAGGCAGGTCTTTGCAGCCCGACAATGCTGCGCAGCAAGACCGACTTGCCTGCGCCGGAGCCGCCGACCACGCCGAGGATCTCCCCGCGATACAGGTCCAGATCGAGGTTCTCGTGCACCACTTGCGGGCCGAAGCGATTGCTCAGGCCGCGAACCTCGATCACCTTTTCAACGGGTTGTACGCAACGGCGGGTCACCAGCCTATCTCCATGCAAAACATCGCCACCAGTGCGTCCAGTACGATGACCACGAAAATGGACTGCACCACGCTCGACGTCGTGTGAGCCCCAACGGACTCAGCGCTGCCCTCGACCTTGAAGCCTTCCAGGCAGCCAATGGCGGCGATGAAGAATGCAAAGATCGGCGCCTTGGCGATGCCGACGAGAAAATGCTGCACCCCAATGTCGGCCTGCATCAACGACAGAAACATTGCCGGCGAGATGCCCAGCGACACAGCGCAGACCACGCCGCCACCGACAATGCCGCAGATCATTGCGAGAAAGGTCAGCATGGGCAGTGAGATGAGCAACGCGATCACGCGGGGCAATACCAGCAGCTCTGTAGGACTCAGCCCCAGGGTTTGCAGCGCATCCAGTTCCTCGTTGGCTTTCATTGAGCCGATCTGCGCGGTGAAAGCGCTGGCCGTGCGACCGGCCAACAGAATGGCGGTCAACAGCACGGCGAATTCCCGCAGGAACGAGAAGCCGATCAGGTCAACGGTGAAAATCGTCGCGCCAAAGGCCTTTAGGACCGTGGCGCCGAGAAAGGCCACCACGGCGCCCACCATGAACGTCAGCAGCGCCACGATGGGCGCGGCGTCCAGGCCGATTTGCTCGATGTGGGCGATGACGGAAGTGGTGCGCCAGCGTTTGGGCCGCAACAGCGTGGACGCAAACGTCTGGAGGATGAGCCCGATAAAGCCCAGTAACTGCAACGTGTCCTTCCAGATCACGTCCACCGCCGAGCCAATTCGCGCCAGCAGTTGCATGCCCACGGCCGCTTCAGGCTCTCGGACTGGCCGGCAATAGTCAGCCAATGCGCTTTGGATGGTCTGCATCAGCGCGCGGCTGGACTCCGGCAGATTGGGCGCTTGCACGGCCAGCAAACGCAGACGTTGCACGCCGAGCAGCTCTACCAGCAACGACGCACCGGCGGTATCGAGCGCGCCGAGCTCTTCCATATCCACGAGGGCAGTTGGAGCGAATCCGGCGCTCAATGCATCGGTCTGGCGCTTGAGTTCGCGGTAATGGGCGAGCGTCCAGTCTCCGGCAATCCGCAGCTGCACCGGATTGTTCGAAGTGTCCATCAAGACGCGCCCTGGAGTCTTGGGCGCGGAGGAAGCCTGCGTGGTCAGTGGGGTCATGGCGACGAGCTTAGTTGGTTTTGGCCGGGGCAGAAGCGTTCTCGGCTGGTGCACTGTCCGCAGGTTTTTTAGCCTCGGAATCATCCGGATCTACAGCGTCGGTGCCTGGCTTCAGGCCTGCCGGCTTGATCTTGTTGCGAGTGACGGCCGGTTGATCGCGCTCAGTGACGTCAAACCGCAGCACACCGATCATCTGCCCGTCCTCAGTGAGCACCCTCACCTGCCATTTGCCGAGCACGTCCGGCGGGAAATTCTGCTTGTGCGTCCAGGCCCGATAGCCTTCCTCACGACCGCCCTTAATGTCTAGAGCGATACGCTCTATTTCCTCGCCATTATGGCGCCACACGTGATAAATCCGTTCGTTGAGGCCGCGCGGGGCGTTTATTGACGTATAGGCGTAGAGCCCTGCGCTGCGCAGCTGGTTGACGCCGATCTCCTGAACGCTCTCGCCGGGGGTCCGATTCTGGTTGTCGAAGCGCGTGCTGATTGCAGCCTCGGTCAGCCAGAGCGTCGCCGGCGGCACCCAGAATCGCGCCATCCAGCCCGCACCGCCGATGGCCAGTGTCATGGCTACCACGCCGACGCCGCGTTTCCAGTTGTTGATCGGATAGCCCGACGCCAGGCTCGGGAACGACAGCAGCATCGCAATGCCCAGCGCCAGCTTGTAGCTCTCGGCCGTGGTCAGGTGAACGATGATCGGCAGCGCCGTGAGCAATGCGGCGAACAGCGTCAGCGTGTGCAGAGCCATGAACAGCCAGCGGCGCGGCGCCAGCCATTTGTAGTACAGCGGGTCGATGATCGAAATCAGGCCTGCCGCCCCGAGCAGCCCGGTGAACGCCAGCTGGCCGCTGTACCACGTGGTGGTCACGAAAAAGAACGGCAGTACGAAGAACAGGCTTTCCTGATGGATCATCTGGGTGCCGTAGCGCAACAGCGGCTGCGGGATCTCGCGCTTGAACAGCTTCGCGAACAGGGCGACCGCGCTGTTTTCCACCATCAGCCAGATCCAGCTCACCAGCAGAATGACCGCAATCCAGGTCGCCAGCTTGGCTTGGCGATCCACCAGAATGAAGCTGCCGATGCCTGAGCAGAACCCGAAGAACGCAATCAGCCCGGGGTAGCGCTTGATGAACTCCAGCACGCGCTGTACCAGCGAGTGATGAATGATTGCGTTAATGTCGGGCATCTTGGGGCGTCGCTCTCAGGTATAGGTCGAGGTGTATAGAAAATAACCAAAATCGGACTCCGCCCACTTCGACGAAATCGTACAGAGCCTAGCGCTTCGCTTACAACGGCCGCTTCTTGTAAACCCGCCACCGCCAGAGAATCAGCGACGCCACCAGCACTGTCAGCAGGCATCCGATGGCGTACAGCTCGTCGTAGCTGAGCAGTGGTTCCTCAACGCGAAGATACCCGGGTTGCGCCAGCAATTGACGCATCGCCTGATTGGCCAGATCCAGGCTCACGCCACGGGTGCGCTTGGCCGGGTCCTGAAAGCGACCATCGTCGTAATCATTCAGCGCACCCCAGTAATAGTCGGCCAAAGCGCTATTGCCTTGAACGGTCCAGGCCTGCTTGGCGATGGAGGCCTGTTGCAGTCGTGCAAAGGTGGCCGGGTCCATGCCTTCCTTTCGCAGCCGCTGGAGCATAGAGCGCACCGCCGCCGTGGCCGAATCGACGTCTTCGCGGTTCAGATCGGCATTCAGGCTGAGAAAACCGGTGTCCCCAAACGCTTCGCGATCGGCCCATGGCCCGTAGGAGTAACCCTTGTCCAGACGCAGTTCGCTGTACAGCGCCCAGTCCAGGTAAGCCTTCACCAGATCCCAGGTTTCATCGTGCTGCTCGCCCATGTCCGGCTCGGGGAACAAAAGATGCAGCTTCGCGCCGTCGCCCAATGAGCCGCGCACCAACGTGCGTTCAGGGTCGGCCTTTTCGGTCATCGAGCGGAGCGGCGGATGTTCCGTCGGATCGACCGCATTGAGTTGGCCGAAGGTGCGCTCCAGGTAGGCCGGCAGCAACTTGTCGAGGTCGCCCACGATGATCAGCGTCATGTTGTTGGAGGCGTACCAGTTGTCGTGGATGTTCTCGATCTGCTCCAGCGTCAAGTGATCGACCTCAGGCCGCTCCGCGCACTTGAGGCCCAGCTCCACAGCAAGCTGGCTGCCGGCGCTGTGGCCCAGATCGCGCTTGTCCAGCCAGCGTTGCAGATGCGAATAATGGCCGCCGTCTTCACGGGTGACAATGCGCTTGGCGGTGTCCAGATTGGCTTGATTGATTTGCGTGTGGGTTAGCAGATTGAGCAGCAGGTCGAGCACCTTGCGCTGATTCTGCGCTGGCGCCTCGATGACGAAGGTGGTGTCGGTGTTGCTGGTGAACGCGTTCCACTCCCCGCCCAACGCCTGCATCTGCTGCTCAAGGCCGCCCTCACCGCTGTTGTCGATCCCGCTGAAGAGCAGGTGCTCAAGCAAGTGCGGCAGCTCTTTGTCTTCGCATTTAAAGTCATCGAAGCCAATACCCACGACCAGCCGGATAGCGACGTGCCCCTTGTCCGCAGGCTTGAGCAGCAACTGCAAACCGTTGGGCAGCACGTAGCCCTCGACCTGAAACCGGTCGAGGGCCATGGAAGAAAGGGATGTCAGAACCAGACAAACGAACAGCAGGCAACGCATAAAAACGGGCTTCCTTGCGGGCCGGTATGTGTAACAGACTTCGCAGCCGCCCCTGCGTTCACCACGATTAATCCGCATTGCCCTCGCTGGACAAGGCGCCTGTGTCGGTGGTTTCAAGGACCGCGTAAGCGCTGCTGCAGAACAGGGAGTTCAAGCGTTTCATGTCGGAAATCAGCTCGAGGTGCAGGGAACTGGTCTCGATACTCTGGACGATCTTACGTTGCAGCCTGCTGACATGGGCGTGTGCCAGGCGCCGCTCCTGTGCCCGAAAACGACGTTTCTCGCGCAACAACTGGCGCGCGCTTTCCGGGTCGCCGCTGAGGAAGACCGACAGGCCCAGGCGCAGATTCGCCATCAGTTGCTCGTGCAGCCCGGAAAGTTCTTCCAGACCAACGTCGGAAAACGACCGCCGCTGTGACGTCTTCTGCTGCTGGACCTTGCGCAGCATGCGCTCGATCAAACCGCTGGCCAGCTCCAGATTGATAGCCAGTTCGATGATCTCGGCCCAGCGGCGATTGTCCTGATCGCTGAGGTCGTCGCGGGGCATCTGCGCCAGGTACAACTTGATGGCGTTGTAGAGCACCTCGACATCGTCGTTGAGCCGGCGCACCTCCTGAGTAACCGCCGTCTGGTTGCCACGCAGCACCTCTTGCATGGCATTGAGCATGCTGTCGATCAGATCGCCCATGCGCAGGGTTTCGCGCACGGCATTGGCCAGCGCCAGGCTCGGCGTGGCGAGTGCGGTCAGGTCCAGATGGCGAGGCTTGGTCTGGCCGTTGATCTCGGCCTGCTGCGGCAGAATCGACGCGCACAGGCGCCCCATTGGTCCCACCGTCGGCAGCATGATCAGGCAACGCAGGGAGTTGTAAATAACGTGAAAGCTGATGACCAGGCTCGAGGGGCTGACATTCAGCGTATCCATCCAGGCCACCAGCGGCGTCAGCACCGGGGTGATCAGCAACAGGCCGATCAGTTTGTAGAGCAGGCTGCCCAGCGCCACTTGTCGACCGGCCACGTTTTGCATGCTGGTGCTGAGGAACGCCAACAGGCCGCTGCCGATGTTGGCGCCGATCACCAGACCGATCGCCACCGGCAGGCTGATGATCTCCGCGCCCGCCAGGGTCGCCGTCAGCAGCACGGCCGCAAGGCTTGAGTAGGAGATCAGCGCGAACATGGCGCCGACCAATGCGTCGAGCAGAAGATCGCCCGTCAGTGACGCAAACAGCACCTTCACCCCGGCCGCCTGGGTGATGGGTGCAGCGGCAGTGACAATCAGCTGCAAGGCGAGAATGATCAAGCCCAGCCCAATGCCGACACGGCCCAGTTGGCCGACGCGGGTTTGTTTGCGCGACAGAAAGAAGATCACGCCCAGAAAGATCAGCAGTGGTGACAGCCACGACAGGTCGAACGTCAGGATGCGCGACATCACGGCCGTACCGACGTCGGCGCCGAGCATGATGGCCAGCGCTGGCGTCAGGCCCATCAAACCCTGGCCGACAAAGGACGTCACCAGCATCGCCGTGGCATTACTGCTTTGCACCACTGCGGTGACCAGGATCCCCGCGACAAATGCCAGCGGGCGCTTGGACATGTTCTGGCCAATGACCCGGCGCAGCTGCGAACCATAGACACGCAGAATGCCGGTTCGAACGATGTGTGTGCCCCAGATCAACAGCGCGACGGCGGAAAGCAAATCGAGCAGGGTCAGCATATGGAGAGCCCCCTGTAGGTTGCCCATCGGGCAAAGTTAAAAGGTCCAGCGTGTAGCGAGCGTAGGCGCTTGAGGGGTATCGAACAGCGCCCTCAACTAAAGCTTTAGTCGGCCTGTGGCCTTAATGCCAGCATGGCACAGCGAATTACTTCTTGAAACAAATCTGTCATAAATCAGGTGTTTGAAAGCCACCCCTTTGCGCCCTGCCAATAAAAAACGGGGCATTCACAGCCCCGTTGTTTTGACGTCTGTGCGGCGGACGTTATTGACCCGGTACGTCCTTGTGAAGTTTCACCGGGTCCTGCATCTTGCGCTTCTTCGCCATCGACGTGCGCATCTTGATGTTGATCGCCTCAACCGCCAGCGAGAACGCCATGGCGAAGTAAACGTAGCCCTTGGGCACATGCACATCGAACGACTCGGCAATCAGCACGGTACCGACGACGATCAGGAACGACAGCGCCAGCATCTTCAACGAGGGGTGCTTCTCGATGAAGTCGCTGATAACGCCCGCGCACAGCATCATGATCAGCACTGCGACGATGATCGCCGCAACCATCACCGGTACGTAAGAAACCATGCCGACTGCGGTGATGACCGAGTCCAGCGAGAATACGATGTCGATGATTGCAATCTGAAGGATGGTGTACAGGAACATGCCGCCCTTGCCTTTCGGCTCGTCAAGCGTCTCTTCCTCGCCTTCCATGCCGTGGTAAATCTCTTGCGAGCTCTTCCACAACAGAAACAGACCACCAAAGAACAGAATCAGGTCGCGTCCGGAAATGCCTTGGCCGAGGACCACGAACAGGTCTTCGGTGAGGCGCATGACCCAGGTGATCGACAGCAGCAGCAGAATCCGCGTCACCATTGCCAGCGCCAGGCCGAAGATACGGGTCCGCGGCTGCATCGCCTTGGGCATGCGGCTGACCAGGATCGAGATCATGATGATGTTGTCGATGCCCAGTACGATTTCCAGGGCAGTCAGCGTGAAGAAAGCAACCCAGATCTCAGGGTTGGTCAGCCATTCCATTACGTATTCCTTTGAGCGTTCGTTTTCCCTCTGGCGCGGCTGCACCAGAGGGAGCGTTGAGTTGCGTTACAAACTGCTGAAGAACGGGAAGATCCCCATCAGTAGCGCGGCGATCAGGATGCACATGCACACCAGCACGGCCCATTTGAGGGTGAAGCGCTGGTGATCACCAAACTCGATGCCCGCCAGTGCCACTAGCAGATACGTCGACGGCACCAACGGACTCAACAGGTGGACGGGCTGGCCGACGATCGAGGCACGTGCCATTTCCACCGGGCTGATGCCGTAATGCGCAGCGGCCTCGGCCAGTACCGGCAGCACGCCGTAGTAGAACGCATCGTTGGACATGAAGAAGGTGAACGGCATGCTGACCACCGCAGTGATCACGGCCAGATAAGGGCCCATCGCGTCAGGGATTACGGCCAGCAGGCTCTTCGACATCGCGTCGACCATTCCGGTGCCGGACAGGATACCGGTAAAGATCCCCGCAGCAAAAATCAGTCCGACCACTGCCAGCACGCTGCCGGCGTGGGCAGCGACGCGGTCTTTCTGCGCTTGCAGGCACGGGTAGTTGACGATCATGGCGATACTGAACGCAATCATGAACAGCACTGGCAGCGGCAACAGGCCCATGATCAACGCGACCATCAGCGCCAGTGTCAGAGCACCGTTGAACCAGATCAGCTTGGGACGACGGGCGTCGGGAAACTGCGAAACGCTGATGTCACTGTTATCGACTTCGTCACCGGGCAGGTGCAGCTCACCCAGGCGGGCGCGTTCACGTTTGCCGTAGAAGTAGGCGATCACCAGAATCGCCACGACGCCTGCCAGCATTGCCGGAATCATGGGCACGAAGATGTCGGATGGATCGACATGCAGGGCGCTTGCGGCACGCGCGGTCGGGCCGCCCCATGGGGTCATGTTCATCACGCCGCCGGCCAGGATGATCAAGCCGGCCATGATGCGCGGGCTCATGCCCAGGCGGCTGTACAGCGGCAGCATGGCGGCTACGCAGATCATGTATGTCGTGGCGCCGTCACCGTCCAGCGAGACAACCAGCGCCAGCACCGCTGTGCCGACCGACACTTTGACCGGGTCGCCTTTCACCAGCTTGAGGATCTTGCGCACGGCCGGGTCGAACAGCCCGGAGTCGATCATCAGTGCGAAATAAAGGATGGCAAACATCAGCATCACGCCTGTTGGCGCAAGCTTGGTGATGCCCGCAAGCATCATCGGGCCTATCTCGGAGGCGAAGCCACCGAACAAGGCAAACACGATAGGAACGATGATCAAGGCAATCAGCGCTGACAGGCGCTTGCTCATGATCAGGTACATGAAGGCGACGACCATGGCGAAGCCGAGGAAGGTCAACATAGCAATACTCCAGCGTTACGCGGCGTGGGAACGGACGAGACGAATCGATCAGCTCAAAACGAGCGGCGCGTGGAGTCGGGGATTACGGAGGGGGTACTGCAGGGCACATGCAAGCATCGGGAATCACCTAATTGTTGTTGTAGATGGGCCGGAGAACGTCAAGCGCGTTCGTCCTGGCCGACCGGTCTTTCGCCGGCGGTGAGGTGATGCTAAACGGGGAAGCTTTCAGCCAGCTTTCGTTGCACTTCTTAACTTGACGAGCGGGAGTTTGAGTTATCGACCCCGTGATGCGGTCAGACCCCTACATAACCGGGAGAATGCTCATGAGTGAATTGCATACGGGCGGATGCCATTGCGGCAATCTGCGTTACCAGCTCGACGGGCTCGTGGATGACGTTGCCCACTGCCACTGTTCGATTTGTCGGCGCACGTCAGGCGGCATCGTGGTGACGTGGACCAGCGTCCCTGTCGATGCGTTCAAATGGCTGGCGGGAAGCCCGACCGCCTATGATTCAGGGCCGACGTGCGTACGGTATTTCTGCAATAACTGCGGGGCGCAGGTCGCGCTGTTCAGCCGCAACACCCCTGAGACGATGGACGTGACCATCGCCACCCTTGATCACCCGGAGCTGACGCCTGCCGATCGACACATCTGGACCGACAGCCGCCTGCCTTGGCTGCACCTCGACGAGCATCTGCCGGGTGAGCCCGGGGAAACTGCCTGAATCATTGCGGGCCGTGTAGCTGCGCGACGATCAAGGCAGCTCCAGACCGCCGGCTGCTTTGTGCAGCGCACGCAGGTGTTCGCCGACCTGCTTGAGATTGTCTTCGGTCGAGGCGATTTCGGCGGCGCGGTCGGGATCGAGCAGCGCCCTCACCTCTTTATCCAGATCGCCGCTGAGCCGCTGCAGCTGTTTCTGCCGCTGACTGCTCTCGTTTTCCAGCCGCTGCCACTCGCCTTCCTGCGGCAGACCGTACCCGCCGCTGCCCAGCAATTCTGCCGGGCGACTCAGGAATCCGCTGTTAGCCAGAATGTCCTGCAGCGTGCCGGTCGCTCTGGAGACGCCGTTATCCTTCTGCTCCACGGCGCTGAGGTAGCGCTGCTTGACC
The DNA here is from genome assembly GCF_026153515.1 of Pseudomonas sp. KU26590. Classification (NCBI taxonomy): domain Bacteria; kingdom Pseudomonadati; phylum Pseudomonadota; class Gammaproteobacteria; order Pseudomonadales; family Pseudomonadaceae; genus Pseudomonas; species Pseudomonas sp. KU26590. The sequence goes on from NZ_CP110644.1 coordinate 518,469, forward strand.
TCATCCTGCGCCAGCAATAACTGACGACGCAGCCCGGCCTGTTCCAGCAGCAGCATTGCCGCGCTGGTGCGTAGATCGGCCTGAGCGAAATACGGGCGCCGCTCCTGCGGGGTCAATGCCAGCCAGTCTTCCACCGTGGTTTGCTTGACGCTGGTGGTCTTGCGCAGCACATCGAACATCGCCTGATAACGGTCGCGGTACGAGTCGAAGCGGTAGCCCATGCGCAGCGCTTTCTTCGGATCGTCCAGCACGCTGGTGTCCGCCAGCCCCCTACCCTTCAGGACTTCCAGCAGCCCGTTGGGCATGATGCTGTCCAGCCCGACAAGCCGTGGATCGTTAGTGCCACTGCGCAGCAGCTTCAGGTTTTCCACCGCGCAGTTATTGGACAGGAACCAGTAATCCCCGTCGTATGCCCAGTGCATCTCGGCAGAGTGCTGAACCAGACCGTTGATCTCCTCACGGGACAGTTTCAGCGGGACCGAGGCCAGGCCGCGCAATTCGGTCTTGGTGTACTCATCGATCACCTGACCCAGCGGCAGGACAAACAGGCGCGACGGATACTTGCCGGTCAAGCCGCTCCAACTGGACAGCTGCAGGTCGTTGACGAAGGCGCGATAGGACAGCACCAGGTGCTGATCCAGGTCCAGCCGGCAGTCGGGGCCACGTGGGCGACCGGGCTTGCAGATGACCAGACGCAGCATGCTGTGACCCCAACGGCTCGCCAGATTCTGGTTAGCCTCGGCCAGCAGGTAATCGACTTCGTACACGCGTTCGGGGTCGAGCTTGCCCAGCGGCTCTCGGGCAAAGTCGTTACCGGCGTTGAGATAAGGATAGGACGTCGGGCACTGATCCTTCGTCGCGGGCGCCCAGTCGAACCGAGCCTTGTAATAGTCGTACAGCGCCGGACGGCGGCAGGCGTAGGCCGGGTCGAGGAGAAAGTACTCCATGTTCACCGCAACGAATTCCAGCGGGCTGCTGATTTCGTAGATGTCCGGACTGCGCGCGACCTGGCCGTTGCGCTCTTCCCTGTCACCGCGGCGGCCGACGTATTGCGGCCAGCCGGCGAGATCCAGGAGGCGCGGATCATCACTCAGGGTAAAGCGTCGGTCGGTCTGCCCCCGGCAGCTGTCACGCAGGCCAACCTTGCCCACGCTTTTGCCCTGCCGGGCACATGCAACGATCAGCTTGCGGTCTTCAGGGGACCAGAGCTGCGCGTGATCATAAATGTGGGTCAGTTCATGCAGAACCGTGGCGAGCATTTCCTCGCGTACGGTGCCGTGAGGACGGTTGGTTCGGGTCGTTGCGGCGGTGCCGTCGGTCAGGCCCGCGAGCAGGTGCTGATTCAGGTCCAGCCGGTAAGGACCGTCTGCACGACCGTAGGCATTGGACGGCATGTCGTCAGTCCAATGCACTTCAATCTGGCGATCAAGCTTGCTGACGAACAATGGCGGCAGGTGCGCCATGGCTTCGTCGAGCAATGTCTGGCTGGCCTTTTGTTGCGCAGGACTGAGCCCGTCGGTATGCAGCGACAGGCTGAGGTCGGCGAAGGCGCTCGTGCAAATCAGCGAGAGCGCCGATGTCAGCAGCCAGACAGCGAGGCGTTTCACAGTGCGAGGATGGCCTCGGCGAGGTCCTGATCACTGGCGTTACGCGCTTCAGGCAGGCGATCGCGCAGTGTGATGAAGGCTGCGTCGAGCAGTGCGCCGTGGATATCGCCGTTGGTGGCGACATAGCTGGCGGCATCGTCGCGCGCTTCGAGCACCAGTTTCCAGTTGCGCACGGATGAGGTGGTGTCGGAGGTGAAATCGATGCTGCGGCCGAGGGCGCGAACGACGATGTTACTGGTGGCCTTCAGGGTTTGTGCCTGTGCCATGTCAGTCAGCAAGAGCAGGCCGAGGGCGGCAGCGATCAACGGGGTACGCATGGAACGTCTCCAAAATACGGAAGTTACAAAAAAGTGACTATTGGACGAGGATTGCCTGCGCCAGTTCAAGGTCGCTTGCATGAAGTTTTGGACGGGTTTGACGAAGGTATGCCAGCGCCGATTCCAGCCGTGCTCCTCGCAGTTGGCCGTCACTGGCAACAAACACTGCAGCGTCATCCTGGGCGGCAATTATCAACTTGCTATCGAAAGGACCGGTCGTCACCTGACTGGTGGCGTATCCGGTTTTGACCAGGCTTTGTGTGGTCACGTCGAACGCCATAACCTGAGTGGAAATACTCAAGGTGGCGGTGACGGCAAGCACGAGGCGAGACAACGACTGCATGGCTATTCAGGGCTGTTCAGGTTCTGCGATACGAGTCGCAAGGCTAGCGCAACACCCGGGCCAGAGCTAGTGAAAAGGCCCGGGCCTGCGCCGGAAAAACCTGTCGCGATACTGAATCAGATGGCAAGAATCGCTTGCGCGAGTTGCGCGTCCGACGCTTGCAGGCCCGGTGCGACTTCGCGGATGTGTTGCAAGGCGCCCTGGAGCTTCACGCCACGGATCTCGCCTTCGCTGGCAACGAAGCTTGCTGCGTCATCGCGGGCGGCCAGGACGATCTTGTCGTCATGGAAGGAGGAGGAGATTTTCGACGTGGCATTGGACGAAGCATCCAGCGCACGGACGATGGTGTCAGTTGTAACAACGAAGCTAGAAGCCTGGGCCCCGGTGGCAGCAACGATCAGGAAAGCGGCACTCAACAGGCGAACGCGAGGCATACAGGCACTCCAAAATAACGGGATTCGAAAACCACAGACGCATAAATCGGAAAGCTCAGCGCTAGCTGTCTCGCGAGTGCATGGTCAAGGTGGCGAAAGATTAGCCTATAAGGTGTCGCGTGAACCATCCCGGCATCACGCCAGTCCTGCACCGGCAATCCAATACCCGATGCGGGTGCCCGAATTCGTTGGGCTGTATTGTTAAAAAAAGATAAATCTAAAACTGTACCGGTTTAGCTTTTTCGGACTTTCATTCGCTGGAAACGACAAAACCCGTCAGCAGTAAACTGCTGACGGGTTTTGTTTGAACAATTCGGGTTGCTGGTGAGAGGCACGTGGCCTGGGACCAGCAGACGCTACATTAGCGCCAGAACGGCTTGCTCAGCTCTTCGTAACGCTGGGATTCGCTGATACCGGCGTCAGCCAGCAAACGTGCATCCAGACGAGCCAGTTGATGGCGGCTGGACAGACGACGCTGCCAGAGCATCAGGTTGGCGAACATGCGCAGCGGCAACGAGGCTTGTGCGGTTTTAGCGGTGTCTTCGTAGAACAGTTCGGAACTGACGGTGCGTTCCATGATGCTTCTTCCTTCCGCTTGTGGCGGGATTAGAGAGTGACTTGATTGGTGACAATATTCCTCTCATTGCCCGTCTCTCTCTAGACACAGTTCATTTGTATTGTGCTGCTCCAGTTAACTGTTAAACACCACTGTTTTGTTCGGAAGTGGAGCAACTGTACGGGTCTGCACCAGAAGTGTGCTTTTTGGATGGTTGGCAGCGTAATTTAGGGTTTTACCTAAGCCAAATCACCAGTACAGAAGTACAGTTTTTGCAGAATTTACGTTCAGCCTGTGAACTGTGACGACGAAAGGTCGCCGCCACGCACAAACTGTATTTTCAGATCGCCAACATGCGGCCCGTTTCTTCCAGGTTAAGGTGCCAACTGAGTGCATCTCGCAGAACATGTGGGGTGTGACCGCCGATTGCGCAGGCGCGGCGGAAGTAGTCATTCAGCGCCTCGCGATAGGCCGGGTGCACGCAGTTGTCGATGATGACCCGGGCGCGTTCGCGGGGCGCCAGGCCTCGCAGGTCTGCCAGTCCGATCTCTGTCACCAGGATGTCCACGTCGTGTTCGGTGTGGTCCACATGGCTGACCATCGGCACCACACTTGAAATGGCCCCGGCTTTGGCAATGGACTTGGTCACGAAAATGGCGAGGTGGGCATTCCGAGCGAAGTCTCCCGACCCGCCTATCCCGTTCATCATCCGCGTACCTCCCACGTGAGTGGAATTGACGTTTCCGTACAGGTCGAACTCCAGGGCGGTGTTGATACCAATGATGCCCAGGCGGCGAACGACCTCCGGATGGTTCGAGATTTCCTGAGGGCGCAATAACAGTCTTGATCTGTACTGCTCGAGGTTGTCATAGACTGCGGCGTGCTTGCGCTCTGACAGCGTCATGGAGCAGCCCGACGCGAAATCCAGCTTGCCCGCCTCGAACAGATCGAACGTCGAATCCTGCAGCACTTCCGAATACATCGTCATGCCGTGAAAGGGTGAATCGATCAGCCCTGTCATGACGGCATTGGCAATTGTGCCCACTCCTGCCTGCAGCGGCATCAGTTGATTGGTCAGGCGGTTCAGCCGCACTTCGTTCTTGAAGAACTCGACCAGGTGGCCCGCGATGGCCTGAGTGTCGGTGTCTGCAGGCAATACCGTCGATGGCGAGTCAGGTTGATTGCTGATCACGATGCCGACGATCTTGGCCGGATCGATCTTTACGGCCTGGCTGCCGATTCGGGTATCCGTCTTGAGCACCGGGATCGGCAGGCGCGTCGGCCGGTAGGTCGGTATATAGATGTCGTGCAGCCCTTCCAGCTCCAGGGGCTGGGCGAGGTTGATCTCGATGATCACGTGTTCAGCAAGAATGGCGAAGCTCGCCGAGTTGCCAACGGACGTGCTGAGCACCAGATGCCCTTCTTCGGTGATCGCCACGCATTCAATCACGGCGATATCCACGGCCTTGATCTGGCGATTGCGCAGCTGCTCGACGGTGTCCGACAGATGCTGATCTATGAACATCACGGTGCCGTCGTTGATGGCCTTGCGCAGGGTGCTGTCGACCTGAAACGGCATGCGCCGGGAGAGCACGCCCGCTTCGGTCAGTTGCTTGTCCAGATCGTTGCCCAGGCTGGCGCCCGTCATCAGGCTGATCTTCAGCGGAACTGTCTTGGCACGTTCAGCCAGCGCCTGGGGCACGGCCTTGGCTTCGCCGGCGCGGGTGAAGCCGCTCATGCCGACGGTCATGCCGTCCTTGATCAAGGAAGCAGCGTCGGCCGCGCTCATTATCTTGTTCATCAGCGAGGGCAGACGGATTCGTTCACGGTGCATGTTGTTTAATCTCATGACAAAGGTGCGTGAGCGAAGTCTAGAGATTTGAAGTTTGTTCGTCCCGCTACCAAGGTCGCAATAAAGGCTCTAATTAGCGCCTCTACGCGAGAAACACTTTTACCCAGGCTGTAAAAAACCCTCGGCCATGACCTGCGCCGAGGGTTGTTTTGTCGCGAGTTGCAGCCGCTATTCGATCGCTTTGACCATGTCCTCGATGACCTTTTTGGCGTCACCAAAGACCATCATGGTTTTGTCCAGATAGAACAGCTCGTTATCCAGGCCCGCATAGCCGCTGGCCATGGAGCGCTTGTTAACGATGATGGTCTTGGCCTTGTACGCCTCGAGGATCGGCATGCCGGCAATCGGCGACTTTGGATCGTTCTTGGCCGCCGGATTGACCACATCATTGGCGCCAAGCACAAGAACGACGTCCGCCTGACCGAACTCGGAGTTGATGTCCTCCATCTCGAACACTTGGTCGTAAGGCACTTCGGCCTCCGCCAGCAGTACGTTCATGTGCCCGGGCATCCGGCCAGCCACCGGGTGGATCGCGTACTTCACCGTGACGCCTGCGTGGGTCAGCTTTTCGGTCAGCTCTTTAAGCGCGTGCTGTGCTCGAGCGACCGCCAAGCCATAGCCCGGCACGATGATCACGGTGTCGGCGTTGGTCAGCAGAAAGGTCGCGTCGTCAGCCGATCCCGATTTGACCGGCCGGGCTTCCTTGGTGCCGCTCGCAGCACCGGCATCCACTGCACCACCGAAGCCGCCACCGATCACGTTGAAGAACGAGCGGTTCATCGCCTTGCACATGATGTACGACAGAATCGCGCCGGAAGAGCCGACCAGGGAGCCGGCGATGATCAGCATCGAGTTGTTCAGCGAGAAGCCAATACCCGCCGCTGCCCAGCCTGAGTAACTGTTAAGCATCGACACGACGACAGGCATGTCTGCGCCACCAATCGGGATAATCAGCAGCACGCCAATCACGAACGCCAGGATCAGCATGAGGCTGAACGCGAACAGGCTACCCGTCAGCATGAACGTGATGCCGAACAGTAGCGTCGCCAGACCCAGAATCAGATTGAGTTTGTGCTGACCGGCAAACTGCACCGGTGCGCCCTGGAACAAGCGGAACTTGTACTTGCCAGACAACTTGCCGAAGGCGATGACCGAACCGGAGAACGTGATCGCCCCGATCGCCGCGCCAAGGAACAACTCCAGCCGGTTGCCCGCAGGAATTGGATCGCCCAAGTGGTGAACAATGCCCAGCGACTGTGGCTCGACCACTGCAGCGATGGCGATGAACACGGCTGCCAGGCCAATCATGCTGTGCATGAAGGCGACCAGCTCCGGCATCTTGGTCATTTCGACGCGCTTGGCCATGATCGAGCCGGCAGTGCCGCCGACGAGCAAACCGATGAGGATATAGCCAATGCCTGCGGTGGCACCGTCCGTGGACAACGCAGCCAGTTTGAACACCAGGCCGATTGTGGTCAGAACCGCCAGGCCCATGCCGAGCATGCCGAACAGGTTGCCTCGACGCGATGTGGTCGGGTGAGACAAGCCCTTCAGCGCCTGGATGAAGCAGATCGCCGAGACGAGGTACAGCAAGGTGACGAGGTTCATGCTCATTACTTGGCTACCTCGTCTTTTGCCTTGGGCGCTTTCTTCTTAAACATCTCAAGCATGCGCCGGGTGACCAGAAATCCGCCGAAGACGTTAACGGCCGCCAGCGCGACGGCGAGGGTGCCCATGGTTTTGCCCAGTGGCGTCACTGTCAGCGCGGCGGCAAGCATGGCGCCGACGATGACGATGGCCGAGATGGCATTCGTGACTGCCATCAGAGGCGTGTGCAGCGCAGGCGTCACGTTCCAGACCACGTGGTAGCCGACGTAAATGGCCAGCACGAAAATGATCAGGTTGTAGATACCGGGCGAGATGAACTCTTCCATTATTTTTATCCTCAGCCGTTCTTGCGGATAACTTGGCCATCGCGGCACATAAGGCACGCGGCAACGATGTCGTCTTCGAGGTTGATCTGGAACTGTCCTTCCTGGTTGAAGAGCAGCTTCATGAAGTCCAGCAGGTTGCGGGCATAAAGAGCAGACGCATCGGCCGCCACCATGGCGGGCAGGTTCGTGTGGCCGACGATGGTCACGCCATGCTCGATCACCACCTGGTCTGCGACGGTCAAAGGACAGTTACCGCCTTGCGCAGCGGCCAGATCGATCACTACCGAACCGGGCTTCATCTGCGCGACTGTTTCAGCGCTCAACAGCACCGGCGCTTTGCGGCCGGGGATCAGCGCCGTGGTAATCACGATGTCCGCCTGGCTGGCGCGCTCATGAACGGCCACCGCCTGACGCTGCATCCAACTGGCTGGCATCGGGCGGGCGTAACCGCCGACGCCCACAGCGGCCTCGCGCTCCTCGTCAGTCTCGTACGGCACGTCAACGAACTTGGCCCCTAGCGACTCGATCTGTTCCTTGACGGCCGGACGTACGTCCGAAGCCTCGATGACCGCACCCAGACGTTTGGCAGTGGCGATGGCCTGCAGCCCCGCAACGCCCGCTCCGAGAATCAGCACGCGCGCTGCTTTCACCGTACCGGCCGCGGTCATCAGCATGGGCATGAAGCGCGGGTAGTGATGCGCCGCCAACAGCACAGCCTTATAGCCGGCGATGTTGGCCTGGGAAGACAGCACGTCGAGGCTTTGCGCCCGAGAGGTACGTGGTGCCGCTTCGAGGGCAAAGGCGGTGATCCCGCGCTCAGCCAGCTTGGTGATCGTGTCGTTATTGAAAGGGTTGAGCATCCCGACAACCACTGCACCGTTTTTGACCAGCAGGAGCTCAGCGTCGTTGGGGGCAGAAACCTTGAGGATGAGCTCGGCGCCAAATACATCGACGGCGCTCCCGATCAATGCGCCTGCGGTTTCATAAGCACTGTCGGTCACACTCGCCGCAATGCCCGCGCCTTTTTGCACCGTCACGGTGTGGCCTTGGGCGATGAGCTTTTTGATGGTTTCGGGAGTGGCGGCGACCCGGGTTTCACCAAGCTGGGTTTCGAGGGGGACTCCAATGTGCACGTCAAATCTCCTGCGTGATCTTATTGTCTTTAATTAGGCCAGCGCGCTACGGCCCGAGGGCTGGGATTGAGATCACTACGCCCGTTAAAACAGCCGGGCGCGGCATTTTGCAGGGGATGCCAGAGGCCTTCAAGGGTTTCTGTAACTGAACGAAAAATGTACTACAAGTCACCCTGTGACCGATTGACGCACCAAATCGGTTATGACATTGATCTATATGAGATTATCTCGATATTCAGTGCTTGAAGACGCTCTGACGATCAGGATTGAAAATAACCTCGAATCAGGCTGGAGAGCGCTATTTGTATGACTATTGGGATGTATTGGTCACTAAAGAAGGGTGTGTCCTAAATGCGACAAATGAAGATATATGTAGGTTTCTTGAGAGCGGCACTACATGAGACTCTTCGCGCTGCGGGTGGGAGTTCAGGGCAGCGAGTAGGTCCCGGCTTCGTGAATCAGCCAGTCGCGAAACGCTTTAAGTGACGCTGATTCCGTTTTGCGCTCCGGAATCATCAGGTAATACGCCTTTGTGCTTGAGAGCTGGTGAGGGTTGGCAATCACCAGGCGCTTTTCGGCCAGTTCATGCTGAATAAGAAATGGCGGGATCAGCGCCACACCCATGTCGTGCATGGCTGCCTGCGCGAGCATGGAGAATAGCTCGTAACGCGGACCTGTCATGTCACGGGCCACGGACATGTCCAGCGAATTGAACCACTGCCGCCATGCGTAGGGCCGAGTGGTCTGTTGGAGCAGCGGCATCTCGGCCAGGTCTTGAGCGCTGATGCTGTGCCGTGCTCCAAGCAGCGCAGGACTGCAGACTGGCATCGGGTTTTCGCCCATCAGTCTGTGGGATTCGGTACCGGACCAATCGGCATCGCCAAAGTAGATCGCTGCGTCGAATTCGGTATCTGCGAACAAAAAGGGCCGCGTGCGGTTGGTCAGGTTGATGGTGACGTCAGGGTGTTTTTTCTGAAAATCCTTCAGGCGCGGCAGTAGCCATTGCGTGCCGAATGTAGGCACCACCGCCAGTTCAATCACATTGACGCCCTGATGACCCATCACTAACAGCGTGTCGCGTTCAACGGCGTCAAGTTGCGTTGCAATGCGCCGGCTGTAGGAAAGGCCCGCCTCTGTCAGCTTCACACCCCGTCGTGAACGTCGGAAAAGGCCGACATTCAAGAACTCTTCCAGGCTCGCGATCTGTCGGCAGATGGCGCTTTGGGTCAGTGAAAGCTCCTCGGCCGCCTTGGTGAAGCTCTCGTGCCGCGCGGCCGCCTCGAAGCTCACCAGCGCAGCGGTGCTTGGGATTTTACGACGCATGTACCTTTGCCTCACTTTAAAGGGTGGGCCGACTGCTCCCTTGCGTGTTTCGGAGTGAGAAATTAGCACAAGATGATGCGAAATCGTCGTTTGCTCCGGTGAGGGTTCAGGCCTAGGCTCGTTTCATTACTTTTCCGGCAGGTCCGGAAGCGCATTCGGTGAGGAGAGAATCATGAGCGGCAAGGCAAGTTTCAGTTGGATCGACCCCCTATTGCTGGATCAGCAGCTCACCGAAGAAGAGCGCATGGTCCGCGACAGCGCCGAGCAGTTCGCCAGGGACAAGCTGGCGCCGCGGGTGCTTGAAGCCTTCCGCCATGAAAAGACGGATCCGGCCATCTTCCGCGAGATGGGTGAGATAGGTCTCCTCGGCGCCACGATCCCGGAGCAGTACGGTGGCAGTGGCCTTAACTATGTGTGTTACGGCTTGATCGCTCGCGAAGTCGAGCGCGTGGATTCCGGTTACCGCTCGATGATGAGCGTGCAATCTTCCCTGGTTATGGTGCCTATCAACGAATTTGGCACTGAAGCGCAAAAACAGAAGTACCTGCCAAAACTCGCGTCCGGTGAATGGATTGGTTGCTTCGGCCTTACCGAACCCAATCATGGCTCGGATCCGGGCGCGATGATCACCCGTGCGCGGAGCGTCGAAGGCGGCTACCGCTTGACCGGCAGCAAAATGTGGATCACCAACAGCCCGATCGCCGACGTCTTCGTCGTCTGGGGCAAAGACGACGCAGGCGATATCCGCGGCTTCGTGTTGGAGAAGGGCTGGCAGGGCCTCACTGCTCCAGCGATTCACGGCAAGGTCGGCCTTCGCGCTTCAATCACCGGCGAGATCGTGATGGACAACGTGTTTGTGCCGGAAGAGAACATCTTCCCGGACGTCCGTGGCCTCAAAGGGCCTTTCACGTGCCTGAACTCCGCCCGCTACGGAATCTCGTGGGGCGCCTTGGGGGCTGCCGAGTTTTGCTGGCACACCGCCCGTCAATACACGCTGGACCGCCAACAGTTCGGCCGTCCCCTCGCTGCCAATCAACTGATCCAGAAAAAGCTCGCCGACATGCAGACCGAGATCACCCTGGCGCTCCAAGGCTGCCTGCGTCTTGGCCGCATGAAAGACGAGGGCACCGCAGCGGTCGAAATCACCTCCATCATGAAGCGCAACTCCTGCGGCAAGTCGCTGGACATCGCGCGTATGGCGCGTGACATGCTGGGTGGTAACGGCATTTCTGATGAGTTCGGTATCGCCAGGCATCTGGTCAACCTCGAAGTGGTCAATACCTACGAAGGTACGCACGACGTTCATGCGCTCATCCTGGGGCGCGCGCAGACCGGCATCCAGGCCTTCTATTAAGGAGCCTGCAATGGGCGCGTTATCGCATTTGCGTGTGCTGGACTTGTCTAGGGTGCTTGCCGGCCCGTGGGCAGGTCAGATCCTGGCCGACCTGGGTGCGGAGGTGATCAAGATCGAGCGCCCGGGCAATGGCGACGACACGCGCGCATGGGGCCCGCCTTTTCTGAAGGATCCGCGCGGAGAAAGCACGTCTGAAGCTGCGTACTACCTCTCCGCCAACCGTAACAAACAGTCCGTCACCATAGACTTCACTCGGCCTGAAGGTCAGAAGCTGGTTCGGGAGCTGGCGGCGAAGTCCGATATCGTTATCGAGAACTTCAAGGTTGGCGGGTTAAAGGCCTACGGTCTGGATTACGAATCACTGCAGGTGGAAAACCCCAGGCTCATCTATTGCTCTATTACCGGGTTCGGTCAGACGGGGCCCTACGCCAAGCGCGCAGGTTACGACTTCATGATCCAGGGGCTTGGTGGGCTAATGAGCCTTACAGGCCGTCCCGAAGGGGAAGATGGCGCGGGACCGGTTAAGGTCGGCGTAGCGCTGACGGATATTCTGACCGGGCTGTATTCGACTTCTGCGATTCTCGCTGCCCTGGCGCATCGTGATCAGGGAGGGGCTGGTCAGCACATCGATATGGCGTTGCTGGATGTGCAGGTAGCGTGCCTGGCGAATCAGGCGATG
>NZ_CP110644.1:832500-922500 GCF_026153515.1 Pseudomonas sp. KU26590
GCCATCCGGCCTGACGGTGGGCGATGCATAAAAGTCCGCGCCTTCGGCCAGTACGTGGCGGCGGCCGTCGGCTACGTCGATCGCGACCAACCGGTGAGTATCCTTATCCTCCTCAACCGCCAGAATCTGCCCACGCGCATAGCGGACATCTCCGAAGAGTTTGTCGCCTTGGGTTAGAGGGTGAGGGGTTTGAGCGTCGAAGGGCTGGAGGTAAATCTGCTGGTCCGCTTCGTTGACGAACACCACCGCATCGTCGGTGAGGCAGAACGACCCGCCGCCATACTCATACACCCGGCTGCGCACGCTGAAACCCTCGGGCGTCAGGCAAGCCGCCGCGCCGTCTTGCCAGCGCCAGATGCGTGTCGCGGCATCCTGCGGGCGAAACTCACTCCAGAAAAGCCCCGCAGGGCTGACGCTGAGTTCGGCGAAATCGGTGCCTGCCGCCACAGCCTGGGCGGCAGAAAGAAGTTCAGGACTTGGCGATGAGGCGTGAGTTTCGTTCATTGCGGAAGGCCAGTTGCTCGATGGTCTGGCTAGCATACTCGGCTTCATCACGGGCCTGGGTGATCAAGTGGTGCTGCGGCGACTTGCTGCACACCGGGTCAGTGTTGCTCGCATCGCCGGTGAGCATGAACGCCTGACAACGGCAGCCGCCGAAGTCCTTTTCCTTCTCGTCGCAGGAGCGGCAAGGCTCTGGCATCCACTCGTAACCGCGAAAGCGATTGAAGCCGAAAGACTCATACCAGATGTGCTGCATCGTGTGATCGCGCACATTGGGGAACTGAATCGGCATCTGCCGCGCGCCATGGCACGGCAGGGCAGTGCCATCCGGTGTCACGGTCAGGAACAGGTTGCCCCAGCCGTTCATGCAGGCTTTTGGGCGCTCTTCGTAGTAATCGGGGGTGACGAAGATCAGCTTCACCGGGTGGTTTTCAGCGGCCAGCTTGACCCGGTACTCGTTGGTGATGCGCTCGGCGCGCACGAGTTGGTCTTTGGTTGGCAGCAAACCCACCCGGTTCAGGTGTGCCCAGCCGTAGAACTGACAGGTCGCCAGCTCCACGAAGTCCGCTTCCAGTGCCACGCAGAGCTCGATGATCTTGTCGATCTTGTCGATGTTATGCCGGTGGGTCACGAAGTTGAGCACCATCGGATAGCCATGCTTTTTCACGGCGCGGGCCATTTCCAGCTTTTGCGCGAAAGCCTTCTTCGAACCGGCCAGCATGTTGTTCACTTGCTCGTCGCTGGCCTGGAAACTGATCTGAATGTGGTCCAGTCCGGCTTCCTTGAAGTCGATGATCTTCTGCTCGGTCAGGCCGATGCCGGAGGTGATCAGGTTGGTGTAGAAGCCCAGCCGCCGAGCTTCGGCGATCAGCTCGGCCAGATCCTGACGCACCAGTGGTTCGCCACCCGAAAAGCCGATCTGCGCCGCGCCCATCTGCCGGGCTTCGGCCATGACCTTGAACCACTGCTCGGTGCTCAGCTCCTTGCCCTGCTTGGCAAAATCCAGCGGGTTGGAGCAATACGGGCACTGCAACGGGCAGCGGTAGGTCAGCTCGGCGAGCAGCCACAATGGCAGCCCGACCGGGGGCGTGGGCGGAATGTAGATGTCGGACTGGGTGTTCACTGAGTCAGGCAAATTCGATCCAGAGTTCTGCACGGGCGACCTCCATGAATTGCTCGACGTCAGTGCCGAGCTCGGGAACGCCGGGAAATTGTTCGTCAAGCGAGGCGATGATGGCGCCGACGCTGCGCTGACCATCGATCAGGCCGCCAATCGCGCTGGCGCTGTCATTGAGCTTGATCATGCCCTCGGGGTAGAGCAGCACGTGGCCGTCTTGCGCGGGCTCGAACTGGAAACGATAACCGCGGCGCCAGCTGGGCACCTGCTCACGATTGAAGCTCATAGGGCGATTCCTTTGTGCCAGACGCGTTGGTCGGTCACGCTGTGATAGGGCGGGCGCTTCAGCTCGTACGCCATGCTCATGGCATCGAGCATGCTCCACAAAATGTCGAGTTTGAACTGCAGAATTTCCAGCATGCGCTGCTGGCCTTCCCGCGTGGTGTAGTGCTGCAGCGTGATCGCCAGACCATGCTCGACGTCGCGGCGGGCCTGACCCAGGCGGGTGCGGAAGTATTCGTAGCCGGCCGGGTCGATCCATGGATAGTGCTGCGGCCAGCTGTCCAGACGCGACTGGTGAATCTGCGGCGCAAACAGCTCGGTCAGCGAACTGCTCGCCGCTTCCTGCCAATTGGCGCGACGGGCAAAGTTTACGTAGGCATCGACGGCAAATCGTACACCGGGCAGGACGAGTTCCTGCGAGCGCAGTTGGTCTGGGTCCAGCCCCACGGCTTGGCCCAGACGCAGCCAGGCTTCGATGCCGCCGTCTTCGCCGGGCGCGCCGTCATGGTCGAGCAAACGCTGAATCCACTCGCGGCGGATCTCCCGATCCGGGCAGTTGGCCAGGATCGCGGCGTCCTTCAGCGGGATATTCACCTGATAGTAGAACCGATTGGCGACCCAGCCCTGAATCTGCTCGCGGGTCGCGCGCCCTTCATACATCGCCACATGGAAAGGGTGATAGATGTGGTAATACGCGCCCTTGGCGCGCAGGGCCTGTTCGAATTCAGCGGGGGACAGCGGCGTTGCATCGCTCATGTCGGCAGTTCTCGTCAAGAATGTCCGCAGATCCCGTGGGAGTGAGCTTGCTCACGAAGGCGATCTACCGGGGCCGTATCGGCAGGCTGACCTGACACCTTCATGAGCAAACTTAGCCCCACAGTCGGTTATTCAGCGTTCTTAAAGCTCGATGCTCATGCCATCGAACGCCACTTCGACGTTCCGCCGCGCCAGTTCAGCGCGCTCGGGCGAGTCTTCGTCGAGGATCGGGTTGGTGTTGTTGATGTGGATAAGCACCTTGCGCTGTTGCGGCAGCTTCTCCAGCACTTCGAGCATGCCGCCGGGGCCGTTTTGCGCCAGATGACCCATTTCCGTCCCGGTGCGGGTGCCGACGCCACGGCGCTGCATTTCATCGTCATCCCACATCGTACCGTCGACCAACAGGCAGTCGGCGCCGCTCATTTTCTCCATGAGGGCATCGTCGACTTTACCCAGGCCCGGCGCGTAGAACAGTTTGCCGCCCGTGCTCAGGTCCTCGACCATCAAGCCGATGTTATCGCCCGGGTGCGGGTCGAATCGGCGTGGCGAGTAGGGCGGTGCCGCACTGCGCAGCGGAAACGGCGTAAAGCGCAGATTCGGGCAGGCCGGAATGATAAAGCTGCCTTCCAGCTCGATGCGATTCCGGGCCAGGCCGCCGTTCCAGTGTGTGAGCATGTTGAACAGTGGGAAACCCGTGCTCAGGTCCTCGTGGACCATGTCCGTGCACCAGACCTGATGCGGGCAGCCTTCACGCAGGCTCAGCAGCCCGGTGGTGTGGTCAATCTGGCTGTCCATCAAAATGATCGCGCTGATCCCGGTATCGCGCAGACCACGATTGGGCTGCATCGGGGCAAAACCCTGAAGTTGTGCGCGGATGTCGGGAGAGGCGTTGCACAAGATCCAGTTCACACCGTCGTCCGACAGCGCGATGGACGACTGGGTGCGCGCGTGCGCCCGCAAGCTGCCGTCGCGAAAGCCTGCGCAATTGGCGCAGTTGCAGTTCCACTGAGGGAAACCACCGCCGGCGGCGGAACCGAGAATCTGGATGTGCATGTGAACCCCGTAGCGACGGGCCAGGCGGCCCTGAAATCTGAATCGCGTTAATAAAAAAGCCCCGGCGAACCGAGGCTTCTCACCGCGCAACAATCAACGGCTTGCGAAGTACATGGTGACTTCAAAGCCGATACGCAGATCAGTGTAAGCAGGTTTAGTCCACATAGTTGACTCCTTCTGGGTTAGTGCAGCGGTGGGTGAGTACATTTGT
Organism: Pseudomonas sp. KU26590; assembly: GCF_026153515.1. Taxonomy (NCBI): domain Bacteria; kingdom Pseudomonadati; phylum Pseudomonadota; class Gammaproteobacteria; order Pseudomonadales; family Pseudomonadaceae; genus Pseudomonas; species Pseudomonas sp. KU26590. The sequence continues at coordinate 836,421 of NZ_CP110644.1, forward strand.
TAGTGCTCCTGCGAGCGGAGACGTTCAAATGCTTAGGGGCCTATGTTACTAAAATTATCGGAGGGCCAATGATGAAATATCCGATAAAGATCCTTGCACAACGGGCAATGATCAGCTGTTTGCGGGCCGCTGCAGGGGCGGGCTAGAACGAGACAGGGCGGTTCGACAGGCAGAGCCGCGCGCCGTCCGGTTGTGCCAGGCGACGGGCGGCTTCGAGCAAGGCGGCTTGCTGAAGATGTGCAAGCGAATGTTGCAGGCGGGCGCCGTAGTCGCTGCCGTGGCCTGCCAGATGCGCTTGCCAGAGCAGCTCGGCGGCTTGCGAGTGTTCCATGTCAGCCGTATCGAGCTGGTCCTGCAGGATGTTTACCTGCGCGGGTAAGTCTGCGGCGTTGATTAATGTCGGCAGATGCTCGATGAACGTCTCTACGTACGCGACAAGCTGTTCCGCGCTCGCACTGGGCGACTGCACACCAAACAACAGACCGCCATGCCCTGCGATCTGTCGGAAACCGCTGAAAACCGCGTAACCCAACTGCAATTCGACCCGTAGGCGCTGATAGAACGGCCCCTGCATCAGTTGTGCGAACAGTCGCCACGTGGCTTCGTCGCGGAGAGAATCGGATGGCGCTGGATAGAACATCAACACCGCAGTTTCGGAAGATTCTGACGGTTCGATTTGCCACCGTGTGCCTGTGCCTGTGCCTGTGGCTCGAGGTGTCGCGAGTGCCGAACCCTCCGGGAGACCGTGGATGAGCCGGGCGGCGTGGCTCAACACATTTCGCGCTGAGGGTGTAAAGCCCGTGGCAAACCCTGTCCAGAACGCCTCTGCCCAGACGCGCTGCAGATTGTCAGTCTGCTGGGTGACTGAGCTGTTCAAATAATGATCAGGTAAGGTCTTCAACAGCTGACGTATCGGGATGAGGGCCGGTTCATTAGCTGGCGCAGCGTATCGCGCGAGGGTCTGCGCATCCGGCTGGACGAGCAGACGCAGCGCCTGTTCCAGCACGGCGGGCAACGCTTCCGCCAAGCCTGAGACTTTCAATTGCCAGAACCTGCCGTAGGAACTGAATGCCAGGGTGACCCCCGCTTGATTGGCTTGAGCGGCCAGTGGTTTCAGGCTTTCCTCCAGCATCCGTGCGAGCTTTGGTTGCGCAGCGACGAGCGTCCATCGCAGGTACAGCGCGGCCTCGCCGTTTTCTGGCAACGCATCGCTGAATGTCAGCGCAGGCAAGTGCAGGTTCGGCGCAGTGGCTGGCGTTGCCTGCTTTAGAAGGGGATTGGGTTCGGGCAACCGCCAATGGACGCTTGAGGCCTCGTACGCCGAAGACTCGCCTTGCGCCTGCAACAGCGTCTGTGGTGTGAGCTGGCTGAGCAGTGCGTCGACCACATCTTCCGACAGGCCCGCCGCATTAGCTTCAGCGCTGAAATAGCGCGCCAGCGACAGCGCACCGCTGACGGCCAGACGCCGTTGTTCCAGCCGCGCGTATTCTTCGAACAAAGGGTGGTAACGGGATCTGAAGAAGGCGATCCAGCTGAACACCAGCGCTGATACCTGCGATGACGCAATTGCAGTCTTCGCAGCCCATGCGACTTCGATGTCGATTACTGACTGGCCGCCAAACTCATACATGACCTCGGCCTTCAGCGATTCAATCAACCCTCGTTCGCGCAGTTGCGCCACCAGGCCTCCCTCTTGCGGGTCATTCATCCAGGTGCAGAGAAATGCGGCAGCTTGTTCCTGCCCTGCCGGCAGTCCTTCGCACGCAAAAGTCAGATGCATCCGACGCTGGTCAGGGACCGCATGTGGCTTCGGTCCCTCATTGAGCAATGCAGGCGGTTGCTGTTGATGAACCCGAATGCCTTGAGCGAAATACCCGCCAAACTGCGCCGCCAGCTTCTCCAGTTCATCCAGCGATTGAGGCCCCGCGAGGCTCAACGTCATCTGCTCGGCCTGATAAAACCGTCGGTAGAAATCCTGCAGCGCATGCTGAAACGCCTGACTCGGCACTGGAAAGCTGAAGCGATTCCCTGCATGAAATCCGCGCAGGGGATGCGCCGCCGACAAGGGCTGCAGGCGTTTCAGCAGATCGCGGGAGGCATCGTCTCGCGACCAGGCGATGAATTCCGCGTGCAAGACCTCTCGTTCTCGCAGCTGATCTGGAATCGTCATACGCGGATGGGCGAGCATTTCGCACAGCCGCTCAAGACCGCTGGGGAACACGGCGCGCGGCAGTTCGAAGAAAAAGTCAGTGGTGCGCTCGCGTGTGCTGGCGTTCACTTGCCCGCCATGACGCTGCACGAACGCCATCAGCTTTTCGTCGCCCGCAAAGCACTCGGTGCCGAGAAAGAACAGATGCTCGAGGAAGTGCGCAAGCCCCGGCCATCGAGCTGAAACATCATGACTGCCTGCGGCCACCCGCAAGGCCGCAGCGCAACGCTTCAAACGCGGTGCGGAAACAAGCGCCACTTTCAAGCCGTTGGGCAGGGTCAGGGATCGTTGGCTGATGGGGTTGGGCATGGCGCTTGTGGTGTTTGATGACTAAGCGGCCATGCTAGCGGATAAACGGGGGTGCCGGTGTGGGAGATACGCAGTGGCGACGCAGGATGATGACCCTACGGCTTACCCAGCCCCGAATAAAAGCCCGGCCGGCGATCCTTGAAATATGTGTTGATCGCTTGGGATTCGCTCATCGCTCCACGATCCAGGTCCGCCATCACCAAGGCTTCATCCTGACCCGCAAGACCGATCTGCCGACCGTCCGGCGCGCAGATGCTGCTCAAACCGCAGTAATGGATCTCGCCCTCACTGCCGCAGTAATTGGCGTAAACCAGATAACACTGATTTTCGAACGCGCGGGCTCGCACGGTGACTTCCGCGACGAAATCGTAGGGCGCCATGTTGGCGGTGGGTACAAGGATCAGGTCTGCGCCGGCCAGAGCCAGACGCCGCGTATTCTCGGGAAACTCGACGTCGTAGCAGATCAAAAAACCAAGCCTCCAGCCCTCGAATTCCACCACTGGAAAGTGCTCATCGCCCGCGCTGAACATCGCGTTGTCCAGCTCGCCATACAGATGGGTCTTACGGTAATTGCAGAGCCGAACACCTTGCGCGTCGATCAACTGCACGGCGTTGTAAACCTGATCGTCGCCGCTCAACTCCGGGTAGCCGTACAAAATTGCGACGCCCGCGGCCTTAGCGATCTCGGCAATCTTCAGCGCCGCCTGGCCGTCGCTCGCTTGCGCCAACTCCCGCGCGGCCTGGGCACCGATGTTGTAGCCGCTGAGAAACATCTCCGGGAAGACCAGCAGCTTCGCGCCCTGCGCCGAGGCTTTAATCGCCTGGGCTTCCAGGCGCCGAAGATTGGCGCTGACGTCCAGCGGCAATGGCGGGCATTGGTAGAGGGCGACGCGCATTTGGGGCTTCCTTATTCTGGCAAAACGATCGGGCCGATTTCATGGAACACGTCGCCGGGTCCCGGGTTCTCGGCGTGAGTCTTGCCGCCGAAGTGGGTCATGATGCCCCACACCGCATTCAGCGACGTCTGCACTGCGCCCTCGACCCAGGCGGGTGTCCAGGAGACGTCGTCGCCGGCGATGAAAATGCCGCGTTGCTCGTCAGGCATGTCCTTCTGCATGAAGTGCGCGTACATCCGCTGGTTGTAGCGGTAGTGGCCCGGCAGCGCGCCTTTGAAAGCGCCGAGGAAGTGCGGGTCGGATTCCCACGACACGGTGATCGGGTCTCCGATGACGCGCGCGGCGATATCGACCTTCGGGTAGATCTTTTTCAGCGCCCCAAGCGCCAGGCTGACGCGTTTTTCAACGGGGTGCGGCAGCATTTTCAGCGCGTCGCTCATCCACGAGTACGACAGGCAAATTACGCCCGGCTTTTCGACGCCGTTGGAATAGGTGCCGTTATCGAACAGATAGGTGCCACGGGTCAGGCGATCGGTCAGGGTCATGCTCATCAGGTCGCGGCCGGTCTCCGGGTCTTTGTCCTTCCAGAACGGCCGGTCGACCATGACGAAAGTCTTCGACGCCTGCATGTAGCGCGTGCGGTCCAGCGCCATCCACATCTTCTGCGAGAACAGCGATTCTTCGCACTCGATCTGGGTGGTCAGCAACCAAGTCTGGCACGTGGCCAGAACCGCATCGTAATGGCGAACGTCACCCAGATTGTCGGTGACCGCGAACTGGCCGTTGGTGGCCCGGCTGATGCCCTTGACCCCCGTGCGCGGGGCGCCCCGGTGCAGCGTCGACAGGCTGGTGCCCTCGGGCCAATGCGCGCACCGCTCAGGGGCGTGGCGCCAGATGCCGATTGGCACTTGCCCGACGCCGCCGACGATCAGGTGTTGGTGATCGTCGCAGTTGGTCATGACCACGCGGAAGATCTCCAGCATCGAGTTCGGGAAGTCCGAGTCCCAGCCACCGGTGCCGAAACCGACCTGACCAAACACTTCGCGGTGATAGAACGACAGTTTGGCGAAGGCTTTGGACGTGGCGACGAAATCATAGAACGTGCGGTCGTCCCACAACGGCACCAGCTTGTCCCACAACTCTTTCAGCCGAGGCACATCGCGGTCGCGGATGGCTTGCTGAATGTCGGCGAACTGCGAGCCGTCTTCCAGCGCGTCGGCCCAGGCGTCGGCGACTTCCTGAAACAGCGCAGGCAAGTCCGACAGCTTCTGTGCGTAGTGGGTGCTGCCTTCCAGGTCAATCACCGTGCTGCCGGACGCAGCCGTCAGCGGGTTGGGGAAGGGTTTGGATTCCAGGCCGAGCTTGTCCACGTAGTGATAAAAAGCGGTGGAGGAGACAGGGAAGCGCATGCCGCCCAGCTCGGCGATGATGCCTTCAGCGCCTTCAAACTGTTGCGAACGCAGACGGCCGCCCATTTTGGAGGCTTCATAAACGACAGGTTTGAGGCCCAGCTTCATCAGCTCATAAGCCGCCACCAGCCCCGCGATGCCGGCGCCCACAATTGCCACCTCTTTGCCGAGGTTTTCCGTAGGAATGCTGCCCAGGCCCGCCGGGTGTTCGATCCAGTCATCGAAGGCGAACGGGAAGTCCGGGCCGAAAATCGTGATCGGTTTCTTTCCGTTGGCAGGGTGACGATTGTTCTTCATGACTGACCTTGTTCGACTGGTGCGCGAAAGTGGACAAGTCTAGATAACAGTTGGGACGTTAATAAGACGCAGAGTGTCGTCGTTGTGTCGAGAATGCCGTCAAAGTGACGGAGTATTTCGTCACATTGTCAGAAACGGCAAGTCAGGACGGCTGGCCGCGGTCGATCTTGCTGCTCAGGATGATCGACGTGGTGGTCTTCTCGACGCCATCGACACTGCCGATCAGATCGAGCATCTGGTCCAGCTGCTCCGGCGAATCCGTGCGCAGCCAGGCGACGTAATCGAATTCGCCACTCACGGCGCACAACTGTTGCACCTGCGCGAGCGCACTCAGCCGCCGCAACACTTCCTTGCCGGAGCGAGGCTGCACGGTGATCCCGACATATGCCTGCAGACCACCGTCCACCAGCCGCTGACCCAGACGCACGCCGTAGCCTGTGATGACTTTGGCCTTTTCCAGGCGCGTCAGACGCGAGGTCACGGTCGTCCGCGCGATGCCCAATTGCCGAGCCAGGTTGGCGACCGGTTCCCGGGCATTGATTTGCAGCGCGGCGATCAGTTTGCGGTCGATGTCGTCGAGCGCTGGTGGATGAATGTCAGGCAAGGGCGGATCTCCTTCGGCAAGCGGGGCATGTTAGGAGATTCTGTTGGGGTGTGGGTGATATTCGAACGGCAATGCTCACCATCAGCTGAAGCGTTTTGCGCTGTTCGTCCAGCACGAATGGGCGTCAGAGAACTAGCGTCGGTTGTGTAAGACTTTTCTGTGCTGTAAGGGTTTTGTCATTCTTCTGTCACCCCCGGCGTGCCTAAATTCTCTCCCCATCCCTTTGAATCCACGCCGGGAGCCTCGTCATGACTCTGGATTTCTCCGAAACCGCCCGCTACATCCAGGCCGACATCCTCGACAGCTTCGACGAAGAACTGGAAATGGAGTACGACGACGCGCGCCTGGATGGCTTGTTGGCTGACTTAGGTGAGGAGGTGCCCAAAGGGATTGATCGCCGCCTTTACTTCCGTGAACTGCTGCGCCTGCAAGGCGAGCTGGTGAAGCTGCAAGATTGGGTAGTGAGCCAGAAGCTCAAGGTGGTCGTGCTGTTCGAAGGCCGGGATGCGGCAGGCAAGGGCGGTGCGATCAAGCGCATCACTCAGCGGCTCAATCCGCGGGTTTGCCGCGTCGCTGCACTGACCGCGCCGAGTGAGCGCGAGCGCACGCAGTGGTACTTCCAGCGCTACGTCGCGCACCTGCCTGCGGCCGGCGAAATGGTGCTGTTCGACCGCAGTTGGTACAACCGGGCCGGCGTCGAGCGGGTGATGGGTTTCTGCAATGACGATGAGTACGAAGAGTTCTTTCGCACCGTCCCCGAGTTCGAAAAAATGCTGGTGCGCTCGGGCATCATCCTGATCAAGTACTGGTTCTCCATCACCGACGACGAGCAGTACCGGCGCTTTCTGATGCGCATTCATGACCCGCTGAAACAGTGGAAGCTCTCGCCGATGGACCTTGAATCCCGTCGTCGCTGGGAGGACTACACCAACGCGAAAGAAGAAATGCTCACCCGTTCCCACACCGACGTCGCGCCGTGGTGGATCGTAGAAGCAGACGACAAGAAGCGGGCGCGCCTGAACTGCATTCATCACCTGCTGGAGCAGATCCCGCGCGGCGATACCGAGACACCGCAAGTGGTGCTGCCGGAGCGCGAGTACAACGCCAATTACCTGCGCGCACCAGTGCCCCGCGAGATGGTCGTTCCGCCAGTGTATTGATCACAGCGCTGGCGTGGTTCAGATCTTCCACCCCGGCGCTGTTTTCGCCAGTCGCTGTTGCAGGCTTTCGAGATTCTGCGTGAACTGGCGGGTCATCAGCTGATAACCGAGCACCTCGGTCGAGGCGGTCGGAACGTCAGGCCCGACGGTCAAGCTCTCGGTCGGCCGCTGCAAACGCTCAGTCGCGCCGGTCTGCAGCGCGCGGGCCATGCCGATCAACATGCGACGAATGCGGCGTTGCTCCGCCGTCACGCCTGTACTACCAGTGTCTGCCGGACGCAGGTTCGAAAGAATCTCGAGGATGCTTAGGCACATGCGGAAATGGCGCTGAATGGCGTCCAGCTCAACGATCGAAATCTTCACTTCCTTGGACACCGACGGCATGAGCGAGCGCAGCTGCAACAGCGTCGCGCCCATACGAGCCGTCAGCTTCACGTGCTCATCCGCAGTGATCGACTGCCCGCTGGCGATGCGGTCGTAGGCCAGGGCACAGTCTCGCAGGCCACTCGCCAGGTTGTAGCGCCACGAATACACGGCGTACAACGGCAGCGCGAACGAAAACGCCAACGCCAGGGCGATGCCGATCAGGATGTCCACCGTCCGCCACAGCCCGTCTGTGATCGGGTTGTCACCGTGCCCCGCCACGATAAACAGGGTGATCGCCGACAGCAGCGCCGTATAACCACCCTTGCCAATCGCGTGATAGGCGAAGAAACCGCAGATCAGCGACATGACCACGTACGTCAAAAGCGGCATGCCCAGGTAGCTTTCCTGCGCCACGATCGCCAGGCCCAGCGCCGCACCGATCAATGTCCCGTAAGCCCGCTCCACCGACTTTTTGCCGATATTGCCGTGGTGCTGCAACCCGCCAATCACGATCAGCATTGTCACCGACGCCCACTCACCGTGGGGCAAATTAATCCCTGTCGTCAGAAGAATCGACACCAGTAACCCGACCACGATGCGGCCGGCGTGAATGTAGCGGGCATGGCGATAGCGGCGGTATGGGTCCAGAAGCGGACGCAGGGCGCGGCGAAGCCAAGAGGGTAGGGAGGCTGTGTTCATGGGGTTACAGACCATGGGGAAGGTGAATATATCCGAAGCCCGTTTAAAGCAGCGCGTCACTACCTCAGTAAACTCGTTCATAAATCCATCACATGTGAGATGTTGCGCGCCTGCCTGAATGCGCGTAGGGTGCGTTGCTATCACATGTGATGTTCGGGAAAAACTTCAATGGCTCGGAAAACTTCAACCGACTACATGCGCGAAATGCGCGCTCGGCTGACCGCTGCCGGGTACGTGAAACGAGAGCTGTACGTACTTCCAGAAAACGCGGAAGTATTGAGAGACATCGAAAAAGTGCTGCGCCAGCCCTACTTGGGTAACCGGATCAAACTGGAGGGATTCATGACTGAGAATACCAATTGGACCATCAACACACTTCATTCGGCGTTCGCCGAACTGGATGTGGTGAAAGACAAAGAGATCGAGCTGACCCTCATTCAAGGCGCCGAGCCAAGTCTGAGTCTGGTCATGAATCAGTTCGGCGGCTTGCCGATCATCATTGCCATCGCGGGCGACCAGATCCTGGTTGATTCCGTCCTGGTCTACGCCTCTCAGGTCAAAGACCCAAAGTCTTTCAACGAGACAGTTCTGCGCAGTCGAGACCTTTTCCCGCTGTCGTCGATCGGCATCGAGACCATGCCAAACGGTGAAACCGTCTACAGCATGTTCGGCGCCCTGAGCGCTGCCTCTTCGCTGACGGTCATCGTCCACGAAGTGCTCACGCTGGCAGACAACGTGATTCGTGCGGCTGATGCCTACGAAGACCTTCTAACAGTTGATTCACAGTAATCGGGAGACACATCTATGAGCCTTTGGAAAAAAATGGTCACAGCGCTGCGTGGTGGGGCTTCCGAGGTGGGTGAAGCCATCGTCGATGCTCAGGCACTGCGAATCCTCGACCAGGAAATCCGTGACGCCGACGCGTCAATGCTCGCGGCGCGCAACCAGCTGATCCAGATCAAAGCCAAGCACAAGCTCTCGCTGCAGCGCGTCGAAGAGCACGACAAGAACATCGCCAACTGGGAGCAGAAAGCGCTCGCGGCGATGAATAAAGGCGAAGAAGCCCTCGCCCTCGAGTGTGCCGAGAAAGTGGCCGAACTGACGGCCCTGCGCGATCAAGAGAAACTTGCCGCCGACCAGTTTGGCGTGCATGTGGCCAAGCTGACCGCGCAGGTCATCAAAGCCGAAAGCCAGATCAAAGGCCTGCGTCAGCAGACCGATATGGCCAAGGCCCGCGACAGCGTGCAAAAGGCGCAGATCAACGCGGCGGCTGCAACGGGCGGCGCCAATGGCCGACTCGAAACCGCAGTGGGTTCGCTGGCACGTATCAAGCAGCGTCAGGATGAACAGGACGCCAGGCTTGAAGCGGCCGATGAGCTGACCGAGGCTGCCAATGGCGGCGATCTGGAGCGTCGTCTTCAAGATGCCGGGATCGGCGCAAAAACGGGCGGCGCAGCTGACGTTCTGGCCCGCTTGAAAGCGCAAAACCAGAGCGGTAACGCTGGGCAATAAGCACCGTTGAACAGAGGCAGCCGGGTTTCCGTCTGCCTTTTTTCGGTTTCAGTTTTTGGGTTTCAGCGGTGTGCAGATGAACATCGGAAATGGACTACGAACGATACTCTGCCTTGCCGCTTTGATGATTGTTGTGCAGATGGTTAACTCCCTGACCGCCAACAGCCTGCTGTCCCACGGCCTGGTGCCGAGAACGTTTTCCGGCCTGCAAGGCATCGTGTTCTCCCCGTTTTTGCATGGTTCGGTCCGTCACCTGCTGAGCAACCTTCTGCCTTTTGTGGTGCTGAGCTGGCTGGTTGCGACCGAGGGGCTTCAACGTTACGTCCGTGTGGTGCTGCTGATCGTTGTGCTGGGCGGGATGATGGTCTGGGTGGTTGGCCGGCCGGTCATCCATGTGGGCGCCAGCGGGCTGATCTTTGGTTTGTGGGCGTACCTGCTGGCGCGCGCGTGGTATCAACGCAGCCTGGCGAGTTTCGCGATTGCGCTGGTGACCCTGCTGGGCTACAGCGGATTGATTTTCGGCTTCATCCCGGTACCGGGCGTATCGATTGAGTCACACCTGTGTGGCGCGCTTGCCGGTATTGTGACGGCCTGGCTGATGCACTCGCGGCGGCTTGTCGAGCGAGGTCCGGCGCAGTGAGTGGCAGAACTTTTTACCTCGCCTCGGCGCGAATTCAAGGAGATGAAACATGAGCTGGATCAAACGCGCTTTAGGCCTGGAATCACCCAATCCTTCGGGCGGCTCCAATCCCCTCGCCGGTGCAAGCCTGGCTAATCCGTTCGGGCTGGCTACCGGTCGTATGCTCGACCTCGACGACTCGCTCAAGCTGATGCTCGACGGCCAGTCCGAGCTGGTGGTCCCCAATGAAGAAGTGGTCTGGTCAGTAGGGCAGGTCGACCTCGGGCAATCGGTCCGTCTGGTGCGCTTCTATTTCGAAGACGAAGATTACTGGATGCAGGTCATGATGAACGGGCCTGCCGCCGAAGACGTTCAGGACATCATCCTGTTCGGCTACAGCAGCGTCGTGACCATCAACAGCGAGGCGGAGCTTAAGCGTCTGGTGGGGCCAGCCTCCAAGGTCGGTCTTCCGGTGTTTGAGCACGACGGCTGGGAGTACGGGCGTCAGTGGGGCACGGAACAAGGCCAGACCGAGCTCACGCCCATGGACGAGCAGGTCGTCAGTCCTGACGGTGCTTACCGCATCAAACACCTGAGCATGCTGTACGCGCGGGACACCGGATTGGTGGATCGTCGCGAGTTTCTGCTGCTGTCTGTCGAGGAAGATGAGGAGGGCATTGTCTCCTTCACCACGTCGGTCGGCGTGACCCTGCAGTCCACTGATTTCACCGTCATTTAAAAGGAAGTAAAAAATGCTTGAAGCGCTTCGTATGTCCGTCAGCTTCCAGTCGTTGCTGAGTTTTGTGATCTACATCATTGTGGCCGGCGGATTATTCGCGTTGTTTCAGATGGCCTACACGCGGCTGACGCCGCACAAGGAATTCGCCCAGATTCGTGAGGGCAATGTTGCCGCCGCCGTCGCCCTGGCCGGTGCGCTGATCGGCTTCGCCTTGCCTGCCAGCAATGTCATCACCTACAGCATCAGCGTACTGGATGTGGTGATCTGGGCAGTCATTGCGGCAGTCGTACAGCTGCTGGCCTTCACCGCCACCAGCATGGTGCTCAAGGATCTTTCCGCACGCATCACCCGAGGCGAGCTTGCGGCGGCCATCTACGCCGCCAGCGTCTCGATCAGTGTCGGTTTTCTCAACTCGGCCTGCATGACGCCGTCGACCTGATCGCCCGTTATCGAAAGGAGTTATCGATGAGACGTAGTTCCCTCAAGCTGGTCCTGGCCAGCACCCTGCCGCTGGCGATCAGCGCATGCAGCAAATCCGACACCGTAGAGGTTTCCGCGCAGCAGACCTATCCGTCGGTCCAGGCCTGTGTGGATCAGAAAGTCCCGGTCGACATCTGCTCGGACGCTTACATGAACGCGCTGGCGGAGCACCGCCGCATTGCCCCGACCTACGACGACAAGACTGCTTGCGAAGCAGATTTTGTCCCCGATTACTGCCAGCAGAATGCCGATGGCAAGTTCACGCCCAAGCTCGGCGGTTTCCAGCTGGAGGTTTCCGGCGAGCTGCCCAAGTCCCAGGTCGACGCAGCGAAGGCACAGGCTAACCAGTCCGGTGGCGGCGGTGGTGGTGGCTTCGGTTCCGGGGTGAACGGGTTCCTGATGGGCATGCTCGTCAGCAACATGGTCAACGGATTCTCCGGCGGTGGCGGTCGTTACTACGCCCAACCCATTTATCAGGAGCGGGACTCGCGGGGTGGATACGGGTATTCCACACTCTCGCGCCAGATCGAGCAGGGCAAAACCTTCGGCAACTCCACCCAGGCGCGAAGCAGCTCGACCGGCACTTACAGCAAAAGCACCCTTGGCCGTAACTCCTCCGTCTCGTCGTCTGTTTCCCGTGGCGGTTTCGGCAGCCAGGCCACCGCTCGCAGCGGTTGGGGCGGCAAAAGCAGCGGCTCAAGCTTCGGCGGATAACAGGGACGTTACCCATGAAAAGGATCAGCATCCAGGAACGTCCTGACTGGCGGCAGACGGCCGAGCGTGAGGGTTTCAACTTTCACACCATCGACGGCGAGCGCTACTGGGATGAGCGGGCCTACTACCAGTTCACCGAAGCGCAGATCACACGCGACATCGAAGCGCCGACCCAGGAGCTTCATGCCATGTGCCTGGACATCGTGGAAAAGGTTGTCGAGAGTGAAGAGCTGCTGACCCGGCTGGCCATTCCGCCGGCGTTCTTCGATCTGGTCCGCACCTCGTGGAAGGAAGGTCACCCGCATCTGTATGGCCGTTTTGACTTCAGCTATGACGGCGTCAACCCGGCCAAGCTGCTGGAAGCCAACATGGACACGCCTACCTCAGCCTATGAGGCGGGCGCGTTTCAGCTCATCTGGCTTGAAGAGCAGATCCAGCGCGGCGTATTGCCGGCCCACGCTTCGCAGTTCAACTCGATGGCGGAGGATCTGGTCCGGGCTTTTGCGGCGATCAGGGCAGGCGGGCCTTTCTACTTCTCGTGCATGTCAGGCTCGATTGAAGACCGAGGGACAACCGAATTCCTGCGCAAAATGGCCGAGCACGCTGGCATCGAAACCCGCCACATCGACATCGAAGACATCGGCTTGAACGCCAGCGGCCGATTTGTCGACCTCGAAGGCCGCTGGATCGAACGCATCTTCAAACTGCACGCTTGGGAGCATGTCTTCCACGAGCCCCACGGCCAAGCCATCCCGCAGTGCGACACGCAATTCATCGAACCTGCCTGGAAGGCGATCATTTCCAACAAAGGCATCCTGCCGTTGCTATGGGAGTTCAACGAAGGGCATCCCAATCTGCTGCCGTCCTTTGTCGATAAACACCCACAATCCGCAGTGCCAAAGGGTTGGGTGCGCAAACCGTACTTTTCCCGCGAAGGCGCCAACATCGAAATCCGCACCCCGACCGACCAGGTCATTTTCGAAGACGGCCCCTACAACGATGCGCCCTACATCCTCCAGGCGTTCGCGCCGTTGCCTCGTTTTGGCGACAGCTACACGCTGATCGGATCGTGGGTGGTGGGTGATACGGCTTCGGGGATTGGGATTCGGGAGGACGACAGCTTGATCACCAAGGACAGCAGCCGGTTTTTGCCGCATGTGGTGATTGATTGAGGTTGTGATGAGCACCGGTGCGGGTGCCGCGCAAGAACAAAAAAGCCGCGCAATGCGCGGCTTTTTATTTGGTGGGCCCACACGGACTCGAACCGTGGACCAAGGGATTATGAGTTGGTGGGCGAGCTGATATGCCTAGACAAAACGTTCGTAAGTGAGCGTAGCTTGGCATAGCTGGAGACCCCGTGATACGTGGTGTTGACCGTAATTTTGATGAGATTATCTTAGCTGATTACTGTACTGGAGATGTACCGAATGAACCACCTTTAGGACAGGCGGGTGGCAAATAAAACAGAGTCACAGGCAAAATATCCTTGCATTCATTTTAATATTGAATATATTCAGATTAGGCTTGAATATATTTGAGGACGATCATGAATACTGAAACGGGTACTTTTTTGGCTGAGGTGCGTAGCGCGTCAGGGGTTACACAGAAGCAGATAGCTGAGCGGATGAGCGGTAATCAAACACGTGTGTCAAGGATTGAGTCTGGTGACGGCGATGCTGCTGACGTCGATGCTTATCTCACCGCAGTTGGCACCCAGCAAGCAGAGCAATTACGTGAACTGCTAAAACAGAGTTGGAACAACCTGCCCCGACCATCACTCCGTCATCGCGACCTTGAAACGTTGGTAGCCGTAGAGCAGGGTCTTGCGCGCGTTCGGGCATTTCTAAATGACGGGCAGGTCTCCACGGTTCTCGCAGGCCAAGCACAATTGCTTGATCGGCGTCTGGAGGAAGCAGGAAGATATCTACTTTCGCTAGATCATGAAGTCGTTTACGTTGGAGAGATTGGCGTCGGCAAGACAACTGCTGCTTGCCGGCAGGCGGGACTAGTCGTGGATGAGGCTACTGCTGCGGATCTAAAAGGGATGCTGCTAGATACCGGCGGTGGCCGTACTACTTTATGCGATGTGCGCGTTGAGCCAGGTGAACGCTTTGCGCTCATTCTAGAGCCTGTCAGCGATGAGGAAGTTTACAAGTTGGTCACAGAGATTTGCCGGAGCCTTTACGAAAGGGCCTCAGGTGAGTTTTCTCAAAGCACCGTTGAGTTCAAGCCGGCAGAAGAGGTCGAGCGAGCCCTCCGTAATATGGCTGGATTGCATCGCCCTACGCGCGCTCGCAAAGGCCAAGTAACGGCACCTGATCCTGCAATTGAACTATCGAAAAGCTTCCTCTCTCTGGACGCGTTTGCTGCTGAGTTTGCTGCAAGGCTTACCTTGTGGCGTCGCAGCCGACGGACTATAGAATTCGAAGGCGTGGATGAGAAGGACGGCCGTCAGTGGCTACGCTCCACCTTTACTGCAATCAACAACGGCAGGCACGAAGAATTCTCCTTACCTGGCCGTGTCACAATCACCGTACCATTCGCCTTAGTACCTGACTCGCGCTTGTCCATTGCCATGATTGATACCCGAGGAGTCGATGGCAGTGCGGTTCGCCCCGACATTCTTGAGCATCTGAAAGACTCTAGAGCAATTACGCTTTTGTGCTCCAAGTGGGGCAGTGCGCCAGACCCCAGTGTTCAAGCCCTCCTTACGCACGTTAATGAGACAGACGCCGATCCAGCACTACTCAAGCGAGTGTCAATTGTCGCGCTCGCCCGCCAGGGTGACGCGCTTTCGATGCGGCATGATTCGGGGGATGCTGCTGAAGATATTGACGAAGGTTACGACATTAAAATTGGCCAAATCGAGGATGCTCTTCAGAAAATCGGCTTAGCAGGGATTGAAGCATTTGCTTTTGATGCCAGCACTGATGACCCTTCTTCGCTGACGCACTTCGTGTTGGATCGCATTTCGGCAATGCGGGGCACACAGGCTGACTCCGCAAAGGCAACGATTGCTACCATTGATCAGATGATTGAAAACCGTGCACAGGCTACCGCGATGGCAGCATTGAATACGGTAAGCGGTAATCTTGATCGATTTGCAAATCGCAATGCTCAGTTATGCGGCATGCGCCGTCCTGCTTACGATCTCCTTCTTGGGGTCGTTGGCCAGCTCCATGCTCGAACAGTTTGGGCTGCAACTCGGCGGGCTGGTCGCTTCTGGAACTTCAGCGCTTATCAATATTTGGGCGACGGCGCGGCTGCTGAAGCCAAGTTTAGATCATCAGCAATACTTGCTGGCTTAACCGCCGTTATCGAATCCGATCTGGATAACGAGGAGCTCGAAAGCGTGCGGGGCTTCCTGCAGCAAGTGCAGGCCGACGCTGCTCAGTGGGACGCCGACTTCGTTAATGCTGCTCGTCATCACGCTATCGCCGTGTATACACTAGCACTTAGTCAAGACCGCGAACTTTGGGATGATTGCGAAAAAGAATACGGCTACGGCTTGGGTGGATACCGTGCGGGGGTCAAGGATAAGTTGCGTGCTTGGTTTGAAGAACACATGGACCTGCGTGAAGAGCTCGAAAGACGCATAGCGCGCTCTTGGCAGACGAGCTTCATTGCTCCTTTGAAGAAGGCCGCGGGTACAGCTGAATCAACTGGTGAAGCCTAATGCTACCTGGGAATCCAATCTAGGCTGATTCATCTTGTTGTAGGCCTCTGCTGAAACCGGTGTGTAAATCATGTCCGTAGTAGGCAGGGGCTAATTTTAGATGAAGAGCAACTAGTCGAGGTCGAGAATTTGCTTAACGGCCACTAACTCCCTGTGTTGACGAAGATACACGATTGCGGCCCTCGAGAGTTTTGTAGTTTCTCTAGTCATTGCTCTTAGTGTCAACTTTGCCTGCAGAACCTCGTTTGGAGCTCCATATTTTATTGTTTTTATTTGTTTTTCTATTTCTATCCTTATTCTGTTGCGCGCTCTGTTGATACGTGTTTCATGTAGATGAAAGATATCTATTGAATTAGAAACTTTACGTTGTTCTTCTAAGTTTGCTTCAGGCTTCGCTTCGGGTCGACCGTCCCCATCAAACCAAAGCAGCTTCCAATCGTCAGGGTCGAATGGATCAAGGAAGTCTGGCTGTTCTTCTTGCCACGGCTGCTCAGGCGAATAAGCTCTTTTTTCAGGGTTGACGAGAGGGAATTTACATGCCTTTCCTCCTTGAGTTAGTTCAAAATTTCTTCTACTGTTACAGAAGGTACACGCGCAGCGATAGTTTTCCCAATTGAATGCTAACCACCAGTACCCGTCGTGTTCTTTATCATTTTCAACTTTGTTCTTAGGCCGGAAATGATCCACTGGCATGTCGGCGCGAATATCCTCGGCCTCACAGTACCAGCATTTTTTCTTTAGGTTCTCTGGGAGAGAGGCATAGAAATCTCTCCAGATATCTGTGGAACTTGTTTTTTTTAGAATTTCTTTACGTTTATCGACCGACTCAGCTTCTTGCAGCTTCTGCAAAGCTTCAGCGGCTGTATTACGCCAAAGCTCCGTTAAACATTCTTGAATGTCTTCCTTGCAAATCCAGCGCATTAGAGTGTTTCTCCTAGCTTGCTATGATACTTTTGGACTAGGTAATCCATATAGTCTACATCATCTGTTGAAAGGCTGAATCCTAACTCATCGAGTTCGGCGTTGATTTCTCTGAGCTCTACCTCTTCTTCCTTGGTTATACTTTCTTTGCTGGCTAAAAAATTTCTCCGAGTTAGTTTGTCCTGGGTAATACCATCCAGTGTGGTTTTTAGACCAAACATATCGCTCCGTAGCATGAGGTTTATACCCATTCCGCGCGGACTTTCTAATGGTATTTCTGCGGTAATGCGGTTTGCGTCTTTTTTCATAACCTGAACCTGACCGCGCTCAAGCTCTGCAATGGCTAATGGGTGGTGAGTCACCATTAATAGATGGCTGGTCTCATGGTTTGGCACGAACTCCCGCAAAAAATTAAGATACTTAACAGCCCATGATGGATTGAGATGCGTGTCGGGCTCATCGAGTAGAAATAGAGAATCTTTACCTCCTGTGAAGTTAAGCAGGCCTAAAACTGTGAGGAGCTGCTGTTCGCCCTCACTGAGCTCTCTAAATGTTAGGGGTAGTTCACTATTAGTTACTTTGACTCTAATGCTAACTTCGGAAATGATTTCGGACAAAAGAGTGCTTTCTAGCATTTTAAAAAGTTCGTCGGGTGTCAGGTCTTTAGCGAATGTTTTTAAAGATTCTAAATCTGGCAAAAATAAATGAAAAAATTCATTTTTTATATTTTTCCCAGTTAGAGTAATATCCTCTTTTCTTGTTATTTTTGTCGGCGCTAAGGCATATGGGAAAAGGGCGTCTAAGAATTTTCGAACAACGCCATCTGCGCCCCAAAATAGTTCATTTTTGTCCTTCGCCCAAGAAGGTTGGCGCATCACAAAGTGGATGCTATCTAAACTCTCAATGCCAAGGTGTGTGCGCAGGAATACTCTTTCTGGGCTGTCTT
Organism: Pseudomonas sp. KU26590; assembly: GCF_026153515.1. Lineage (NCBI taxonomy): Bacteria > Pseudomonadati > Pseudomonadota > Gammaproteobacteria > Pseudomonadales > Pseudomonadaceae > Pseudomonas > Pseudomonas sp. KU26590. The sequence goes on from NZ_CP110644.1 coordinate 853,977, forward strand.
GCTCTGCGAGAAAGAAAGAAAGTAATACAAATTGGCTGTGGTTCGGTTTTGCATAGAAAAGTGGGCGTATATCCCCTTTTAAATTTACATTGTTTTTTAATAATTTTTGATAAAAATCTGTGCGATGCTTTCGGAAGTATTTTTCAAGTCGGTCGCTAGGGCCTGAATAATATGCAAATAGATATTTTGGTAGATAGGCCGCAACCCCAGTCTTTTTGTTTCTTTTTACTTTTGAAAATGGAATGATCTGAATTTCGGATGCTTTCAAGCTTTTCGCCGTTACGAGGTACTGCTTCGCCAGTGTGCCCCTTTCAGGGTCCGCGTCGATTGTAATTTCTTCCCATCGGTCGGACTTTTCTTCGCCTAGTCTATAAGTGATGCTGTAAGAGAACGGTGGTGGCTCTCCTAGATCTAGGTTGCGAAAAATAGAAACAAGTGCCTCTAGTACGTTGGATTTTCCAGAACCATTACGTCCAACAATGACGGTCATTAAATTGTCTTCGTCAAAGTCAACTCTAACATTATCTAGATTTTTAAATCGGGATCGAATGTGTAGTTTGTCAACTTTCATTCCGCGTTTTCCATGTTGGTCAGTGAAAACCAGTCTTCGTGACTGTTTTTGGGGCGGTGTTTAATGATTGTTGTTAGAAATAGTTGTTTTCTTAAGTCAAGAAAAAACTGCTCCATCTGGTCAGTGCCAGCATCGCTTGAATAGCCGGCGAATTTAAGAAGTTCTAGGCTTGTTAAAGGGCTGCCTGCCTGAACCAGCGCGTCAACAACAGAGATGATTTCTTTCTGAGCTGCTTCTTTGTCTAGAATCATACTATTGATTGCTCGCATTATTTTAGGTGTTGTAGAGCGTTGAGTCTTGACGCGATCAAGTAAAGCGGCGGCCGGCTCGTCATTAAGGTCGTGAGGGACTAATTCTCCTCGGAATGCTTGAGCCAAGATGCTTTGGCTCAATCGATCGATACGGATTTTGGCAGCTTGGACCTTGCATTCCAGCACATCCACTAACGCGAAAATTTTTTCAACGCGACGGGCGATTTCGATCTGCTCGTCTAGCGTAGGGAGAGGAATTTGAAGGGCGCGAACATCGCCGATGTTGATCCCGCGAACTGCAACTCCTCGTATTGCGTTTTTCATCCGGCGTTGAGTTGAGTTTGCAAGCAAAACCAGATAGACATAATTTGTTGATATCTCGGGTGATATCGACAGACGTGCCGTGTCCTGTGTGATATTTGCTCCTTCTAGCTCTGTCGGAATTTTGATTAGTCTTCCAACGCTTCCTCTAATCGAGAGGAGCAAGTCTCCCGCGGATAGCCGTGCGCGCTTGTATTGGGTATCAATTTCTGGGCTTGTTTTCTTGATCCCCTCAATATTTAGTTTATTCCCTGGAAAGTCGGCAACGCGAATGTAGGGGACGCCTTCATCTAACTCTGGGCCCGGTTTAAGAATTCCATAAGTAATTGGTTTGCCAGGGGTGCAAATATCTCTTAGAACTGCGATCTCCCACTCTTCTGGCAAATCATTAGCGGAAAGGTCATGAGCCTTCTCTGTCGGCTCTGATGCATTGCTACGTGCATGTCCGCCTTCGGTTTCGTGCGCCTTCTTGATTTTTTTATGAAGCTCTATGGCACTCATAGATGGAGAAAAACCTCCTCTCCAATCCTCTGTTAATTGTCCAGATGTTGCAGCTGACAGGATGGATTGACGGAGAAGTTTAAACAGCTCTGGAATATTATCTATACGAGTTTTGATGTTTTTGAGTTTATCCTGTAAAGCGTCAATCTTCTCAGCGATACGAATTTGTTCTTTTAATGGAGGTAGCGGAATAGTTAAGTTATACGCGTCTTGGCGATTTAATCCAGGTATGGCGGTAGACTTATTCAGCTCGCTCAACCTTAGTTGCTTCAGTAAATAAAAGCAGAATTTTGGGCTAAGATAATCAAAATTATCGACATAATAAGTCGTGTCTATAGGAGAACAATTTTTTTCTGAAAAGCATACCTCTCCAACACTGCCTTTACGTCCAATAATAATGGTTGGTGCTGCTGAGAGCCAAGATGAGTGATGGCCCACGATACCGTTCGAACCGTAAACGGGAAATTTGCCTCCATCTCGATTAGCTGCAGGTAGAGATTTACCGTATTTGAAATCGATAACCTCTCCGAGTGTCACTGCAAGCCACCCTTGTGGCAGCTCACTCATCTTCAGCCGCTCCTTCATCCGCGCCTAATCCCATTACCTCTGACATCAACTGTTTTTGCGATGACACTTCATACCCCGCCCCGAGTACTTCTATTAGCTGTTCAAGCTCACGCAATGCGTCGGTCAGTTCGGCCAAAGCTTCGCCGGCTAGCGCTTCCGGTGTGGATAGGTCTGAAGACGAAAGACTTTCAGCGGACTTGAGCCAACTGATATCCAAAGAATCGCCTCGCTCTCGGATCTGATCACGGGTAAAAACCCGGAATCGGCTAAGCTCACCGACACCTTCAACATTCTCGGAGCGTGGACTATTACCGTTAGCATCCTCGCCGTATGCGTGCTCGAAGGCTTTGAGGTTGTTTTCACTGAAAGGCGTACGTTTTCCAAAGTTTGGCATATTGCTGCGAAGGTCATATATCCAAACCCTTTTAGTGCAACTCTTTTCCTGTCGTGGATTGTTGACAGTACCTCGTTGAAAGAAGAGCACATTTGTTTTGACACCTTGAGCGTAGAATATGCCGGTGGGAAGACGCAATATGGTGTGTAGGTTGCACCTTTCTAACAAGTCGCGGCGAACGTCGGTCCCGACGCCTGCTTCAAACAATACGTTATCCGGTAGTACAACGGCAGCACGCCCGCCGGGTTTAAGCCCTAGATAGATGTGCTGCAAAAAAACTAATTGCTTGTTGCTGGTCTTAAATAAGAGATCATCGCGAGTCGGGCCCCCGCCCCCCTTGGCAGTACCAAATGGGGGATTTGAAAGAATTATGTCGACCTTTGGTTGATTCGCACCGGTTGGGCCGAGAGCGCTGCCCAAATGTACAATACCTTCCATACCGTGCAACAATGTATTCATAAGTGCCAATCGGCGTGTACCTGGTACTAGTTCGATGCCAGAATATGCGCGAGACCTCTGAAAATTACGTGCTTTCTCACTCAGCTTTTGGAGATCGTCAGTTTGGCTTTTGATATAAGCGTCGGCGGCGATTAAAAAGCCAGCGGTTCCCGATGCTGGATCTTGAATAGTTTCGCCGGCTTGTGGTCGTACGCATCGAATAATACTGTCAATCAGTGGGCGCGGCGTGAAGTACTGACCTGCTCCTGATTTGGTTTCATTGGCGTTCTTTTCCAGCAATCCTTCGTAGAGGTCGCCAAGCCCATCCTCTCGGGCGCTAAACCAGTCAATGCTGTCCAAGCTCTTGATCAGTTGCTCAAGGTGATGTGGCTCTTTCAGGCGCGTTTGAGCTTCGGCATAAATGGCCGCGATCAATGGGTCCTTATTATTTCCAAGATCAACTAGCAACTGCCTGTAATGGTCGAGCAGTTGTTGTCCAGTTTTTTCTGCTAGATCTGGCCATCGGGCACCGACCGGTAGCTTGTGGCTGAAATCAACATTGTTCTGGACTTGCTCATATTCCATCTTAATGAATAGAAGTAGCACAAGTTCGGTAACGTAATCACTGTAATTGATGCCGTCATCGCGGAGGATATCGCAGAGAGTCCATAGCTTCTGGACGATGTCGCTGTTATTCATGTGTTTCTCGCGGAGGCGTCAGTATTAGGGCGGTGGTTGCGGGGCAATCGCTAGGTGTCGAATGCATACTGCTTAGTTTTTTCCACTTTGCATTACGTCCTTTTCCTGTAGGCTCAATTAAACCGCCTGCTTTTAATGAGCGGAGAACCAAACGTACGGTGTCCCGGCTCACGCCGGGGCAAGACTTTTCGATCTCTGAAATCGAAAATAGTCCGGTGCGCTTAAGTGCTTCAGCTCGAACTCTGGCGCTCTTTCCTCTAGGAAGGTAGTCAATAGTGCCTACGCGCACCTCAAACTCCTTGTAAGCACGTAGCAAAGCTCCCCAGAAATAGTTGAGCCATGGTTGGACATCGTGTTCACCTTCATGCCAGCCCTGTGAGCTTGTTTCAAGGGTTCTGTAGTAGCTCTCCTTAGAGTCCTCGAAAATACGCTCAATGCTGATGAAGCGGCCTACGGAATAATCAAGCTGGTAAAGCAGTAGCAAGGTAAGCAGTCGCGCTACGCGGCCATGCCCATCTGAAAACGGATGTATGCAGAGAAAATCGAGGATACTAAGTGGTACTAGGACCAACGGGTCGGCTAGATTCTGGTCTAACGCAGTCTGGTAGCGAATGATCGTATCGGCCATCGCCATTGGCCGAAAATGTCCTTCGAGCGGATGTGAGCCAACGGTTGAGCTGCCAGCAGGGGGACAATCAATTGTGTTGTTTGTTGTCGCTTTCCCATAGTTCTCTTCCTGTGGCAGATACCGGCAAAGCATATTATTTAGCTGCTGGATGATACCCTCAGATAACGGCGATACGGCTGCTGCTTCGTGGATTAAAGCAAGAGCATCGCGATATCCGGCTACTTCTTGTTCTGAGCGGGTTTTGGGCTCCGCATTTTTCATGATGAGCGATTTCAGCCGCCCAGATGCTACAACCACACCTTCCAAGCGATTCGATGACTCGGAGGACTCAATGGCCGCGAGTTGTTTGAGGCCTTTGAGAATCCGTGGACGGTGAGCTACGAATAGCTGTTGCTTGCCCCGAAGCTCGCCGAGTGAGCGCAACGTAGCAATCTGAAGACCGTTATAGCGTAGCCCTGAGAGGAAGTCGGGTGTAAGAGAGTGCATCAGGCGTCCCTGTCTTTCTAATGGGGTGATCCTAATGCATAACAGGGTATTTGGTTAGTGCTTTACCCCATTTAATGCTGTTGAATCCCGGATTCCTTGAGAAGCCGTTGAGTACTACAGCTTTCCGGTGAAAACCTATCCCGCAGCAGGTCTGATTTCTTCATGCTGGCGTAGTGAGCGTCACATTCCCGGCAGCATCCGAGGATAACGAAATTTTCCTAGATATTTACCCCGTGGGTAGCTGAGCCTTCTCACGAATCAGTGAGTGCCCTACGTATCTTCCGCTGATAACGCCCCCTGCGCTTTTGTCTACCCGCTAATTTTTACCAGGTGCTGCACGAGGCCGCACCAGCCGCCGGGGTGTCTGTTAGGCGCAACCAATCGGCACAGGTCTTCTCCTATTTCCTCCATCCCCTCTTTTTTTCCAAACAAATAGATGTATTGATCGGCAACGCTTTCTAAGTTTTCACGTACCCGGCGTTTCAACTCGACAGTAGTCGCGTTCTGGAGTGCTACTAGTTCGACGTCTGTGCAATCGCGTATTTCTTTGTTCAAAGGTAGTGCGTTTTCACAAGTCATCAGTTTTTTCCTATTTCAGGTTTTCGCCAAAGTAAGCAGGGTCGCGAGGTATTGCTTGCTGACCTGACTCGATTGCGCCGCAGCCTCAGCCGGAGTAAGAATAACTGGATTGCTCTCTCCATCCTCAGCGATTCGTAACAATCCCTCAGGGTTGAAGGGAAGCTTAGCGCCATCGAATATGGCAGAGAGAATGGACTGTAAGTCGGAAATGGTTAGGATTTCACTCGGTGTAGTTCCGGATATCCACGAACCTTCCAAGTTGAAGAAATATGTCTGGAGATCAGTATCGTGGCCGACGACTCCGTGATTAAGCCAGTCATACAAACCGTAACCCAGCAAGTCTTCAAGATCGCTATCTTCATCCGGTGCGCTGATGATCTTAAAAAAACTGTAACGTGACATTGACGCTCCTTGGTAACTAATTTACGTGTGTGCCTGACCAATACGGTAACCAACGCCTCGGCCAGTTTACGAGTAGTGACTTGTGGGTCGGTGATCGCACTGTGAGCATACTCATTCAAGAACCCAACGCTCAAGACTGGCTCGGATAGCTACGTTCACGATATGCGTGTGCCTGTCGATAATTGCACTTAACCCCTTTATCAATTCTGTCTGAACAGGATCATGGACACCCTCATTTAGCTTTCTCGCGATTTGATTCAAATTTTGTCCAATAGCAAGCAGTTGGTAATTGGACTCACCCAGTGCCTCAATATCACTCATGCCGAACTGCGCTTCATTTGTCAGTCCGGCCCGAATTGCATCAATGATCCATCGACGTTGTGAGCATCGTTCGGCCTCATCCCGTTCTGTAAGAGCCGCCTTTTCGGATGGTGTCAGCAGGATCTCAAACCGAACCTTTGGCTCTTCATATGGGATGGGCTTTGTTTGCTGGTAGGTTCTCGAGGGTGGGAGCGATTGAGTTTTTTTAGCTGTAGCTCTATTGCTTCCTTGATTGCTGCGCCGGGCTTCTTGCCCAGTGCCTTGCAGTGTTCGGCCCACGGTTCTTTGAGCGCACCTAAGTACACGTCCATGTACTGGTTCGCCTTAGATACCTTCGATTTCTCCATAACAAGCTACGTCCCCTCTAAACACCAGCGCCCCAAGGGGCAGAAACAAACTACCGGGGTAGTTTACCGGAGGTTAGCCTATCCTGCACTAGTGCTTCACCGTCTTTAAAATTTGTTCATGAACAAGGAAAAACCGTAGTGGAGATGGCGTTGTGTAATACAGCTTTCCGGTGAAAGCCTATCCTGCACTAGGTCTCATATCCCCCAAACATTTGTTCATGAACAAGCTTTCCTTGATGCGGTATGTCGGATAGTTGGGGTAGAGCGAAGGCAGGCGTAGTGGGTGTCATATTACCGGTGGAAGCCTATCCTGCGCTAGATCTCCACTCGCTTTAGTTCTTTTTCATGAACAAGCTTTTAGCAAAGCTCACTGCGTTCCTGATGGCTGAGAATCGCCCGTGTCAGGAAGCATCTTCTGCGAGAGCATCACGAATTCGTATAGGTCAATTTCGCCGGTGATGTAGCGCTGACCAAGGTGTTTCATTCCTTCTGAGGTTTTGAATCCAGAAAGACCAATGGACGCATCGGCGAGGGCGACAGCTTTCTTACGCTGGTTCTGCTCTGCCTCAGAAATCTGATGCTCCGGGGTCTTCCCATCACCGGCTAAGATTTCGGTGCTTCCTTGATGCTGCGTTGGCTCTTGGTTTTCTGAGGTCATGTGGGTTTCTCGCTGTTTGGTTGAACGCAGGAGCGCATCCGCTCTAGTCTTAGGTGCGTACCAAAGTACCAAGGTTTTTGCTGGATGTGGTGTCAAGGGCGGCACCGGAGGCCGCATGCGGAGCGGAGCCGAAGGCGAGCACCGAACGGGTGAGGATGCCGGGCGTAGCCGGACCCTTGATGCCACGGGAAGCGCTGAGCCTATGGTAAGGGGAAGGTCAAGGGCTCTGCCCGCCGTACCTGCCCCCGCAGCCAGTCCGGCAAGTTCGGACACGGGATGCAACCGAAGGGGTTGCCCAAGCGGAGCGCGGAGTTTTCGTAGTCGTGTGCATTCGCCTGCCGTGAGCTTTGTGTCCGGGGCGGGTTCAATGCGCCTTATGACTAAACATGAATCAGAGGCGCGCTGAAACTGTCTTGTTTTTGGTATTAGTCGTTTATTTACAATCGGTTAACGGTTTTTAGAGTCGCCCATCCCCCCGCCCTTCCCGCGAGCGGGAAGGGCGCGAGTTGAGAGCTACTCGACTAACTTCACATGGTCCAACAAGGCTCTTTATACTTGGTACAAGCCCTTGGCTATATTGACTGCGCATGAAGGTAAGCATCGTGTTGCATTCATGCGTACGCATGGTAATAAACCCATTGCTGCCTGGGTTGATAAGCAGAATTATCCTGCTCCCGAACGAATTCAGCTCATAGAACCAGCAAAGCGACAGGATGAGTGGTTCGCTCTGTTAGATGGGCGATACCTGCAAGTACTCCAGAGACCCTATACCTCGGTGACGCTGCTACGGGAGTACGGTGTGGCGTCCTTCAGGTGGCATCAATTGAAGGCCAGTTCAAGGCGCACGGTGTTGTTGCTGATGGTCCCACCACGGCTGGGTTCGTTCAGGCGCTTGTCACGATAGCCGGCGATGATTTCAGCGGAGAGGGCAGCCAGTGAGTATTTGCCCAGGTGCTCGATGAGTTTCTTGGCTTTCGAGGTTTCGCCACGCTGAGTAGTGGGCTTTTTAGTTGGGGTTATGTCGCTCAGATAGCGCTTGAGTGCGGCCTCTAGCGTCATTTTCTCCGAGCCGCTGCGCCGGATGTACACGCCACGCACCATTTCTTCTTCGGTACGCCTCGACCAGTCCTCCGCATCACGCTTTGTGCGGAAGGTTTTGGCGACAGTGGGCCAGCCATTTTTACGAATTAGTGCCTTCCAAGTGCCGGAAGGGGTTTTGACGAGAGTAGCCATGAGAGGGGCTCGTAGGCGGCTGACGAACCAGCACTGTACCTAAATTGTAACCTTGGACCATAGGACTGTGTCCGCGATGGTTCCGCCAGAAACGCGAAAGCCGCGCAATGCGCGGCTTTGAGTATGGTGGGCCCACACGGACTCGAACCGTGGACCAAGGGATTATGAGTCCCCTGCTCTAACCAACTGAGCTATAGGCCCTCAGTAGGCGGCGGATTATAACGACGGTTTGCGCGCTGTGCTATCCGAAACGTCTGAAACGGTTGTACGAAGAAATGTCGTGCAGAATTCCTCCGCGCGCAGGGGCAGGCTGACGAGGTAGCCCTGGATTTGTTCGCAGCCTTCGTCTGCCAGGAATTGCTGTTGCTCAAGGGTCTCGACGCCTTCCGCGATGACCGTCAGTTGCATGCTGCGTCCTAGCGCGATGATTGCGCGGACAATGGCAGCATCATGGGGGTCATCAGGCAAACCGCGCACAAATGATTGGTCGATCTTGAGGATGTCCAGCGGCAGGCGTTTGAGGTAACTGAGCGAGGAGTAGCCGGTGCCGAAGTCGTCAATCGCCAGTTGCACGCCAAGTTTTTTCAGGCGATGCAGCACTGAAAGCGCTTCCTCGGTCTGCGACATGATGAAGTTCTCGGTGATCTCCAGCTGCAGACACCCTGGCTGTAACTGGTGCTGGAGCAGCAGACGCTCGATCCTGTTTACCAGGTTGGGTTGACGCAATTGGGCGCCGGCAAGGTTCACCGACAAGGGGCCGAACACGTCGTAGCGCTGGTTCCATTCCTGCAATTGCTGACAGGCCGTATCCAGCACCCATTCGCCGATCTGCAGGATCATGCCGTTTTCTTCTGCCAGCGGGATGAACCGCTCGGGCGGTACATCGCCGAAGGCGGGGTGGAACCAGCGTATCAACGCCTCGGCGCCGACCAACCGGTGCGTCAGCAAACTGATTTTGGGTTGGTAGGAGAGGGTGAACTGGTTACGCTCGATGGCGCGCCGCAGCTCGTGCTCCAGGGCAATCCGCTCGCTGGCCTGAGCGGTCAGATCCCGCGTGTAGTGCTCGACGCGGTTGCGCCCCTTCGCCTTGGAGCGATACATCGCCGCGTCAGCATTTTTGATCAGCGTGGCCACATCGGTGCCATCGGTTGGGAAGAGCGCGCTGCCGATGCTGGTGCTCATGAAGAATTCGTGTTCGCCGGCCTGAAACGGCGCTGAAAAACTGTTGAGCAGCTTGGTTGCAACTGCTTCGGCGTCACTTGGGTTCTGCAGGCCAGGCAGCAGGATGATGAATTCATCGCCACCGAGTCGTGCGACGGTGTCGATGTCGCGCAGGTTCTCCTTCAGGCGTACCGCGATGCTTTTCAGCAGCAGATCGCCGACCGGGTGGCCGAGGCTGTCGTTGATGTGCTTGAAGCGGTCCAGGTCCAGAAACAACACCGCGCCAACGCTGTGAGCCGCTCTTGAGTGAGCCAGCGCGGCGTGCAGCCGGCTTTCGAACAGCGTCCGGTTCGGCAGGCCGGTCAAGTGGTCGTGGTGCGCCTGATAATCCAGCCGGGCCTGAGCCTGCTTCAAACTGGAGATATCAGCGAACACCGCGACGAAGTGGGTGATGAATTTGTCGCGATTGCGCACGGCACTGATGGTCAGCCAGCTCGGATAGATCTCACCATTTTTGCGCCGGTTGCTGATCTCTCCCTGCCAGTGACCCTCTGCTGTCAGTTGGTACCACATGGCGGCGTAGAACGCGCTGTCGTGGAGTCCGGACGCCAGCAATCGAGGCGTGTCGCCGAGCGCTTCCACTTCGCTGTAGCCGGTGATCTCGCTGAAGGCGCGGTTGACGGCATTGATCCGCTGCCGTGTGTCGGTGATCAGTACGCCCTCCGCTGTGCTCTCAAATACCGTCGCGGCCAATTGCAGTTTCTCCTGCATTTGGTGGCGGTCAGTGATATCGCGCGCAATAGTGAGCATGCAGTCTTCACCGGCAATCGGCAGTGGCCGCGCGGAAATTTCGCACCGGCGAATCTGACCATCCCTGCGACGGATGTGGCTGGTGAAGTCCTTCACGAAGCCATCGCGGCTCAATTGCTCAAGTAATTGCTGTCGCTCGTTAAGGTCTACCCAGATGCCCAGCTCAAGGGTGGTGCGGTCTAGCGACAGCGAGCTGTGATAACCGGTGATACGGCTAAAACCGTCGTTCACTTCCACCAGCAGCCCGTCGCTTTGCCGTGTGATCAGCAGGCCGTCGGGGGAAGAGTGGAACGCTTTGGCAAATTTCTCCTCCGACATCTGCAGTTGCTGCTGGGCCTCCTTGAGCGGCGTGATGTCCCTCACCACCAGAACGACTGCCGCAGTGGAGTCCAGATCGAAGGGCTCGGCAGACAGAAGCCCGGTGAACAGGCGGCCATCACTGCGCCGAAACGGCATTTCCAGGTTGCGTATGCTGCCCTTCTGAAGGCGTTGCAGCAGACTGTGCCCAATGTCGGGAATCCCCCAGATATTCAGCTCTGAAGGCACGCGTCCTACGACATCGGCCGGGCTGACGCCGATCTGCTCCGCGAATGCCGGATTGGCCTCCAGAAAGCAGCCGTCGGAAAGACGCGCGATGACCAGCATGTCAGGGCATTGCGCGAACACCGACGCGAACTTTCCTTCCGACAGACGCAGCGCTTCTTCGGTTTGCTTGGCTTCACTGATGTCGATCATCAGCCCGCGCATCACGGGCTCTCGGCCGTAGCCGATCATGCTCACGATGTCACGAATCCATACCACCCTGCCGTCGGCGCTCAGGACCCGATAATCGAGGCTGTGATCGTTGCCCTCCGCCATTTCGCGGTCGCAGTAGGCCTGGGCGTAGTCGATGTCTTCCGGGTGAACGATGCTTCGCCAGAATCCGGGCCTTCGCCATTGGTGCAGCGGATACCCCAACAAGTCCTGCGCGTGGGGCGAGACGTAGTTGTAGGAGTAGTCGTGGGTATTGGCTTCCCATGCGATGGCCGAAAGGCTCTCGATCATGCCGCGATAGTGATATTCACTGCTGCGTAGCTCTTGTTCGAGCGCTATTCGGCGGGAGATTTCCGAACTGAGACGGCGATTGATCCGCACCACAATGGCCAGCACCGTCGTCAGGAACAGCAATCCGGGGAGTCCGATGAGCAGGAATTCGTGCCAGAGCTTGCTTCGCTCACTGGAGTGAGTGGCCGCCTGCGATGCGGAAGGCGGATCGTCCAGTCCGCTGAATTGCTCGGGTTGGGGACGTTGATCGGCACCTGCGAATCGGTCGCTGATCAACACTGTGGAAAGGTAGCGGCTTATCCCGGCTGCATTCCCGGATTCGGTCTCCTCGCCGGGCAGCCATTCTTGATGCATCGCTTGACCGTTTTCACTCACGCCAGGCATTGTTTGGGCGGTGACAGCAGTGGGGGCGAGCAAGCACAAGAGAGCAATGGCCGGCATCCAAATCATGGCAGCCTCGGTGATTCATTGAAGAGAATCAATCGAGTGTAGCCGGGCTGGACAGCAGTGGCACTCTGCCGGAAATTTATTCCTTAAAACGCAAAACCCCCAGCGATGCCGGGGGTTTTGGTATGACGTGTCGCTTACTCGTCGAGGAACGAGCGCAGGTGCTCGCTTCGCGTCGGGTGACGCAGCTTGCGCAGCGCCTTGGCTTCGATCTGACGGATACGTTCACGGGTAACATCGAACTGCTTACCGACTTCCTCGAGGGTGTGGTCGGTGTTCATGTCGATACCGAAACGCATACGCAGGACCTTGGCTTCACGGGCGGTGAGGCCCGACAGCACTTCACGCGTCGCTTCTTTCAAGCTCTCTACCGTGGCGACATCGATTGGCGACTGCATGGTCGAGTCTTCGATGAAGTCACCCAGGTGCGAGTCTTCGTCATCGCCGATCGGGGTTTCCATGGAGATCGGCTCTTTAGCGATCTTCAATACCTTGCGGATTTTATCCTCAGGCATTTCCATGCGTTCGCCCAGCTCTTCCGGCGTCGGTTCGCGACCCATTTCCTGCAACATCTGACGGGAAATGCGGTTGAGCTTGTTGATCGTCTCGATCATGTGCACCGGAATACGGATGGTGCGTGCCTGGTCAGCGATCGAGCGAGTGATCGCCTGACGAATCCACCAGGTGGCGTACGTCGAGAACTTGTAACCACGACGGTATTCGAACTTGTCCACCGCCTTCATCAGACCGATGTTGCCTTCCTGGATCAGATCGAGGAATTGCAGGCCACGGTTGGTGTACTTCTTGGCGATCGAGATCACCAGACGCAGGTTGGCTTCAACCATTTCTTTCTTCGCGCGGCGGGCCTTGGCCTCACCGATCGACATCCGACGGTTGATGTCCTTGATTTCCGCGATGGTCAGGCCGGTTTCTTCTTCCAGCGCGGTCAGCTTCTGCTGGCAACGCTGAATGTCGGCTTGAAGACGACCAATGGCTTCAGCGTATTTGCTTTTGCCTTTTGCCAGGCTATCGGTCCAGCTCTGGTCAACTTCGTTGCCCGGGAACTGGCGCAGGAAGTCGGCGCGCGGCATGCGTGCATCACGAACACATAGCTGCATGATGGCGCGCTCTTGTGCACGCAGACGCTCAAGGGCACCGCGAACACGCTCAACCAGACCTTCAAACTGCTTGGGAACCAGCTTGATCGGCATGAACAGCTCTGCCAGAGCCAGCAGTTCTGCATTGGCCTGCTTGCTGCCACGACCGTGTTTTTTCAGAACCTTGAGGGCAATAGCCATCTGGTCTGCGACCGCACCGAATCGCTGCGCGGCGATGACTGGGTCCGGGCCACTTTCGACCTCGTCCTCTTCATCGTCGGTGGCGTCTTCCTCTTCCTCATCTGCACCTTCGACCTTCTCGGCCTTAGGGTCGACGGGCGGCGGGACTTCGGCTGGCGGCGCAATGCCGTCGTCCGGGTCGATATAGCCGCTCAGGACGTCGGACAGGCGACCGCCTTCGGTGGTGACGCGAGTGTACTCGGAGAGAATGTGCTCAACCGTGCCAGGGAAGTGCGCGATGGCGCCCATCACTTCACGGATGCCTTCTTCGATACGCTTGGCGATTTCAATTTCGCCTTCGCGTGTCAGAAGCTCGACGGTACCCATTTCACGCATATACATGCGCACAGGGTCAGTCGTGCGACCGATGTCGGTCTCAACCGCGGCCAACGCAGCAGCGGCTTCTTCAGCGGCTGCCTCGTCGGTATCGGCGTCGGCCAACATAAGGGCGTCCGCATCCGGAGCACTCTCGTGTACGGGGATCCCCATGTCGTTGATCATGCGGATGATGTCTTCCACCTGCTCTGGATCTGAAATATCCTCAGGCAGGTGGTCGTTGACCTCTGCGTAAGTCAGATACTTCTGCTCACGACCCAGGGTGATCAACTCTTTGATACGAGACTGCTGTTGCGCTTTTCCGGACATAACACCCTATCCACTGAAGGTCTTGGCGGGCAAAAAACAAGCCGGGGATTATACCCGAGCTATGACCTCACGCGCCAGTTGAGGTCGGGGTTTGTGCAGGAACTTTGCGATTTAACAGGTTGAGCAGCTGAACTTTTTCTTCTGCGCTCAGGCCTGACTGCCGTTCCTTCCTGATCAGTTGCTCCAGATGTCGCTCGCGTTGGCGGGCAGACAAGCTAGTTATAGTGTCGAAAAACTGTTGTTCAAGGTTATCGGCCGATATCAGCCATTCCTTTTCCGCCAGTTGACGCAACAATCGTCCTTGATCGGTGCCATGCCAGCGGGCAATCAACTGCATCGTGCGCAGCTTCGGGTTTTTCTGTGTAGCGTCAATCAGTGCCACCAGAAGCTGCGAATACACATTCTCTTCATCGGCAAACGTACTGGCGTTGGCGACCTGCGCTGACAGCTCAGGGTGATGCAGCAACGTTCTGAGTGCTGTCAGTGCCGGTGGTTCGACCGTCGCCGGTGTGCGTGGGCCACGAGGTTCGAAATCAGGACGCTTACCGTTCTTGTCCCATTTCTTACCCTTGTCCCACGGCTTCTTGTCCCATTTCTTCTGCTGACCGCCCGGGGCGTTCGGTGTCCATTCCGGCTGCGCCTGGTAATCGTGCTGCTGGTAATCGCCGTAATCCGGCACGGCCTCGTAATCGAACCCCGGATCGTAATTGGGCTGAGCTTCCGCCGGAGCGGACTGCATCAACTGATTGACTGCAGCGGTGTCCAGCCCGGTGATCTCTTTCAGGCGTCGACGCATCAGCTCGCGCAAATTGGCGCCCGGCACTTTTTCGATCAGCGGCGCGGCCAGTGTCACCATGTGCGCCTTGCCTTCCAGGGAGCGCGGGTCGGCCTCCTTGGTCAGCTGCTCGAAGAAATAGTCAGCCAGCGGTTGTGCGTGCTGGTTGATTCTCGCCTTGAACGCGTCGGTGCCTTCTGCGCGCACCAGGGTGTCGGGATCTTCCCCTTCGGGCAGAAACAGAAACCTCGCGCGCCGGCCGTCCTGCAAGCCAGGAATCGTCGCTTCCAGTGCACGCCAGGCGGCGTTTCGGCCAGCCTGGTCACCGTCGAAGCAGAACAGCACGTTCGGTACCACACGAAACAGCCGCTTCAAATGCTCTTCACTGGTCGCCGTACCCAGCGTCGCGACGGCATTGCGCAAGCCTTGTTGGGCCAGTGCAATGACGTCCATGTAGCCTTCGACGACGATAATCTCGTCCAGGTTACGGTTAAATTTGCGAGCTTCGAATAAACCGTACAACTCCTGACCCTTATGAAACACCGGGGTTTCAGGAGAGTTCAGGTATTTGGGTTTGTCGTCACCCAGCACGCGCCCGCCAAATGCGATCACACGGCCGCGACTGTCGCGAATGGGGAACATCACCCTGTCGCGAAAGCGGTCGTAGCGTTTGCCGGTTTCGGCGTTTTCGATCAGCAGGCCAGCATCGATCATCGCCTTCTGTTGAAGGGTGTCGCTGCTTAAGTGCTTGTAGAGGTTGTCCCAGCCAGGAGGGGCGAAGCCCAGCCCGAAGTCGCGGGCAATCTCGCCTGACAGACCGCGGCCTTTCAGGTACTCCACCGCGGATTTTCGCGTTGGATGGCTTTTCAGCGCGGCCCGGTAAAAATCGGCAGCGGCTGTTAATAGAGGGTAGAGCGGCGAATCGGTAGGCTGCCGGGGCTTTTGCCCTTTGACGCCTTGTTCGCGTGGGACTTCCATCCCGGCGGCTTTGGCCAAGTCTTCGACGGCCTGGGGGAAATCCAGGTTGTCGTGGTCCATGATGAAGCCGAGGGCATTGCCACCCGCGCCACAGCCGAAGCAGTAATAGAACTGTTTGTCCGGGCTGACGCTGAACGACGGTGTCTTCTCTTTATGGAAAGGACAACAGGCGCTGAAGTTCTTGCCGGTCTTTTTTAATTGAACGCGTGAGCTGACAACATCGACGATGTCGGTGCGGTTCAGGAGGTCGTCAATAAAACCTTGGGGAATCAGTCCGGCCATGGCGTTCTCATCATCAGGCGCCCCGCCAGAAAGATCGTGGCGAATCCAAACCGTAACGACGGTTGCTTGGTCAGTGTAGACGGGTCAACGCGGCCTGAATCAGGCTGGAAGAAATTGACGGGGTTTGTCTCGGTCGCATCTGCGGCGTCAACAGCCTCTGTCTTGTGTTGCTTGATCGGTGTTGCTTGAGGCTAGAACTGCAACTGCCGACAGCCCGGCTTTGAAGGCCGGGCAAGGCAGAAGCTTGCGTCAGACGTCTGTATTAATACAGACGAACGGCGCGGCGCTGTTCGCGCTGTACTTTCTTGGCGTGACGCTTAACAGCAGCTGCTGCTTTACGCTTACGCTCAGAAGTCGGCTTCTCGTAAAATTCGCGGCTACGAACTTCAGCCAGAACACC
This sequence comes from Pseudomonas sp. KU26590, assembly GCF_026153515.1. Taxonomy (NCBI): domain Bacteria; kingdom Pseudomonadati; phylum Pseudomonadota; class Gammaproteobacteria; order Pseudomonadales; family Pseudomonadaceae; genus Pseudomonas; species Pseudomonas sp. KU26590. The sequence goes on from NZ_CP110644.1 coordinate 870,252, forward strand.
GGCTTTTTCGCAGGAGCGCTTGAAACGACGCAGAGCTACGTCGAAGGGTTCGTTCTCTTTAACTTTGACGGCTGGCATCCAGAGCTACCTTCATTCATTACCGGGGTCAACGCTTACTGCAACACTTGCACTAAGTACGTCGGTTTTTAAGGGTTGCGGATGTTAACCCCTTGCTTCGCGGAATGCAAAGCCTCTGATCGAAAAGCACTGGTCGCAGGCATGAGCGGCGACTATTATGCGCGCCTTCGAATTCAGCCTCCACAAGGCGTACCCCATGCTAGTACTGGGAATGGAAACTTCCTGCGATGAGACCGGCGTAGCGCTGTACGACAGCGAACGCGGGTTGCTTGCCGATGCATTATTCAGCCAGATCGACCTGCACCAGGTCTATGGCGGCGTGGTGCCGGAGCTTGCGTCGCGTGACCACGTAAAACGCATGCTGCCCTTGATTCGTCAGGTGTTGGCCGAGGCCGACTGCGCCGTGACCGAGATCGATGCCATCGCTTATACCGCGGGCCCTGGATTGGTCGGAGCGCTGCTGGTCGGGGCTTCGTGCGCGCAGGCGCTGGCCTTCGCGTGGGACATCCCGGCACTGGGTGTTCACCACATGGAAGGGCATTTGCTGGCACCGATGCTGGAGGAAAATCCCCCTGAGTTTCCGTTCGTCGCTTTGTTGGTTTCCGGCGGCCACACGCAGCTGGTTCGTGTCGACGGCATTGGTCTTTACGAGTTGCTTGGCGAGACCCTGGACGACGCTGCCGGCGAAGCATTCGACAAAACCGCGAAAATGATGGGCCTGAATTACCCCGGCGGCCCTGAAATTTCCCGGCTGGCGCAATCCGGTGTAGCCGGGCGTTTCGTCTTTCCGCGTCCTATGACGGACCGACCGGGCCTTGATTTCAGCTTCAGCGGCTTGAAGACCTTCTCTTTGAACACCTGGCAGCAGTGCCAGAGCGCTGGAGACGACAGCGAGCAAACCCGTTGCGACATCTCGCTGGCCTTCCAGCAGGCGGTGGTGGACACTTTGACCATCAAATGTAAGCGCGCGCTGAAGCAGACCGGGCTCAAGCGTCTGGTCATCGCCGGCGGCGTGAGTGCGAACAAGGCGTTGCGCCTGTCGCTGGAACAGATGCTCAGTGGCCTGGGCGGGAATGTGTACTACGCGCGGCCTGAGTTCTGCACCGACAACGGCGCGATGATCGCCTTTGCCGGCTGCCAGCGTTTGCAGGCAGGGCAGAGGGAAAGCCTGAGCATCACCGTGCAGGCGCGCTGGCCGATGGAGCAATTGCCCGGTCTTTGATGGCAAAGTGGTGTAAGCGCCCGGTTGGGGCTGTGACGGAGTGTCGCTTCAGAAATGCCGTTCGCGCCCGGCAAACAGGTCGCGTAGATTGCCCCGATGGCGCCAGACGATGAGCAGCGTTAACACGCTCATCGGCAGTAACGCGTGGGGTTCCTGCCATGCGAGCAGCGGCAGCGTCAGCGGCGTGGCGATCAACGAGGCCAGTGAGCTGGTGCGGGTCAGGTAGAACGTCAGCAGCCAGGCGCTGATAGCGAGCAGGGCGGCGGGCGGATACAAGGCCAGCAACATGCCGGCAGCAGTGGCCACGCCTTTGCCGCCGCGGAAGCGGAAGTACAGCGGGAACAGATGCCCCAACACGGCGCACAGTCCGATCCAGGCTTGCAGGCGTGGGTCGAGGTCCAGACCTCGGGCGATCAGCACCGGGATCATGCCTTTGCAGACGTCGCCCATCAGGGTCAGCACAGCGAGTTTCTTGCCGGCCAGGCGCAGCATGTTAGTCGCGCCGGCGTTGCCTGAGCCACTGGCGCGCGGGTCCGGGCGGCCGGTTATACGGCTGATCAGGATGGCGAAGGACAGTGAGCCGAGCAGGTAGGCGAGGACCGCCAGTAACCAAAACATGCTAACCATTCCGGGCGAGGATGCCTTGATTCTAACGGCGCATTGCGCCCTTGTCGTGCAGCGGAGAGACAGGCTTGGACAGAGTTTTCATTGAAGGTCTGGAGGTCGATACCGTCATCGGCGCCTACGACTGGGAGCGTGGCATTCGCCAGTGCCTGCGTCTGGACCTGAGTTTTGCCTGGGACAATCGGCCTGCAGCCGCAGGCGATGATCTGAGCAAAGCGCTCGATTACGCCAGTGTGTCCGCGCGGATTCAGGCGTTCGCCGAAGCGTCTCAATTCCAGCTGGTCGAAACCTTCGCCGAGCGCCTGGCCGAAGTGCTGATGAGCGAGTTCAATATTCCCTGGCTGCACCTCAAATTGACCAAGCCGGGAGCCGTGCCAGCGGCGAAGGGCGTTGGGGTGGAGATCGAGCGCGGATGTCGCTGACACGGATTTTTCTGGGGCTGGGCAGCAATATCGAGCGGGAGCGCCATCTGTGCGCCGGCCTCGACGCCCTTGCCGGCTTTCTCATCGACATGACCTGCTCGCCGGTGTTCGAAAGTCATCCGGTGGGGATCAAGAGCGGGCCGTTTTTCAATCTGGTGGTTTCCGCGCTGACCGACCTTCCGCTGACCGAACTGGACCGTCGCCTCAAATTCATTGAAGCCGATAACGGACGTTATGCCCCCGATCGCAAGGGTCTGCCGCTGGACATTGATGTCCTGCTGTATGACGAGCAGGTCGGCAACTTCGACGGCCTGATTCTGCCCCGCGCCGAAATCCTCAAAAACGCGTTCGTGCTGTGGCCGTTGTCGCTGATCGCGCCGCAGCGCATGCACCCTGAAGCCGGCGTGCCGTTTGCCCGGCTGTGGGCTGAAGCGAACATCGATCAGAAACTCTGGCCGGTTGCATTCGAATGGCGCAGCGAGCCACTCACCCCGGCCACCCTGCTGGCTGCGGTGTAACAGGCGTTCGACAGGCCGCCCGGTCAGCCGCGACCAACCTGGCGGGTTAGAGCTGATACGACGCTTTGTACACCTTCAGCGTATCCAGCCGCTCTCGCTTGAGCGCTTCGCCTAATTGCGGGCCCTGAAAACCCTTCTCCAGCAGCGGCTTTACCGCCACTTGCCGCGCCGCTTCGGCAGCGCCGCGCAGATATTCGGCTTGCGGATACGTGCGCTCCTCGAGCCCCTTGCGGCCTCTGGCGTCCATTTCGCAGGCGGCGATGAAGTCCTCGAAACGCTGCGGTCGGCGATACACGTCAAAGCTCTGCAGCAAATCCAGCAGTGTCGACGGCTTCAATTCCAGCGCGCGATGGCCATGGGTGTGATATTCGCCCACCAGCAGCGCCAGTTCCTGACAATCCCTTGGCACCTTGAAACGCTGGTTCACCGCCTTGATCGCTTTGAGACCTTTGTGTTCGTGGGCGATATGACGCGGCCACTCCTCTTGCGGGGTGAGTCCCTTGCCCAAGTCGTGCAGCAAGCACGCCCAACGCACGCTTAGCGGCTGACGGTGCACGGCAGCCTGATGCAACACGCTGAGGACGTGCAAACCGGTATCAATTTCAGGGTGATGCGCTTCCGGCTGAGGCACGCCAAACAGCGCGTCGACTTCTGGCATCAGCACTTTCAGTGCGCCGCATTCACGCAGGACGTCGATGAACACCTGGGGTTCTTTTTCCATCAGAGCGCGGAAAATTTCCTTCCAGCTGCGTTCCGGTGTCAGCGCTTCCAGCTCACCCGAGCCGCTCAGCTGACGCATGAGTTCGAGGGTCTGCGGGGCGATGGTAAAGCCATCGGGGGCATAGCGCGCGGCGAAGCGGGCCACGCGCAGGAGGCGTAATGGATCTTCGGCGAACGCGGGGGAAACGTGACGTAAAATCCGGTCTTTTAGGTCTTGTTGGCCCTGATAGGGATCAGTCAGGTTGCCGTTCTTGTCTTCGGCAATTGCATTGATGGTCAGGTCGCGGCGGATCAGGTCCTGCTCCAGGGTGACGTCCGGATGGGCGTGAAAAACAAAGCCGCCATAGCCTTTGCCGGTCTTGCGTTCGGTACGGGCCAGCGCGTATTCCTCACCGGTCAGCGGGTGCAAGAAGACGGGAAAGTCCGTTCCCACTGGCCGGTAGCCTTTGACCAGCATTTCCTCGGTCGACGCACCCACTACTACCCAGTCGATGTCAGTGACCGGTTTGCCAAGCAGGCGATCGCGTACCGCGCCGCCAACTTTATAAATCTGCATAAAAAAGCCTCCGTGAGGGCGACAGGATAAACCTTAAGTCGCGATCGCGGAGGCTGGAAACGCTCATGGTTTATAAGTGGACGACCGCCAGGTCCAGCCGGGGATATTCACTGTCAGCGTGTTCGCTTCTCGGCGGAACATGGTGGACTTTCATCACCTGGTCGCCCTGGAGCGTTTCCAGATGGATATCAAAACCCCACAGTCGATGCAGGTGTTTCAGCACTTCGTCCGTAGAGTCGCCGAGGGGTTTGCGGTCGTGCTGTTGATGGCGCAGGGTCAGGGAGCGGTCGCCGCGACGGTCAATGCTGTAGATCTGCACGTTGGGTTCACGGTTGCCGAGGTTGTACTGCGCGGCGAGGGTTTCACGAATCACCTTGTAGCCGGTTTCATCGTGGATGGCGGGCACCAGGAGATCGTCCTTCTGATCATCGTCGAGGATGCTGAACAGCTTCAGGTCACGGATCACCTTGGGCGACAGGTACTGCAGGATGAAGCTCTCGTCCTTGAAGCTGCTCATCGCAAACTTGACCGCCGTCAGCCAGTCGGTGCCGGCCAGATCAGGAAACCAGTGATGGTCTTCTTCGGTGGGGTGCTCGCACATCCGCCGGATGTCCTGATACATCGCAAACCCCAGCGTGTAGGGGTTGATACCGCTGTAGTAAGGGCTGTCGAAGCCCGGCTGGTAGACAACACTGGTGTGGGAGGTCAGGAATTCCAGCATGAAGCCATCGGTCACCAGCCCCTCGTCATACAGATCATTCATCAGCGTGTAATGCCAGAACGTTGCCCAGCCCTCGTTCATGACCTGGGTCTGACGCTGCGGGTAAAAGTACTGGGCGATCTTGCGGACGATGCGCACCACCTCACGCTGCCAGGGCTCCAGCAGTGGGGCGTGTTTTTCGATGAAGTAGAGGATGTTTTCCTGAGGCTCGGCGGGAAAGCGCGAGAAATCCTCTTTGTCGTTTTTGCTCGCACTTTTCGGGATCGTGCGCCACAGGTCGTTGATCTGCTTCTGCAGGTGCTCCTCCCGGTCCTTCATGCGGCGGCGTTCTTCCTCCGCCGAGATCGGGTAGGGCCGCTTGTAGCGATCGACGCCGTAGTTCATCAGCGCGTGGCATGAGTCGAGCAGGTCCTCAACCGCGTCGATCCCGTGGCGCTCTTCGCACTGCATGATGTACTGCTTGGCGAAGACTAGGTAATCGATGATCGAACTGGCGTCGGTCCAGGTGCGGAACAGGTAGTTACCTTTGAAAAAGCTGTTGTGGCCGTAGCAGGCATGGGCCACAACCAGCGCCTGCATGCAGATGGTGTTCTCTTCCATCAGATAGGCGATGCACGGGTCTGAGTTGATGACGATCTCGTAGGCCAGACCCATCTGCCCGCGCGAGTAGGATTTCTCCGTACTGAGGAAGTGCTTGCCGTAGGACCAATGGTGATAACCCAGCGGCATGCCGACGGACGCATAGGCGTCCATCATCTGCTCGGCAGTGATCACCTCAATCTGGTTGGGGTAAGTGTCCAGCGCATAACGTTCGGCAATGCGGCTGATTTCCCGGTCGTAGGCCTGGATCAGCTCGAACGTCCACTCTGAACCCGTGGAGAGGGGTTGGCGCTTCTGCTCTCTAGCGGTCATGTCACTAACCTGCGCTGGAAGAGTTCACGGAACACCGGATAGATATCACCGGCAGAGACCAGCTGCTGCTGGGCGAACGTGTCGGCGAAGGCTTCGCCGATGCGCTCGTATTCGAACCACAGCGCCTGATGTTCGCGCGGGGTGATTTCGACGTAGGTGTAGTACTGCACGAACGGCATGATCTGTTTGATCAGGATGTCGCGGCAAATCGGCGAGTCATCGTTCCAGTTGTCGCCGTCCGAGGCTTGCGCTGCGTAGATATTCCATTCGTTGGTGGGGTAGCGCTCGGCCATGATCTCCTGCATCAGCTTCAATGCGCTGGAAACGATGGTGCCGCCGGTTTCCCGTGAATAGAAAAACTCCTCTTCGTCGACTTCCCGCGCGCTGGTGTGGTGGCGGATGAAGACGACTTCGATCTTGTCGTAGTTACGTTTGAGGAACAGGTACAGCAGGATGAAGAAGCGCTTGGCGATGTCCTTGGTCGCCTGGGTCATCGACCCGGAAACGTCCATCAAACAGAACATCACGGCTTTTGAGCTGGGGTTCGGCTGTTTGACCAGCAGGTTGTACTTGAGGTCGAAGGTGTCCAGGTAAGGGACGCGGCGAATGCGCGCCTGCAGTTTCGCGGCCTCGATTTCCAGCTCCTGGATGTCACCGAAGTTGTCCGGCTCTTCGATCTTCAGCCGTTCGAGTTCAGCCTGTACTTGCCGCAGTTTGGCCCGGCTGCTGCCGGACAGCGCGATACGCCGCGCATGTGCCGAGCGCAACGTGCGGATGATGTTGATGCGTGAAGGGTTGCCTTCGTTGCTGATACCCGCGCGCACAGTCTTGAAGGTGTCGGTGCCGCTCAGGTTGCGCTTGACCAGATTGGGCAGCTCCAGGTCCTCGAACATGAATTCGAGAAATTCTTCCTGGGTGATCTGGAACACGAACTCATCCATGCCTTCGCCGGAATTGCCCGCCTTGCCAGGGCCTTTACCGCCGCCACCACCTTGGGGACGTGCGATGTGCTCACCGGTGGTGAACTCTTTGTTACCCGGATGAACCACCGTTTGCTTGCCGCCGCGACCATGGTGCAGCACCGGCTCGTCGATATCCCGCCCCGGAATACTGATCTGTTCGCCGTGCTCCATGTCGGTAATGGAGCGCCGGCTGACGGCTTCTTCAACTGCCTTCTTGATGTGGTCACGGTAACGGCGAAGAAAGCGTTGCCGATTTACCGTGCTCTTGTTCTTGCCATTGAGACGTCGGTCGATCACATAGCTCATAGGCCCCTCCGGGGAGCTTCAAGTTGTGAGCTGCAAGCTGCAAGGAGAAGCAATCACCCGGATGTCAGATTAGACGTGCTTTCTTCTTGCAGCTCGTAGCTTGACGCTTGCAGCTGCCTTACTGCGATTTCCGGACCCGTAGGTACCATTCGGAAAGAAGCCTTACCTGTTTATCGGTATAGCCCCGCTCGACCATTCGTGTGACAAAGTCGTTGTGCTTCTGCTGATCCTCTTTGCTGGCCTTGGCGTTGAAGCTGATGACCGGCAGCAAGTCCTCGGTGTTCGAGAACATCTTCTTCTCGATCACCACCCGCAGCTTCTCGTAGCTCAGCCAGGTCGGGTTCTTGCCGTTGTTGTTGGCGCGGGCACGCAGCACGAAGTTGACGATCTCGTTGCGGAAGTCTTTCGGATTGCTGATGCCAGCGGGTTTTTCGATCTTCTCCAGTTCCTCGTTCAACGCCACGCGATTGAGGATCTCGCCGGTTTCCGGGTCGCGATATTCCTGGTCCTGAATCCAGAAATCTGCGTACAGCACGTAGCGGTCAAAAATGTTCTGACCGTATTCGCTGTAAGACTCAAGGTAGGCGGTCTGGATTTCCTTGCCGATGAACTCGATGTAGCGGGGTGCCAGGTATTCCTTGATGAAGCGAAGGTACCGCTCGCGGGTTTCAGCCTGGAATTGCTCCTGCTCGATCTGCTGCTCCAGCACGTACAGCAAGTGAACCGGGTTGGCGGCGATTTCGTGCGGGTCGAAGTTGAAGACCTTCGACAGGATCTTGAACGCAAACCGGGTCGAGAGTCCGTTCATGCCTTCGTCGACACCGGCGCTGTCGCGGTATTCCTGAATCGACTTGGCTTTCGGGTCAGTGTCCTTGAGGTTCTCGCCGTCGTAGACCCTCATCTTCGAATAGATGTTGGAGTTGTCAGGCTCTTTAAGCCGCGAAAGCACGGTGAACTGCGCGAGCATTTTCAGGGTGTCCGGCGCGCAGTGGGCTTTGGCCAACGAGCTGTTGAACAGCAACTTGTCGTAAATCTTGATCTCGTCATTGACCCGCAGGCAGTACGGCACCTTCACGATGTAGATCCGGTCGATGAAGGCTTCGTTGTTCTTGTTGTTGCGGAAGCTGTGCCATTCCGATTCGTTGGAGTGAGCCAGCAATATACCGGTGAACGGAATCGCACCAAGGCCTTCGGTACTGTTGTAGTTACCTTCCTGGGTGGCGGTCAGCAGCGGGTGGAGCACCTTGATCGGCGCCTTGAACATTTCGACGAATTCCATCAGGCCCTGGTTGGCCCGGCACAGCGCGCCCGAATAGCTGTAAGCGTCGGCGTCGTTCTGTGGGTATTCCTCGAGCTTGCGAATATCGACCTTACCCACCAGCGCCGAAATGTCCTGGTTGTTCTCGTCGCCGGGCTCGGTTTTGGCAACGGCGATCTGGTTGAGGATGGAAGGGTAGAGCTTCACCACCTTGAATTGACTGATGTCGCCGCCGAACTCGGCCAGTCGTTTGGTTGCCCATGGCGACATGATGGTGTTCAGGTACCGGCGCGGGATGCCGTAGTCCTCTTCGAGGATCGTCCCGTCTTCGGTGGGTTTGAACAGGCCCAAAGGGGATTCGAAAACCGGCGACCCTTTGATGGCGTAGAAGGGTACTTTTTCAACCAGCGATTTGAGTTTTTCAGCCAGGGACGATTTACCACCGCCAACCGGGCCGAGCAGGTAAAGGATCTGTTTCTTCTCTTCGAGGCCCTGGGCGGCGTGGCGGAAGTACGAGACGATTTGCTCGATGCAGTCTTCCATGCCGTGGAATTCTTCGAACGCCGGATAGCGCCGAATGACCTTGTTGGAGAAGATTCTGGACAGCCTGGAATTGGTCGACGTGTCGAACAGCTCAGGCTCACCGATGGCCATCAGCAAACGTTCAGCGGCGGAAGCGTATGCGCTGCGATCGGTTTTGCAGAGCTCGAGATACTCCTGTAGCGAGAGCTCTTCCTGCCGTGTCGACTCAAAGCGTTGTTGGAAGTGGCTAAAAATACTCATGACGTCACCTCGCTCGATACGTGGAGCCGGCGGCGGATCGTCAGTTGATGCTGGATGGAAGCCGATCACGCGGCTGCCATTACCCCCCAAACACCATAAAAGTAGCTACCGATGACCCACGCGCCGGTGTACCGGCTCTCCCCTGATTCGGATGGCCTGAGGCTAAGAGTAGTTCGGATTCGGGCACAGAAAGAAGCAATGGGGATGAAGAGGGCATACCCGTTCGTCAGATGAGGGCGCGAGCCCGCGTAGGACGCGGGATAGCGGGCAGCAAAAATATTTTTCGATCAGCCTTGCGTGGTTTCAGCCGGGAATTGGGATTTCCACAACTCGAAACCGCCATCCATGCTGTAGACCTCTGAGAAGCCCTGACCTACAAGATAGGCTGCTGCGCTCTGGCTGGAGTTGCCGTGATAGCAGAGGACGACCAACGGTTTGTCCAGATCGGCCTGGCGAATGAAGTCGGCGATGGAGTGGTTGTCGAGGTGATGGGAATCCGGGATGTGCTGGGTCGCGTAGGTCTGCGCGTCACGCACGTCCACCAGCACAGCGCCTTGTTCGCGCAGGGCATGGACTTGTTCGGGTGAGATGCGTTTGAAGTCAGTCATGGCTCGGGCTCCTGGGCCGTCGGGTCCTCGAACGGTCGAGGACGTAGGGAGAATTTACTGCTGCAGCGGAGTGGGCTCGCTGACAGGGGATGCCGGAGGGGCGGGTGCTTTCGCGTTGCCACGCTCGTCGCATTCGCAGCGAATCAGCGCGCGGGTGTCGACGTTGAGCAGCGTCATTGCGCCGCCCCAGACACAGCCCGTGTCCAGCGCGTACACGCCAGGCTCGTCGCATCGACCTTCGAGCGCAGCCCAGTGGCCGAAAATGATACTCGTCCCTTTGGTCTTGCGCTCTTTGTGCTTGAACCAGGGGGCGTAACCGGCCGGTGCACTGTCGAGGCCTTCCTTGCTCTTGAGATCAAGCTTGCCGTCGCTGGTGCAAAAGCGCATGCGCGTGAAGTAGTTGGTGATGACGCGCAGCCGGGTGACGCCCTGCAAATCCTTGTCCCACTTGGCAGGCTCATTGCCGTACATGCCGTCGAGAAAGGGTTCGAAGCGATTGTCATCGCGCAACGCCTGTTCCACTTCTTCGGCGCAGCGCAGGGCCTTTTTCAGCGTCCATTGCGGCGGTATCCCGGCATGCACCAGTGCGATGTCGCGTTCGGCGTCGTAATGCATCAGCTTCTGTTGGCGCAGCCAGTCGAGCAGCTCGACGGCGTCCGGCGCTTCCAGAATTTCCCGCAGCGTGTCGCCTTTCTTCAGGCGCTCGATATTGCGGCCGGCCGCCAGCAGGTGCAGGTCGTGGTTGCCCAGCACGCAAACGAGCGAGTCGCGCATGGTGTAGAGATAACGCAGGGTTTCCAGCGACTGCGGGCCTCGGTTGACGAGGTCGCCGACCAACCAGAGCGTGTCTTTGCCCGGCTCGAATGCAACGCGCTCGAGCAGGCACTTCAGCGGTTCAAGGCAGCCCTGCAGGTCACCGACTGCGTAGACCGCCATCAGTGAAGCGCCCCCGGGACGGCCAGACGGAACGGAGCGATGACAGCGTCGAAGCGTTTGCCGTCTTCTGCGAGCATTTGATAAGTGCCCTGCATGTTGCCCACCTTGGTGGTCATTACAGTGCCGCTGGTGTAGGTGTGGCTTTGCCCCGGCTGGATCAGCGGTTGCTGGCCTACGACGCCGTCGCCGCGAACCTCTTCAACCTGACCGTCGCCGTCGGTGATCACCCAATGGCGTGACAGCAACTTGGCTGGCAGCTCGCCGTTGTTATGCACGGTGATGGTGTAGGCGAAGGCGAAGCGGTTGTGCTCAGGCTGCGATTGTTCTGCTAGGAAACGGGTCTCGACGCTGACGTCGACCTGGTAACGAGAATCAGACATGCAAGAGGCCTTAAAAGCGAAAGCGGAGAAAGCCGGAAGTGACCCGGTTGAAAGTCAGTCTAGGACATGCCACGGATAAGCAAGCACTGACGCTTGGACCGGACATGTCCCCAGAAGGTCAGGCGACGACAGGCTTTTCGCTGAGCATGTCGGCCAGACGGACAAATGCAGCGAGGTCCAGCTGCTCCGGACGCAGGCTGCCATCGACACCGGCTTCGGTGATTTCTTCGCTGGTCAGTAGCGCCTTCAGCGTATTGCGCAGGGTCTTGCGGCGCTGGTTGAACGCTTCACGGACGACGCGCTCAAGCACGCGGTGATCCTTGGCCGGGTGCGGGAGGGTTTCGTGCGGCACCAGACGAACGATGGCCGAATCCACTTTCGGCGGCGGATTGAACGCGCCGGGGCCGACGTTGAACAGATGCTCCACGCGGCAGTGGTACTGAACCATGATCGACAGGCGACCCCAATCCCCGCCGCCAGGACCTGCCGCCAGACGCTCTACCACTTCTTTCTGCAGCATGAAATGCATGTCGCGAATCAGGTAGGCGTTTTGCAGCAGGTGGAAGATCAAGGGCGTCGAGATGTTGTACGGCAGGTTGCCGACGACACGCAGGCTGTTGGGTGCGGCATTCAGGCTGGTGAAGTCGAACTTCAGCGCGTCGCCTTGATGCAAATTGAAATTCGGCTTGCTGCCGAATTGATGCATGAGGATCGGCACGAGGTCTTTGTCGAGCTCAACGACGTCCAGTTGTGCACCGCTGTTCAGCAGGCCCCCGGTCAGGGCGCCTTGCCCCGGCCCGATTTCCAGCAGGCGGTCTTCAGCCTTGGCGCGAATGGAGCGCAGGATCTTGTCGATTACGCCGGCGTCATGCAGGAAGTTCTGACCAAAGCGCTTACGTGCCTTGTGTTGGTATTGCTCGTTCATGAATGGGTCTCGGCCATCTGATAGGCGGTTTCCAGAGCGACCCTGAGGCTGCCTGTGTCGATCTTGCCGGTGCCCGCCAGATCCAGCGCCGTGCCGTGATCCACGGAGGTGCGAATGATCGGCAGGCCCAGCGTGATGTTGACGGCGGCGCCGAAGCCTTTGTACTTCAGCACGGGCAGGCCCTGGTCGTGGTACATCGCCAGCACTGCATCGCAGTGCTCCAGATATTTGGGGGTGAAGAGCGTGTCCGCAGGCAGCGGGCCATATAAATCCAGGCCCTCGCTGCGCAGACGCGCCAGAGTAGGTTCAATGATGTCGATTTCTTCGCGGCCCAGGTGGCCGCTCTCGCCGGCATGCGGGTTCAGGCCACAGACCAGAATCCGCGGGCGGGCGATGCCGAACTTGTTGACGAGATCCGCGTGCAGAATGCGTGTCACGCGCTCCAGCCGTTCAGCAGTGATCGCATCGGCGACGTCACGCAGGGGCAGGTGAGTGGTCACCAGCGCTACGCGCAGATCACCGGTTGCCAGCATCATCACCACTTGTTCGGTGTGGGTCAGCTCGGCAAGGAATTCAGTGTGGCCGGAGAACGCGATGCCGCTGTCGTTGATCACGCCCTTGTGCACGGGTGCCGTGATCATGCCGGCAAAGTGGCCGTCCATGCAGCCCTGGCCCGCTCGGGTCAGGGTTTCGAGCACGAAACCGCCGTTGGCTTTGTTCAGTTGCCCGGCAATGACCGGCGCCTGAACCGGCGTGTCCCAGACATACAGACTGCCAGCGGGAGCGGGGACATCAGGCCATGCGGCGGGTGTGACGGGGATCAGACTGACAGCCACGCCCAACTGTGCGGCCCGCTTGGTGAGCAGGTCGCAGCTGGTAATGGCAATCAGGGGATGGGGCTGGGACTGTGCGGCGAGCAGCAGGCAAAGGTCAGGACCAATGCCGGCCGGCTCGCCGGGTGTCAGGGCGAAACGCTGGGGTTTCACTTGGCCGCCTGATCAGCTCCGGGGAGCTTGATCTCGACGTAGGCTTCATCACGGATCTGACGCAGCCAGGTTTGCAGTTCTTCGTCGTACTTGCGGTTACGCAGTACGGTCATCGCCTGTTGCTCACGGGCCTGACTGGTGCTGTCAGTCGAGCGACGGCCGAGGACTTCCAGAACGTGCCAGCCAAATTGAGTCTCGAACGGCTTGGACACTACACCCTGAGGTGTCTCGTTCATCACGTCGCGGAACTCCGGAACCAGCGAGCGCGGGTCCACCCAGTTCATGTCGCCGCCGTTAAGTGCCGAACCCGGGTCTTCGGAGAAGGCCTTCGCGAGGTCGCCGAAGTCTTCGCCATTCTGGATGCGGTCGTAAATCCGTTGAGCCAGCAGCTTGGTCTCGGCTGCACTGCGGATTTCGCTTGGCTTGATCAGGATGTGACGGACGTGAACCTCGTCGCGCATCTGGGTCTGAGTCTCGCCGCCGCGTTTTTCCACCAGCTTGAGAATGATGAAGCCACCAGGTGTGCGTGCCGGGGGGGTGACCTCACCCGGACGCATCGACGAAAGCATGTCGCCGAACGGAGGCGGCAGCTGAGCAGCTTTACGCCAGCCCATGTCGCCACCGTCCAGTGCGCTTTCGCTGGCCGACGACGCGATCGCCATCTGCTCGAAGTTCGCACCCTGTTGCAGCTTGCCGTAGAGGTCCTTGGCTTTGGCTGCAGCGGCCTGAATCTGATCCGACGTCGCGCTGTCCGGCGTTGGAATCAGAATGTTGGCCAGGTGGAATTCTTCTGAGAACTGAGCTTTACCCAGATCGGAAGCAAGGAAGTTTTTCACCTCCTGCTCCGAGACCTGAATGCGCTCGGCAACGCGGCGCTGACGCACACGGCTGATGATCATCTCCCGGCGGATCTGCTCACGTGCGCTGGTGTAGGACAGCCCGTCGTGGGTCAGTGCAGCCTTGAACTGGTCAACACTCATGTTGTTGCGCTGAGCGATGGTGGCAACGGCCTGGTTCAGCTCTTCATCGCTGATGCGAATGCCGGAGCGTTCGCCGATCTGGATCTGCAGGTTTTCCAGGATCAGACGATCCAGGACCTGAGACTCCAGTGCGCTGGCAGGCGGAACACCCTGCCCGCGCTTGGCGATGGTTTGCTGAACCTCACGGGTGCGCTGGTCGAGCTGGCTTTGCATGACCACGTCGTTGTCGACGATGGCAACTACCTTGTCGATGGTGCGCACTTCAGCGTGCGCAACAGTACCGATAAGCAGCGCGCCCAGCATCAGCGGGCGCAGACAATCAGAAAGCTTGGTCTTCACGTTCACGATAACCTTGGATGCCTTTGTCGAGGAAGCTTTCAACTTTTTGGCCAACGACGCCGCCAAGTCCCTTCAACACGATTTGTAGGAAGACGCCGTGGTCGCCTTTTTCGTTCTGCGGTATCTCTTGAGTGGACTCGTCATAGTCGACCCAGTACCGGTTGATCAGACGCAGCTTCCAGCAGCAGTTGTCATATTCAAAACCACCAAAGGCTTCGAGGGTGCGGTCGCGGTTGTAGTCGTACTGCCAGCGAGCGATGGCGTTCCACTGCGGAACAACAGGCCAGATGACCGAGAAGTCATGTTGTTGAATCTTGTAGTAGTCCTTGATGTAGCCAGGCGTGCCCGGTGTACCGTAGTCACCGCCCCCAACGCTCCATTTACCGGTCGTCTGGTCGTAACGGACCTGGTCATTGCGATAGCGATAACCGGCGTTGATGATTTTGCCCGGCTCGTCTTCAGGCTGGTAGTGGAGCATTGCACTGCCGGAGCGAGTGCTGCGGCTGTCCGGGTCCCAGTTGAAGTCCGACGTGGCACGCCAGTCGCGGTTGTAGCGGTATTCGTATTCGAGCGCATACGGCGACACTGCGGACTGGGCGTCCTTGCGGTCTTCGAAAGAGATTCCTGGCAGTTGCACCTTGCGGTCGGCGAAATACACCGCCTGACCGATGCTCAAGCGCTGACGTTCGAAACCGTTGTCTTCGATCCAGCGGTTGGTCACGCCCAACGACAGTTTGTTTTCGTCGCCGATGCGGTCGGAGCCGACGAAACGGTTGTCACGGAACAGCGAGCTGTAGTTAAACGTGGTTTCGCCACTGTCGAAGATCGGGATGTCGCTCTGATCTTTCTCTGGAACATAGAGGTAGTAAGCACGAGGCTCTAGAGTCTGGCGGTAGTTTTTACCGAACCAGTTGGTGTTGCGATCGAAGTACAAGCCGCTGTCAACGCTGAAGATCGGTACGCTACGGTTTTCGCTGCTGTGATAAGTCTGATCCGCCAGCAACGTACTCTTGCCCTGCGAGTCCAGATCCAGATCGTATTGGGTGTAAACGTATTTCAGCTTTGGCATCACAAAACCGTAGCTGGCGGTCAGCGGCAGGCTGATCGACGGCGCGAGGTTCAAGCGGTCGCCGTTTGCGCGAGCCAGCCCTGAGACGTTTGTATCCAGTCGATTGCTGAGGATGCCGTCTTCATCGCTGTATTGGCCAGTGCGCAGATCACGATCAAAGCGAACCAGCTCAGTCTCGTAATCGAACTTGAAGCCTTCAGGGTGATACGGCAGCGTACCGTTCAGCGTGAGCTGAGGCAGACGGGCATAAGGCGTGATCTGGGTCACGGTGGTCAGCTGATACTGCTGGGCATTCAGCGTGGCGGTGTAGCTGTCGCCACGGTAGTAGAGCGCACCTTGCTGATTAAGGTAGTCGTGATTGGTCACGCCTTCCTGACCGCTTTTCAGGTCTTTGAAGTAATAAGGATCGCTTACCTTGGTGTAGTCGATCTTGCTGGTCAGACGCGAATCCAGCCCGCTGCGATCCTGCCAGTTCATCAACCAGCGGGTGTCTTTGTAGTCCGACTGCAGCTTGCGATCGTCGTTTTCGTCGTTCAGGTAAGCCGCACCGAACTGACCTTCGCTGGTCTTGGTCAGGTAACGGAACTCGCCTTCCAGCAACATGCCACGCTTGGCCATGTAGGTCGGGTACAACGTGGCGTCGTAGTTCGGCGCCAGGTTGAAGTAGTACGGGGTGAGCAACGAGAAGCCCGTGTCGGTGTTCGTGCCGATGGTCGGTGGCAGGAAACCGGACTGGCGACGGTCGTCGATCGGGAAATAGATGTAAGGCGTGTACAGGATCGGAATGTCATGAACGCGCAGAGTGGCGTTGGTGGCAGTACCGAAACCGGTGGCCGGGTTCAGGGTAATGTTGTTGCCCTTAACGGTCCACGCGTTGCTGTTCGGTTCGCACGTGGTGTACGTGCCGTCCTTCAAGCGGATGATCGCGTTCTCGGCACGGCGCGCGTACAGGGCGTTACCGCGAACGTTGTTTTTGTGCAGCACGTACTCGGCGTTGTCGACTTTGGCTTCGCCGGTATCGAGCTGGACTTCAGCGTGGTCGCCGACGATCAGGGCGCCGTTGTCGCGCAAACGGACATCGCCGTTCAGCTCGCCACGGTTCTCGGCCTGATGGAGGCTGGCTTCGTCAGCCTCGACCTGCATGCTGCCCTGACGCAGGACGACGTCACCGGCCAGGGTCGCCACCTGTTCTTCCTGCTGATAACGCGAAGCCTTGGCGCCGATGAAAGTCGGTGCGTCGCTCTTCGGCGTCTTGTCGTCCATGCCCGGGCGGATCGGTTCGATGTAGGCACCCGAGCAGTACGGACCGGTCTCAGCCAGTTGGGCTGCGGTCAGCTTCTCGCGCGGAACCCAGTCCAGGTGGCTGTAGTCGGCGCTGCGCGATTTCAGGCCACGGCCCTTGGCCTCGGTGACCAGCATCGTTTTGGGCACGACTTCGCCATCGGAGGTGGTGGTCGTCTGAACGCCATCTGCCGTGCTGCTGTTGGACGAAACACTGTTGGCGTCGTGCACGGGGCGCGGAGGCAACTGGGCTGCGTTGGTTTTCGGAGAACAATCCCATGCACCTGTTGCAGACACCGAGCAGTCATACTGTTCGGCGGCTACCACGTACGGGACGGCCAGGGGTTGCATCGCCAGCAGACTGCCGGTTACGAGCAACGGAAAATTTTTACGAAACGCGGGGGATTTCAATGCCATCTTATTAGTCCGGGCTTCCTGCGCGCCATCTGCCCGCGGGGGGGCCGCACGCCTCTCGATGGGCTGAAAAAGATGTCGGATAATAAAGCATGACCCGCTTGACGGCTAGCGCCGTCGGAGACCCTTGCAATGCCAGATCAAGATGTACGCCTTCAACACCTGAAAGTTTGGCTCGATGAGCAGCTCCCGCGTTTATTTGAGGCCCAGGGCTGGGGCCCGATACCCCCGGCCACGTTGACTGCCGCCAGCAGCGATGCCAGTTTTCGACGCTACTTCCGCTGGGAGGGGGAGGGCCGCACTTTTATTGTCATGGACGCGCCGCCCCCACAGGAAAACTGCAAACCCTTCGTGGATATCGCTCATTTATTGAGCGGGTCGGGCATTAATGTTCCGAAAATTTATGCCGAAGACCTCAATCAGGGCTTCCTGTTGTTGAATGACCTGGGTCGTCAGACCTACCTGGATGTCATCGACGAGCAAAACGCCGATCAGCTGTTCATTGACGCAATCGACGCCTTGCTCGCCTACCAGCAGCTGCCGATGGAGGCGCCGTTGCCCAGTTACGACGTGGCACTGCTGCGCCGCGAACTCGAGCTGTTTCCCGAGTGGTACGTGAAACGTCATCTGGGCGTTGAGTTCGATCAGGCGCAGCAGGCCAGTTGGCAGGCCGTCAGTGATCTGCTGATCGAGAGCGCGCTGGCCCAGCCGAAGGTGCTGGTGCACCGTGATTACATGCCGCGCAATCTGATGCTCAGCGAACCGAACCCTGGCGTGCTGGATTTTCAGGACGCGGTGTACGGCCCGGTCACCTACGACGTCACGTGCCTGTTCAAGGATGCATTCCTGAGTTGGCCGGAGGAACGCGTAGCGGGCTGGCTCGAGCTGTATTGGAACAAGGCCGCTGCGGCGGGCATCCCGGTGCAGGGCGAATTCGATGAATTCCGTCGTGCCAGTGATTTGATGGGCGTACAGCGGCATTTGAAGGTGATCGGTATTTTCGCCCGCATCTGCCACCGTGACGGCAAGCCACGCTACGTCGCTGACGTTCCGCGCTTTTTCTCCTATATAGAAGCGGTGTTGGCGCGACGCCCGGAGCTGGTGGAGTTGAGTAATCTGTTGACCAGCCTTGGCCATACAAAACCGACACAGGCAAAACCGGCATCTGCTGTGTAATGGAATGGACTGCACTTGAAGAGGGACTGCACGTGAAGATTGTCTTGATGAGGGCCGCATGAAAGCGATGATTCTGGCAGCGGGTAAAGGCGAGCGCCTGCGCCCGTTGACCCTGCACACTCCCAAACCGCTGGTGCGAGCCGGCGGTGTTCCACTGATTGAATATCACCTGCGCGCGATCAAGTCTGCCGGCCTTGAAGACGTTGTGATCAACCATGCGTGGTTGGGCCAGCGGATCGAAGAGTATCTGGGCGACGGTCGCCCGTGGGGTCTGAATATCCGCTACTCGCCTGAGGGCGAGCCGCTGGAGACGGGCGGCGGGATCTTTCGTGCGCTGCCGCTGCTGGGCGACGAGCCCTTTCTGGTGGTCAACGGTGATATCTGGGTCGACTTCGATTTCAGCTCACTGATGAAACCCCTCAAGGGGCTTGCCCATCTGGTGCTCGTGGATAACCCGCCGCATCACCCCAGCGGCGATTTTGCGCTGGTCGACGGACAGGTGCATGACGACGCGGCGTTGCCGTGCCTGACCTACAGCGGCATTGCGGTGCTGCACCCGCAACTCTTCGCGGGCTGCACCGAAGGCGCGTTCAAGCTGGCGCCCTTGTTGCGTGATGCCATGGCGAAAGGCCTGGTGACCGGCGAACGTTTTGCCGGGCGTTGGGTGGATGTCGGTACCCATGAGCGACTGGCCGAAGTCGAGCAGATGCTTGCGGTGAAGCCTTAGATGCTGTGGCCATTCACGGTGGTCGGCGGCGGCGTCGGGTATCTGATTGCCAGCATTCCAGGCGCCATGCTCGGCGCTCTTCTGGGGCAGGCGCTTGATCGGCGCCTGCATTTCCGGAGCTGGGCGGAGATGCGCGAGCGTGCCAACGGCCGCGCCGTGCCGCGCGATGACGAGCTTATTTTCATGCTGCTGGGCCGTCTGGCGAAGAGCGATGGCCGCGTGGTCGATGGGCATATTCAGCAGGCGCGCGTTGAAATGCGCCGGCTGGACCTCAGCGAGCCGGCGCAGCGTCGGGCGATTCAGGCGTTCAATCGGGGCAAGGACGGGCGCGACAATCTACGCGTCCACCTGACGCGCCTGAAAAGCCAGCCCCACGCGGCGGAGGGTTTGTTGCGTGCCTGCTGGCGCATGGCGTGGGCGGATGGCAGGGCGTCGCGCACCGAACGTGAATTGATTGTGCTGTGGGGCAAATGGCTGGGTTGGCCGGCGGGTAAAGTCGAAGGGTTGTCATCGACCGAAGACGAACAACGTTCGCGGGGCGCTCCCGCCAGCAGTGGCGGCGAGTTTCAGGACGCACTGCGTTTGCTGGGCGTGAAAGCCGATTCTGAACCTGCACAGATCAAGCGCGCCTACCGTCGATTGCTGAGTCGTCACCACCCGGACAAAATCGCCGGCAGTGGCGCCAATCAGATGCAGGTTCGTGATGCCACCGAGAAAACCCGCGAGCTGCACCACGCCTACGCCGTGATTCGCGATCGGCGCGGTTTTCGCTGACGCCCTGGTTTTGGAGGCTGCCCGGAGTGCGGGCAGCGTCAAAGGCGGTAACGGTTACTTCGCTGCGTCCCCCTCCAACCAACCCCGAACGCGACGAAACAGTTGATCCTGCTCCATCGCCGGATTGCCCGGAATCGCACTCAACGCCACTTGGGTAAATCGAGCGTTTTTATTTCGTTTGCTGGCGTCCATGCGATCTTGTGCCTGCTGACGCGGCACCGAACGGTCCCTGTTGACGAAGTCTGCCGTCGGGACCTTCAGCGTCGGCAGCAGCTCCATCAGCGACGGCGTTTCCTTGCCGGTGTCCACCGCCGTGACCATCACCAGCCGTTGAATGGCCGGCGACGGCCGCTCGCTCATGTAGCGCGCTGCCCAATACGCGCCGCTGCCGTGGCCGAGGAGGACAATGCTGCGGGCCTTGTTCTGCTGGGCGAAGGCCACGGCGCTGTCGATCCGGGCGAAGATTTTCTCGGCATTGGCCTTGGCCATCTCCGCCTGAGCAGCTGCCTGTTCGGCGGCCGCCGCAGCTTCCGCTTCAGCGGTGGCCGCCGGATCAGGCGCTTTTACCGCTGCGTCCTTGGCTTTATCGCTGGCACTCGCCGCCGCTGGGGCATCCACCGCGCGGGCGAAAACACCGTCAATGTGAGCGTCCGGCATGCTCAGACTGAGGCTGGACCACCCGACGTCCGGCAACTTGCGGCGCAGCGGTGCTACCGCAGTTGGCCAGTCCGCTGATTCATCGGCGCCGGGCACGATGATCACCGCGCCTTTGGGCGCGTCGACGTTGGCCGGTTTCCACAACGCCAGAAAGGTCTCGTCGCCCGCCTGCAACTGCTGTTGCTCCGCTTGCGGCACCTGGCGCTCTAGCGCCAAGGTGTCCTCTTCCGTGCGCGTCGGCAGTGCCGCCCGCTCGACAGGCGCTTCAGCGGGCTTGGCGTCTTTGTTGGGCGCCGGGTCAGCACCCATGACGAGCGGCGAGCAAGGTAGTATCAGCGTCAGGCACAGCGCAGGAAATAGTGCGCGAAGGGTGTAGGACATCGAATATTCCAAAGGCCGGAAACAATTCCGGCAGACTAATGGGTTGACGGCGGTTTGTCAGGCCAGGCAATCGCCGCGCCTCAGCGAGCGACAGGCACAGAGCATGATCGGCATGGGATTCAGGGAAATGGAGACGACAGTGTGAGAATCCGTGCGCTGTGCCTACGGGTTATCGGCGATACCCGCGCGCTCTTGATTGGCCTGATGCTGATCGTGCTGCCGATGTCGGACTATGCCGCCGCCTTGCCCCCGCAGGCCGACTCGTTGAGCCGCGAGCAGCGGGAATGGCTGACCCAACGCGGGCAATTGCGCGTCGGACTCGTACTTCAAGCACCGTACGCCCAGCTCGATCGTCGCGCGCAGCAATTGTCCGGCGCGAACGTCGACCTCATCAATCTCATGGCAAAGACGCTTCAGGTTGAGCTGCTGTGGCGCAGTTATGCCGATCAGGCCGAGCTCGAAAAAGCCCTTGCCGACGGCCAGATCGACTTCGCGCCGGGCCTGACCCAGACGCCCGCCGGCTTGCGCCTGTGGCTGTATTCCGATCCGTACATGCGCGTGCCACAACTGATTGTCGGCGAACGTGATGGCGCCGGCGCGGTGGATCTGGAAAAGCTCGACAGCCAGGTGCGCGTCGCCGTGCGCATGCCCAGCGTCACCGCTGACTACCTGCGCAGCAATTACACCCACCTCAATCTGCAAGGCGTGCCGCTCGAGCGTCAGGCTTTGCAGCTCTTGCTCAGTCAGCAGGCGCGATACGCCGTGATCGATGAGGCGCAGCTGGGTCGCTTGTCCCGCGAGGCCGAGTTTGCCGGGCTCGCCGTGGTCGGCGACATCGGCTTTCCGCAGTTACTTCGCGTGGCTTCCCGGCGCGATACGCCGCAGCTCGCCGAGATTATCAGCCAGGCATTGAGCGCCATCCCGGCCCGGGATCTCGAACAGCTGCACACGCAATGGCTGCAGCCCAAATACCCACAGGTCAGCGAATCCCCCGGCTTGTGGAAGAACATCGCGCTGCTGTTGTTGGTCCTTTTCATGGCGGCTGCGGCGATTGTTTACTGGCAGCGCAAACAACAGCAGCAACTGGAGAAACAACTCCTTGCCGCGCGGGATGACATCGCCAGGCGCCTGGCAGGCGAGGAGGCATTGCGGCTGGCGCAGTTCTCCATTGATCAGAGCACCGTTGGCATTCTCTGGGTCAATTGGGACAGCCATGTGCGCTACGCCAATCAGGCCGCCGAGACCATGCTGGGTTATGCGCCCGGTGGCGTGGTGGACCGGCCGCTGATTGAGTTCGAGCCGGGGCTGAATATGGATCGCTGGCTCAATCTGTGGAAAACCGCGCGCTCCAGCGAGGAGGGGCCGCAGAACTATGAAAGTAATTGCATGCGTGCCGATGGCAGCATTCTCCCTGCCGATGTGTCGCTGAGCTTCCTGCGCTTTCGTGATGCCGAGTATCTGGTGGTGTTCATCACCGACGTGACCGAACGGCGTCGATCCCTCGCCGCGCTGCAAGAAAGTGAAGCGCGCCTGCAGGTTCTCGCCGAGCAGTTGCGCGACCTTTCGGCTCACCTTGAAACCGTGCGCGAAGAAGAAAAGGCCCGGATCGCCCGGGAAGTTCACGATGAACTGGGTCAGATGCTGACCGTGCTCAAGCTGGAAACGTCCATGTGTGAACTGGCTTACGCCGATCTCGACCCTGGCCTGCGCGATCGGTTGAACAGCATGAAGCGCCTGATCGCGCAGCTATTCCAGCTGGTGCGGGACGTGGCGACCGCCCTGCGGCCACCTATTCTCGACGCAGGGATCGCCTCGGCCATTGAGTGGCAGGCCCGGCGCTTCGAAGCGCGCACCCAGATCCCCTGCCTGGTGCAGGTGCCGGACAACTTGCCCAGCCTGCCGGACGCAACGGCGATCGGGCTGTTTCGCATCCTTCAGGAGTCACTGACCAACGTCATGCGCCATGCCGAAGCGCACACCGTGGAGCTAAGCCTGACGCTGAGGGATGGCGTGCTGTGCATGCGCATCGCCGATGACGGCAAGGGCTTCGATCTGCGCGCGGAACGTCCAGCGTCGTTCGGGCTGGTGGGCATGCGCGAGCGGGTTCTGATCATGGGCGGGCAATTGCATCTGGACACCTTGCCCGGAGAAGGCACAACCTTGCGCATCCACATTCCGCTGGACCCGGTCGCTGAGGAGCACGTGCATTGATTCGCGTATTGGTTGCCGAAGACCACACGATTGTCCGCGAGGGCATCAAACAACTGATCGGTCTGGCGAAGGATCTGCAAGTGGTGGGAGAGGCCGGCAATGGCGAGCAGTTGCTGGAGGCTTTGCGCCACATCCCGTGCGAGGTCGTGCTGCTGGATATTTCCATGCCGGGCGTGAACGGCCTGGAGGCGATCCCGCGAATTCGCGCGCTGAACAATCCGCCTGCGATTCTGGTGCTGTCGATGCACGATGAGGCGCAAATGGCCGCGCGGGCGTTGAAGGTCGGCGCCGCCGGTTACGCAACCAAAGACAGCGACCCCGCCTTGTTGCTGACGGCGATTCGGCGCGTGGCCGCAGGCGGGCGCTACATCGACCCGGACCTGGCCGATCGCATGGTGTTTGAAGTCGGGCTGACGGACAACCGGCCCTTGCATTCGCTGTTGTCCGAACGCGAATTTTCAGTGTTCGAGCGCCTCGCCCAGGGCGCCAACGTCAACGACATCGCCCAGCAACTGGCGCTGAGCAGCAAGACCATCAGTACCCACAAGGCACGCCTGATGCAGAAGCTGAAAATCAATTCGCTGGCCGAGCTGGTGAAGTATGCGATGGAGCACAAGCTGGTTTGAGATCAGAGGTCTGAAAACGACCTGCTCCGGCGCTTGTGCTGACGTCTTCGCGGGCACACCAGCGCCTACAGACTGACCGCAATCCCCTGTAGGAGCGCGTTTGCCCGCGAAAGCGTCGGTAACGGCAATAAATCCCTCGGATAAGTCATACCTATCCCCGCCATCCCTGTAGGGCAATCCCTACCCGGAACCTTCCATCCCGCCTAGGCCATTCTCTCTCACGCCCCGATTTGCGGGGCCTTCAGGCTCATCTAGGCTTGATCCCTACGGTGGATCAAACAAAGGTGTGGGCAATGAGCAACGTCGATTCAAGCGCTGGGGCGAGTGATGTTCTGGTCAGCTTTCGCGGTGTGCAAAAGAGCTACGACGGCGAAGCCCTGATCGTCAAAGACCTCAACCTGGATATTTGCAAAGGCGAATTCCTCACCCTGCTCGGGCCGTCCGGCTCCGGCAAAACCACCAGCCTGATGATGCTCGCCGGTTTCGAAACGCCCACGGCTGGGGAGATCCTGCTGGCGGGCCGTTCGATCAACAACGTACCGCCGCACAAGCGCGACATCGGCATGGTGTTCCAGAACTACGCGCTGTTCCCGCACATGACCGTTGCTGAAAACCTTGCGTTTCCGCTGTCGGTGCGCGGCATGAGCAAAACCGACGTGGCCGAAAAGGTCAAACGCGCCCTCGACATGGTGCAGCTCGGCACCTTCGCCCATCGCTACCCCGCGCAGTTGTCGGGTGGTCAGCAACAACGTGTCGCCCTGGCCCGGGCGCTGGTGTTCGAGCCGCAGCTGGTGCTGATGGACGAACCCCTCGGTGCGCTCGACAAACAACTTCGCGAACACATGCAGATGGAAATCAAACACCTGCACCAGCGCCTGGGCGTGACTGTCGTCTACGTCACCCACGATCAGGGCGAAGCGCTGACCATGTCCGACCGCGTCGCGGTGTTCCATCAGGGCGAGATCCAGCAGATCGCCCCACCGCGCACCCTTTATGAAGAGCCGAAAAACACCTTCGTTGCCAACTTCATCGGCGAGAACAACCGCATCAACGGCACCTTACTCAGCCAGACCGGTGACCGCTGCGTGGTCGGCCTGGCGCGCGGCGAAAAAGTCGAAGCGCTGGCGATCAACGTCGGTGCCACCGGCAGCCCGGTCACGCTGTCGATTCGTCCCGAACGCGTGAACCTCAACGGCCGCAGCGAGAGTTGCGTCAATCGCTTCTCCGGCCGTGTCGCCGAATTCATCTACCTGGGCGACCACGTACGGGTGCGTCTGGAAGTGGCCGGTAAAACCGATTTCTTCGTCAAACAGCCCATTGCCGAGCTGGATCCGGCGCTGAGCGTTGGCGATGTCGTGCCCATTGGGTGGCAGGTCGAGCACGCGCGCGCGCTGGACCCGTTGCTGGATGCACATTGATACACCCGCGTGACGCGTCAACCGAAGAACCCAGAGGCGAGCCAAATCGCCCCCATCGCTTAACCAACATTGTTCGTGGAGAGAAAAACTGATGCTCAAGACATTGAAGCTCACCGCCTTATCGGTCGGCATGATGTGCGCGGCGCAAGCCATGGCAGCGGACCTGACGGTCATTTCCTTCGGTGGCGCGAACAAGGCGGCCCAGGAAAAGGCCTTCTATGCGCCGTGGGAAAAAGCCGGCAACGGCAAGATCATCGCCGGCGAATACAACGGTGAGATGGCCAAGGTTAAAGCCATGGTCGACACCAAGAGCGTGACCTGGGATCTGGTGGAAGTGGAATCGCCAGAGCTGTCCCGCGGCTGTGACGAAGACATGTTCGAGTCGCTGGCGTCGGTCGATCTCGGCAACAAGGACAACTACGTCAAGGGCGCGATTTCTGAGTGCGGCGTAGGCTTCTTCGTCTGGTCCACCGTGCTGGCCTACAACGCCGACAAGTTGAAATCCGCACCGACCGGTTGGGCTGATTTCTGGGACACCGAGAAATTCCCGGGCAAGCGTGGCCTGCGCAAGGGCGCCAAATACACCCTGGAATTCGCGCTGATGGCTGACGGCGTTGCGCCGAAAGACGTCTACAAAGTGCTGGCGACCAAGGAAGGCCAGGACCGCGCCTTCAAGATGCTCGACAAGCTCAAGCCAAGCATTCAGTGGTGGGAAGCGGGCGCACAGCCGCCGCAGTACCTGCAATCGGGCGACGTCGTGATGAGCTCGGCCTACAACGGTCGTATCGCTGCCGTTCAGAAAGAGAGCAACCTGAAAGTGGTCTGGACCGGCGGCGTGTATGACTTCGACGCGTGGGCCATTCCGAAGGGCGCGAAAAACGCCGAAGAAGCGAAGAAGTTCATCGCTTACTCCCTCAAGCCAGAGCAGCAAAAGACCTATTCCGAAAACATCGCTTACGGCCCGGCCAACACGGGCGCGGTCCCGTTGCTGAGCGCTGACACTCTGAAAAACATGCCGACCACCCCTGAGAACATCAAGGATCAGGTGCAGATCGACGTGAAATTCTGGGCTGACTTCGGTGAGTCGCTGGAACAGCGCTTCAACTCCTGGGCGGCTAAATAAGATCGCAGCCCTGTAAGCGCTTTGTTGTGAGTTAGATCCGGGTGCGTCGTCTGAACTGTCTGAAAGCAGGGCAGGGGACGCGCTCTTTGTTGAGAGATTTCGGAGTTCACTATGGCCACCGCCGTGCCCCTGACTGAAGGCGCCAGCCCGACCCTGAAGCAACGCCTGGCCCGTGCCGAGCGCGTCAATCGCTGGAAGGCTCAGGCGTTGATCGCGCCATTGGTGATCTTCTTGCTGCTAGTGTTTCTTGTGCCCATTGCGGCGCTGCTTTACAAAAGCGTCAGCAACCCGGAAGTGGTCGGTGGCATGCCGCTCACTGTGGTGGAAGTGGCGAAATGGGACGGCAAGGGGCTGCCGCCTGACGCGGTGTACAAAGCCGCGAGCCAGGACCTGGCCGAAGCGCGCAAGAATCAGACGCTGGGCGATCTGTCCAAGCGCTTGAACCAGGAGTTGGCGGGCTACCGCAGCCTGTTGGCGAAAACCGCCCGCGCCATGCCATTCAAGGAAGAACCGGCTTCTTATAAAGAAGCGCTGGAAGCCATCGATGAGCGCTGGGGCGATCCCGCGTATTGGCAGGCGATCCGTCGCAATACCTCAAGTTTCACCCCCTATTACCTGCTGGCCGCTGTCGACCACCGCATCGATGACCTCGGTGAAGTGGCGCCGGCGACACCTGATCAAGCGATTTACATCGACATCTTCGCCCGCACCTTCTGGATGGGCCTGGTGATCACCGTGATCTGTCTGCTGCTGGCCTACCCGCTGGCGTACCTGTTGGCCAACCTGCCCGCGCGGCAGAGCAACCTGCTGATGATTCTGGTCTTGCTGCCGTTCTGGACGTCGATCCTGGTGCGCGTCGCCGCCTGGATCGTGTTGCTGCAATCGAGCGGCCTGATCAATGGCGCGCTGATGGCCATGGGCATCATCGATAAACCGCTGGAACTGGTGTTCAACCGGGTCGGCGTTTACATCTCGATGGTGCACATCATGTTGCCGTTCATGATTCTGCCCATCTACAGCGTGATGAAAGGCATCTCGCCGACCTACATGCGCGCGGCGATCTCCCTGGGCTGCAACCCGTTCGCCAGTTTCTGGCGCGTGTACTTCCCGCAGACCTACGCCGGTGTGGGCGCGGGCTGTCTGTTGGTGTTCATCCTTGCCATCGGCTACTACATCACCCCGGCGCTGCTCGGCAGCCCGAACGATCAGATGGTCAGTTATTTCGTGGCGTTCTACACCAACACCAGCATCAACTGGGGCATGGCGACGGCGCTGGGCGGGCTGCTGCTGCTGGCGACCGTCGTGCTGTACCTGATCTATAACTGGCTGGTCGGCGCCAGCCGCCTGCGTCTGAGCTGAGGAGAACGACCATGTTGAGCCCTTATTCCTCGCCCATCGAGCGGGTCTGGCATTACACGCTGCGCACGCTGTGCGGGTTGATTCTGTTGTTCCTGGTGCTGCCGGTGCTGGTGATCGTGCCGCTGTCGTTCAACTCCGGGAGTTTTCTGGTCTACCCGCTGCAGGGCTTTTCACTGCACTGGTATCAGGACTTTTTCGGCTCGGCCGAGTGGATGCGCGCGCTGAAAAACAGCCTGATCGTCGCGCCGGCTGCCACGGTGCTGGCGATGGGGTTCGGGACGTTGGCGGCCATCGGGCTGACCCGCAGCAACTTCCCTGGCAAGGCGCTGGTGATGGCGCTGGTGATTTCGCCGATGGTGGTGCCGGTGGTGATTGTCGGGGTGGCGAGCTACCTGTTTTTTGCGCCGCTGGGTCTGGGCAACAGCTATATCTCGCTGATACTGGTGCACGCCGTGTTGGGTGTGCCGTTCGTGATCATCACCGTGTCGGCCACCTTGCAGGGCTTCAATTACAACCTGGTGCGTGCAGCGGCCAGCCTGGGTGCTTCGCCGACGACCGCCTTTCGGCGTGTGACCTTGCCGCTGATTGCGCCGGGGGTGATCTCGGGGGCGTTGTTTGCTTTCGCCACCTCGTTCGATGAAGTAGTGGTCACGCTGTTCCTCGCAGGTCCCGGTCAGGCAACGTTGCCCCGGCAGATGTTCAGCGGCATCCGCGAAAACCTCAGCCCGACGATTGCCGCCGCCGCCACCTTGCTCATCGGTTTCTCGGTGGTGCTGTTGCTGGTGCTGGAATGGTTGCGCGGCCGCAGCGAGAAACTGCGCACGGCGGTGGAGTGATCACCGGTGAAAGTGGATCTCGGTAACACTGGTAAAGATCGGCGAATGCAGCATCCGTAGGAGCCGGCTTGCTGGCGAACACAATGGGTCAGGCGACTTGTTCGGCACTGGTGCACCGCGTTCGCCAGCAAGCCGGCTCCAAGGGGCTCTTCATACGGTCCGTAGTCATGGGCGAACCCCACATTCTTCTTCCGCCACATCACATAACTGACGCCCGGCACGATCCGGTCTATGTTTCACTCAGCGCATGCCACCCTGCCTTGTAAAAGAGCCCCGTCTCCAACAACAACGTAAAGGACGAGCCCGATGAGTGTTTCTGCTTTCAAGATCGCGAACAAACTGATCACCGGCCCTGCCTCGATTGAGCAGTTATCGGCCGAACTGACTCGGCTCAACGTTCAATACCCGCTGATCGTCACCGACGCGATACTGGTCAAATCCGGAACGGTCGACCTCGCACTGGCGCAATTGGGCGGTCTTCGTTATGGCGTGTTTGATCAGGTCAAACCCGAGCCAGAAATCTCTATCGTCGAGGACTGCACCCGGGCCTACCGAGAGGGCGGTCACGATGGCCTGATCGGCGTGGGCGGCGGCAGTGCCATCGACATTGCCAAGGGCGTCGCCGCGTTTGCCCATCACGAAGGCGCGCTGGTGGAGTTGTTCGGGGTTGATCTGGTCAAGCGCAAAGGCCCGCCGCTGATCGCCATCCCGACCACCGCCGGCACCGGTTCTGAAGTCACCAACGTGGCGATCTTTTCAGATAAACAGGCGCAGCTGAAAAAAGGCATCGTCAGCGATTACCTGTTGCCAGACGTCGCGCTGGTCAGCCCCATGATGACCCTGACCTGTCCGCGCAGTGTCACGGCAGCCAGCGGCGTCGACGCTCTGGTCCACGCCATCGAAGCCTACCTTTCAGTCAATGCCTCGCCGATCACCGACGCCATCGCCTTGGGCGCCATCAAGCTGATCGTCAAGGCGCTGCCCAAGGCCTACGCCAATCCGTCGAACCTGCAAGCGCGAGAAGACATGGCCACCGCCAGCCTTATGGCGGGCATGGCGTTCGGCAATGCCGGGGTCGGCGCAGTGCATGCGCTGGCCTATCCACTAGGAGGGCGTTTCAATATTGCTCACGGTGTCAGCAACGCGCTGTTGCTGCCGTACGTGATGGAGTGGAACAAGCTGGCGTGCGTCGAACGGATGCGCGACATCGCCGACGCGATGGGCGTCCGCGTCGCGCACCTGAGCGACAGGGACGCCGCCGACCTGGCAGTCAAAGCCATGGCCGACTTGTGCTCAGCGGTGGAAATCCCGTCCGGACTGCGCAGCTTCAATGTGCCCGAAGACGCCATTCCCGCGATGGCCGAGGAGGCCAGCAAGATCGAGCGCCTCATGCGCAACAACCCGCGGAAACTGACCGCCGCCGACATCGAGAAAATCTACCGCGCGGCGTATTGATTTCGTCAGGTCGGCGCGCAGAGTGTTTGATCTGGACGGGCCTGTTCGCGGGCAAGCGCGCTCCTACACGTGATCACAGCTGTCCATTGATGGTCGGATCACCCCGAAACGGTAGGAGCGCGCTTGCCCGCGATGGCGTTGGCTTAAGCGCTGATCATCTCGGCCAGATCCGCACGGCATGCTTCAACCGCGACGACGGGCCAGCAACCAGCCCACGGTCAGCGTCAGGCCGGCCAGTACCATCAATGTGGTGCGTGGCCGTTGCTGGGTGAAGGTCGCGACTTCGTCCAGCAGATCGCCATAACGTTCCTGCAACTCACCGGCCACCTGGCGCGCCTTGCCTTCCATTTGCGTGCGCTCGTCACCGGTCAGGTTGCCGAAGACGTCTTGCGCCTTGCCGGCTGCCTGCTCCAGTACGCCTTTCACTTGTTCGCTTTTCATGTCTTGCCCCCAGAGATGAGTATCAGTGCTGAATATGTCGCTGAACCAAACGGGTCAGCCACGTCATTAGCGTAGAGGCCTGCCTTCATCCCATGAAGGTGACTTTGCACCAGAGGCACTGACGCATTTGCATCACTCAGCGTTTGCTTTTGCCCGGGTTGGCGAACAGGTTTCGCTCCCTCGCCCAGACAATGGCTTCCGCCCGGCTGTGCACGTCCAGCTTGGAATACACCGTCGCGACGTGGTTGCGAATGGTGTTGAGCGCCAGGTTCAACCGCGCCGCGATCTCCTTGTCCGCCAGCCCCTCACAGATCAGCCCCAGTACATCTCGCTCGCGGGCGGTCAGGTCGGTGAACGAGGCACTCGGCAGATGCCGGGTGTTGACCCGCTTGGCATTGGCCAGCTTTTCGATCAGCGTCTGGCTGAACCACGAGGCGTCCTGCATCACCGTTTCGATGGCCTCGACCAGCTCAAGCTCGGATCGCTTGCGCTCGGTGATGTCCATCAGCACGAAGAGGTAGCAGGCGCTGTCCTGAATCGTCACCGTGTCAGCGGCCAGCACGCAATCCATCGACTCGCTGCCTTTCTTGCGGACTTTCAGATCGAGCCCGTCGACGCGGCCGGTGGTTTCCAGAACGTTGAACAGCCCGTCCATCACCGCGCCATCTTCGATGAAGCCCAGCTCCGCGACGGTCCGGCCAATCAGCTCCTGCGGCGTGTAGCCCAGGGTGCTGAAAAACGCCTCGTTGGCTTCGACGATCTGTTGCCGATCCGCCGTGCACACCAGCGTGGGCACCGGTGTCAGCTTGAACGCCTTGGCGAAGCGTTCCTCGCTCTGGCGCAGGGCGGTCTCGGCCTTGCGTCTGGGCTCAAGGTCGGTGAACGAAAACAGCATGCAATCTTCTTCGTTCATGTCCAGCGGTTGCCCGGCGACGATGACCAGCTTGGTGCCACCCTCCGGCAACTTCAGTTCGGCCTGCATCTGCGGAATGGTCGCACCCTGATTCAGGCGCTCAATGGCGAGGTCCTTGCGCTCGGCGTTCTCCAGCACGTCCACCTCGTACACCGAGCGGCCAATGACGTCCTCCCTCGAGTGCCCGGTCATTTCCAGAAAGCCCTGATTGACCTTGATGAAGCGCAGATCGCTCAGGCGGCAGATCACGGCCGGGGCGGGGTTGGCGTTGAAGGTCTTTTCGAAGCGCTGCTCGGCGCCGGCCCACTCCGTTGCGTCGGCGAGTATCAGCACCAATGATTCCGGGGAGCCGGTGCTGTCTTCCAGCACCATGCTGCGCACGCGATGGACCCAACTGCGCTCGTCTTCTTCACCTTCACCGATCTTGCTGACCTCGATGAGCACGTCGGTGAACACCTCGCCTGCCGCCACGCGGCTGATCGGATATTGATCGACGTCCAGCGGATGGTTGTTGCGATAGCGCAGGGAGAACCTCTCGCGATAGGCCTCGCCGTTGGCGCCCAGTTCGCTGATTGCTTCGACCCCGTGCATCAGCAGCGCCGCTTCGTTGGCCCAGATGATGGTCTGATCGACCTCCACCAGCATCACCCCGTCCGACAGACCCGAGATGATCTGCTGCAACTGGCGGCGGTTGGTTTCTCTGGCGAGGATGGCCTCTGACATGCTTGCTCTCCTGACGTCTCAATGCGGTCGGGCTTCGGTCAGCCGGGCGCTCCACGCTATCCGACCGGCTGGCAAAAGCTTAGTGCTGCAGCTTAGTGCAGCCGTGCTCGCGAGGGTCGGTGCGAATGCACCAGACGAAGCGGTGCAAATGCGCCATCACAGGCCCTCACGGGCTGATCAAAATGGTTTCACGTCGCTTAAGACGCGGTGAGTCCGCCCCCGCAGGCTCACCCTTATCAACGCAGGGGGTGCATTTGCACTGACACCTTGGCTGCACGCTTGATGTGCACCCCCTGCACCAGAGGAAATTTTCATGGCTTCGACCTACGCAACATCTGCTGTTCTGGGCGGCGCTTCGCCGTTCCGCGTGTCATGGGGATCGGTGTTTGCCGGTGCGGCAATCACGCTGGTGACGTACCTGGTGCTGAGCGTGCTTGGCACGGCGATCGGCGCTGGCGCGCTGGACCCGATGGCCCAAGGCAACCCGCTGAGCGGTTTCGGCAAGGGCGCCGGCGCCTGGTTGTTCATCAGCACGCTGGTGGCCATTGCCGCCGGCGCCTGGGTATCGGGACGCACCGCGCCTGACCGTGGCGGTCTGCATGGTTTGCTGAGCTGGACGGTGAGCACGTTGCTGACCACCTGGCTCATCGCATCGCTGGCCGGCTCGCTGGTTGGCACTGCCGGCAACATCGCCGGCAAGGGCATTTCCCTGGCGGCCGACGGCGTCGCTGCTGCCGCACCGGGTGTGGGCCAGAGCATCAAGCAACAGCTGGATAAAAACGGCATCAGCCTGGATTGGGATAGTCTGAAATCGCAACTGGACACCACCCTGAAACAGTCTGGCAAGCCAGAGCTGGATCCTTCGAAGCTGGATCAGAAGGCCGACGTGGCGGGCGCCGATGCCAAGCAGACAGCAGAGCAGGCGTCTACCGATCCCGCCCAGGCGGGCGATCAGTTGAAGCAATGGTTTGATCGCATCCAGAAAGCGGGCGAACCGGCCCTGAACGCTGCCGACAAAGACGCGCTGGTCAACATCGTGGCGGCCCGCACCGGCAAAAGCAAAGCTGAGGCGCAGCAAATCGTCGATAACTATGCGCAGGCGTACCAGCAAGCCGCGGCCAAAGTGGCCGAGCTCAAGCAGCAAGCTGAGCAACAGGCCCGAGAAGCGGCGGATGTCGCGGCCAGGCAAGTCGCCAAGGCGGCGTGGGGCACGTTTTTCATGCTGATCATCGGCGCAGCATTGAGCTTTGGTCTGGCCCGTTATGCCCTGAGCTCGCGTCCTCGTCTGCTGGTCGAGACTGTGTAAGGGTTTCAGCAATGGGTGGGTGTTAGCGATTCTGTATCGCTGAATCCAGGCTGGGCCCGGTGCGCAATTGTGTGTCACCGGGCCTTATGCCTTTAACGGCGCCGTTCACGCCGCCTGAATCAAACCTCTGGGCTGTCTTACGTGCGACCCAACGCACGTTTCAACTCTTGGAGTACAATGCGCGCCACCGTGATTTCGCTCATAAAAGGTGCGTCATGCAGCCCTTCGCTATTGCTCCTTCGATTCTGTCCGCCGATTTCGCCCGTCTGGGACAGGAAGTCGACAACGTCCTGGCCGCTGGCGCTGACATTGTCCACTTCGACGTCATGGACAATCACTACGTCCCCAACCTGACGATCGGACCGATGGTCTGCGCGGCATTGCGCAAATACGGCATCACCGCGCCCATCGATGTTCACCTGATGGTCAGCCCGGTGGATCGCATCATCGGCGACTTCATCGAAGCCGGCGCCACCTACATCACCTTCCACCCGGAAGCGACCCAGCACATCGACCGCTCCCTGCAACTGATCCGCGAAGGCGGCTGCAAGGCGGGTCTGGTGTTCAACCCGGCGACCCCGCTGAACCTGCTCGAATACGTCATGGACAAGGTCGACATGATCCTGCTCATGAGCGTCAACCCGGGCTTCGGCGGTCAGAAATTCATCCCCGGCACGATCAACAAACTGCGTGAGGCCCGTGCGCTCATTGACGCGTCCGGTCGCGAAATCCGTCTGGAAATAGATGGCGGCGTCAACGTCAATAACATCCGTGAGATCGCGGCAGCCGGCGCCGACACCTTCGTCGCGGGCTCGGCTATTTTCAATGCGCCTGATTACCAGGAAGTCATTGCGAAGATGCACGCAGAACTGGCGTTGGCCCGCTGATGAGCGGTTTCGAGCATCTGTTTCCGGGCTGCCTGCCCAAGCTGATCATGTTCGACCTCGACGGCACACTGGTCGACTCGGTGCCGGACCTGGCAGCTGCGGTGGACAAAACCCTGATCCAGCTCGGCCGCCCGCCGGCGGGAATCGAGCGGGTGCGTGACTGGATAGGCAACGGCGTCCGGGTGCTGGTGCGCCGCGCGCTGGCGAACGGCATGGACCACACCGCCGTGGATGAAGAATCCACGGAGGCTGCGCTGGCTATTTTCATGGAGGCCTACAGCGGCAGCCACGCGCTGACCAAGGTCTACCCCGGTGTGCGCGAAACCCTGAAATGGCTGCAGAAGATGGGCGTTGAGATGGCGCTGATCACCAACAAGCCGGAGCGCTTCGTTGCGCCGTTGCTGGATGACCTGAAGCTCGGCCGTTTCTTCCGCTGGATCGTGGGTGGCGACACGCTGCCCCAGCAGAAACCCGACCCGGCGGCGTTGTTTTTTGTGATGAAAATGGCCGGCGTACCGGGTTCGCAGTCGCTGTTCGTGGGTGACTCGCGCAACGACGTGCTGGCAGCGAAGGCGGCGGGTATCGCCTGTGTGGCATTGAGTTACGGCTATAACCACGGACGCCCGATTGCGGAAGAGTCACCGGCATTGGTCATCGACGATTTGCGTATGCTGATTCCGGGCAGTTCTGCCGGTTGCTTAGCGCAGGGCGCTGAGATAACGTTGCCCGACATCAAGTCCCCCTCCTTTAGAGAATCCATCGTGGTGGTCACTCGCAAACTCTGGATGAAAGTCATCAAGGCCCTGGCCCGCTGGCGTTGGCGCGCCTGACTTGAATCTGGCCGGAGCCCCGGCGCGTTTGCATCCCTGACCGTTTTCCCTCAGACCACGAGGCTGATCATGACCCGCGAAGAATTCCTGCGTTTGGCCGCTGAAGGCTACAACCGCATTCCCCTTGCCTACGAAACCCTGGCCGACTTCGATACGCCGCTGTCGATCTATCTGAAGCTCGCTGACGAGCCCAATTCCTATCTGCTCGAGTCGGTTCAAGGCGGGGAGAAGTGGGGGCGTTATTCGATCATTGGTCTGCCATGCCGCACCGTTATGCGCGTCCATGACCATACCGTCAGCGTGACCCACGACGGTGTCGAGATCGAACGCCTGGAAGCGGAAGACCCGCTGGATTTCGTCGAGACCTTCAAGGCCCGCTATAACGTTCCGACCATCGCCGGTCTGCCACGCTTCAACGGCGGCCTGGTGGGCTACTTCGGTTACGACTGCGTGCGTTACGTCGAACAGCGTCTGGGTGCATGCCCGAATCCTGACCCGCTCGGCGTGCCGGACATTCTGCTGATGGTGTCCGATGCCGTCGTGGTATTCGATAACCTTGCCGGCAAGATGCACGCGATCGTGCTGGTCGATCCGGCTCAGCCTGAAGCCTATGAAGGAGGCCTGGCGCGACTCGAAGCGCTGATGGAGAAACTGCGTCAGCCGATCACGCCGCGTCGTGGTCTGGACCTGACCCGTCCGCAGGCGGCGGACCCGGTGTTCCGTTCGAGCTTCACCCAAGCGGATTATGAAAAAGCCGTCGACACGATCAAGGAATACATCCTGGCGGGCGACTGCATGCAGGTCGTGCCGTCCCAGCGCATGTCCATCGACTTCAAGGCCGCGCCGATCGACCTGTATCGCGCGCTGCGGTGCTTCAACCCGACGCCTTACATGTACTTCTTCAACTTCGGCGACTTCCACGTCGTCGGCAGTTCGCCGGAAGTGCTGGTGCGGGTCGAAGACAACTTGATCACCGTGCGCCCGATTGCCGGTACGCGTCCCCGTGGCGCCACCGAAGAAGAAGATTACGCGCTGGAAGTCGACCTGCTGTCAGACGACAAAGAGATTGCCGAGCACCTGATGCTCATCGATCTGGGGCGCAATGACACCGGGCGTGTCTCGGAAATCGGTTCGGTGAAACTGACCGAGAAGATGGTCATCGAGCGTTATTCGAACGTCATGCACATTGTGTCCAACGTCACCGGCCAGCTGAAAAGTGGCCTGACGGCGATGGATGCGCTGCGGGCCATCTTGCCGGCGGGCACGTTGTCGGGCGCGCCGAAGATTCGTGCGATGGAAATCATCGACGAACTGGAGCCGGTCAAGCGTGGTGTGTACGGCGGCGCAGTGGGCTATTTTGCCTGGAACGGCAACATGGACACCGCGATCGCCATCCGCACCGCCGTGATCAAAAACGGCGAGCTGCACGTTCAGGCCGGTGGCGGCATTGTCGCGGATTCTGTGCCAGCGCTGGAGTGGGAAGAAACCCTCAACAAGCGCCGCGCGATGTTCCGCGCCGTGGCGCTGGCGCAGCAGACACCCGAGGCTTGATGGTTGGTCTGCACATGAAAACGGCGCCTTAGGCGCCGTTTTTTATGCTGACCACAAATCCCACTGGGTTATCGCGTCAGAAATCCAGACTCACCGCCAGATTCACCCCTTGCTGCGTCACGTCATCATTCTTGCGCCAGTTATAGCCGGCACGGAGTGTCATGTCGGGCGCCAGCTTCTGGCTCAGGCCCACACTGGCGCGATTCAAACTGCGCTGCGGGTCATAGCCTTTCAGATCAAAGTCCACCCCTGGCACACTGTTCAGCGCAATGGTCACATCCTGCTGATCGGTATCGAACTCACGCTCATGGGCCACTTCGCCAAACAGCTGGGTCTGCGGCGTGACGTCGAACTTGCCTTGCAGCCCCGCGCCTAACCGCTTCGACTTGCGCGTCTGGTCGTCGTAATCGAGCGCGGTCGCGCGAGCACTGTCCTCCGAATAGCCATCGACGTTGACGTGAGAATAGTCGGCGCTGATGAACGGCGAGAAGTGCCAGCGACTGCTCTGTTCGGCCAGATCGAAGCCCACGCGGCCACTGATCGCCCACAGATCGCCGTTAGTGTCGCCTTTCTCCGCGCCTTCGCTGATGCCCAGCGCGAACTTGCGCTTGAGGTTGTCGTAGTCGAGTTTTCCGCCCGAGGCTGCCAAGTCTGCCCACCAGTGTTGCGCCTGATATTGAACGAACGCGGTGGCGATATAGCTGTTGAGCGTGTAGTCCGAATCCTTGGCCCCGGCTTCGAGGGTTTGCCGGTAAGCGCCCGCAACCAGGCCGGCTCTCCAGTCTTCAGCAAAGCGATAGCTGCCGCCCACCGTAAGGTTGTAGCCGTGACCGTCGCCGCTGGCGGAATTGCTTTGCGCGTCGAAATCCATTTTCTGACCGCCACCGGCGACGATGGCGCGCCATTCACCGACGTTCTGCCAGTTGCCCCAGTCCGCCAGCCACTGACTGCGCAGTTCATCCTGCTGCGCGCGCAAAGTACCGTTGGCCATTTCCGGCAGCAGGGTAATTTCCCATGGTGCGGACAGAATCGAATACCCGTAATCGGCGATCAATCGCTGACCCGCAACGGTCGGGTGCACGCCGTCGTTGAACAGCAGTTTGGTCGGATCAGGCGTCAGGCCGCCAATCCCGTAAACACTGTTGGCGGTGCAGTTGTTGCCGTTGAAACAGGTGCCGACCAGGTTTTGATCGGCCGCCAGCCCGTAGCGCGCCGGATCGGTCAGGACGTCACGTATGAGTCCCGGCACATTGAGCGGAATGACCTCGGCATCGATTTGCCCCAGGCGATTGACCAGCTGCTGGTTGAACACCCCGCTCAGCAACGTCGAAGGCACCTGCAATGGCGTGCCGAATACAGCAGGTGTGCTGCCGATGTCCGGCAGCAGCCAGACCATGATGTAACGCGCCCCGGCCTGGGACAGGATTTGTGCGCCGTTGGCCAGGTTGTTCGCTGCGTTGACGGCCTGTCCCGCACTCAGCACCCGGCCCTGAAGGAAGTCATTGCCGCCCCCGGTCAGGTAGTAAAGGGCGTTCGGGTCAGCCCGCGAGCTGTTTTCAACGAGATAGCCCGGCCGCGTCCGGAACACCGTCGTGACGCCCGTCGACGCGTCGGTGTTGGCAATCTGTGATTGGGTGGTGATCGCCGCGAGGATCTGATCTGTCCGGTCGCCGCCTACGGCCCAATTGTTGCCGTCTGCCAACCCTTGCGCGGCGCGAACGGGGGAGGTCGATGCCTGCAAATCCCCGGGCGCCACGCCCAGCTTTCCGCCCAGCAAGGTCGACGAGTTCAGGCCGAATGCCTCTCCGTTGCCGTTCAGGTACGTCGGGCCGGTGCGGTTGGTGAAGCGCAAGGTGGCGCCTGGAGGTCCACCCGCATCGGGAAACTGCCCGGCGTCGGCGAGGCTGTCGCCGAACACGATCATCGTTGAATAGGGGAAAGAGGCGGCCAGGGCCGAGGAACAGGCGAGTGAGAGCAGGCAGGCCGCGAACGGCCAGCGCAGTGTGGCTTTGAGCATGGGGGCATCCCTTATTGTTTTCAGTGCTGTACGAGAAGGTAGCAGCCGCGACACAAATCACCCACGATGCTGTGGCATTCACGGCAAATATTCTGTACCGGCTTCCCTGCTGCGATCTGCACCTTGCGGGTTCAAATCCTGCCTATCGGCCGCTGGCCCGCGCCATCCGGGCACTGCGATATTGCGCGCCCTGCGGCGGTACGCTACTGTGCGGCAACGTATGAACGAGACCTTTCCTGTGTCGATTGTCAGCAGCTTCTTGATGCGCGTTATCAAGGGCCACGCCCGCTGGCGTTGGCGCGCCTGACTATATCCCCCGCCGGCCCCGCCGGATCTTTATTGATATGCCTTCTGATGCCTCGGTTTTGCAGCGCCTCGCCGGACACCCTCCTGCGACCCCTCTGCGTGGAACTGAGGTCAGAAAACGGAAGGCCACCATAGAAGTCAGTAATTCAAAAGGTTAAGCACCATGCTGCTGATGATCGATAACTACGACTCCTTCACCTACAACGTCGTGCAGTACCTGGGCGAGCTGGGTGCCGACGTCAAAGTGATTCGCAACGACGAAATGACCGTCGCCGAAATCGAAGCCCTGAACCCCGAGCGCATCGTCGTTTCCCCAGGCCCCTGCACGCCGAACGAAGCGGGCGTGTCCATTGACGTGATCAAGCATTTTGCCGGCAAGCTACCCGTGCTCGGCGTCTGCCTGGGCCATCAGTCGATTGGCCAGGCGTTCGGCGGTGATGTGGTGCGCGCGCGCCAGGTCATGCACGGCAAGACCAGCGAGCTGATTCACGAAGACAAAGGCGTGTTCGAAGGCCTCAAGCATCCGCTGACCGTGACCCGCTATCACTCGCTGGTGGTCAAGCGCGAGACACTTCCGGACTGCCTGGAAATGACCGCCTGGACCCAAAGCGAAGACGGCGCGGTCGATGAAATCATGGGCCTGCGCCACAAGACCCTGAACGTCGAAGGTGTGCAGTTTCACCCTGAGTCGATTCTTTCCGAGCAGGGGCACGAGCTGTTCGCCAACTTCCTCAAGCAGACCGGCGGCACCCGTCAGGGTTAAGGGCACTTCAACATGGCAATGGATATCAAAACCGCGCTGGGCCGGGTTGTTAACCAA
Source organism: Pseudomonas sp. KU26590 (assembly GCF_026153515.1). NCBI lineage: Bacteria > Pseudomonadati > Pseudomonadota > Gammaproteobacteria > Pseudomonadales > Pseudomonadaceae > Pseudomonas > Pseudomonas sp. KU26590. The sequence goes on from NZ_CP110644.1 coordinate 909,789, forward strand.
CTGGACCTGAGCACCGACGAAATGCGCGACGTCATGCGCGAGGTCATGACCGGCCAATGCACGGAGGCGCAGATCGGCGCCTTCCTGATGGGCATGCGCATGAAGAGCGAAAGCATCGACGAAATCGTCGGCGCGGTGTCGGTCATGCGCGAGCTGGCGGATCAGGTCCAACTCAAAACCCTCGACGGCGTGGTCGACATCGTCGGCACCGGTGGCGATGGCGCGAACATCTTCAACGTCTCGACTGCCGCCTCCTTCGTGATTGCGGCGGCCGGGTGCACGGTCGCCAAGCACGGCAATCGCGCGGTCTCCGGCAAGAGTGGCAGTGCCGATTTGCTGGAAGCGGCAGGGGTTTACCTGAGCCTGACCCCGGTGCAAGTGGCGCGCTGCATTGACAGCGTCGGCATCGGCTTCATGTTCGCGCAGACCCATCATGGCGCGATGAAACACGCCGCCGGGCCACGCAAGGAGCTGGGGCTGCGGACCCTGTTCAACATGCTCGGCCCACTGACTAACCCGGCGGGCGTCAAGCATCAAGTGGTCGGTGTGTTCAGCCAGGCGCTGTGCCGGCCATTGGCCGAGGTGCTGCTGCGCATGGGCAGCAAACACGTGCTGGTGGTGCACTCCCAGGATGGCCTGGACGAATTCAGCATCGCCGCGCCGACGTTTGTCGCGGAACTCAAGAACGGCGAAGTGACCGAATACTGGGTGCAACCGGAAGATCTGGGCATGAAAAGCCAAAGCCTGTTTGGACTGGTGGTTGACAGTCCGGCGCAGTCGCTGGAATTGATTCGTGATGCGCTGGGTCGGCGCAAATCCGAGCACGGCCAGAAAGCCGCCGAAATGATCGTCCTCAACGCAGGCGCCGCGCTGTACGCGGCTGACCATGCTTCATCATTGAAAGAAGGTGTGGACTTGGCTCACGATGCACTGCACACGGGCCTGGCCCGCGAAAAGCTGGAAGAACTGGGTGCCTTTACCGCGGTATTCAAGCAGGAGAATGAAGAATGAGCGTGCCGACGGTTTTGGAAAAGATTCTGGCCCGAAAGGTTGAGGAAGTTGCTGCGCGTCGAGCCAGTATCAGCCTGGCCGAACTGGAGACTCTGGCTGCAGCAGCCGATGCGCCGCGCGGGTTCGCCAAAGCGATGATTGCCCAGGCCAAGCGCAAGCAGCCGGCCGTCATTGCAGAAATCAAAAAGGCTTCGCCGAGCAAAGGCGTGATCCGCGAAAACTTCCACCCGGCGGACATCGCCAAGAGCTACGAAACGGGCGGGGCGACCTGTCTTTCTGTGCTGACCGACGTCGATTTCTTTCAAGGCGCTGACGAGTACTTGAAGCAAGCCCGGGCCGCATGCTCGCTGCCAGTGATCCGCAAAGACTTCATGATCGACCCGTATCAGATTGTCGAAGCGCGGGCATTGGGCGCCGATTGCATTCTGCTGATCGTGTCGGCGCTGGACGACGTGAAGATGGCCGAGCTGGCTTCGGTCGCTAAAGGAGTCGGCCTCGACGTGCTGGTTGAAGTCCACGATGGCGACGAGCTGGAGCGGGCATTGAAGACCCTCGACACTCCGCTGGTGGGCGTCAACAACCGCAACCTGCACACGTTTGACGTCAGCCTGGAAACCACCCTCGACTTACTGCCACGTATTCCGCGTGATCGGCTGGTTATCACCGAAAGCGGCATTTTCCACCGTGCCGACGTTGAGCTCATGGAAATCAGCGACGTCTATTCCTTCCTGGTAGGCGAGGCGTTCATGCGCGCCGAGAAGCCGGGCGTGGAATTGCAGCGACTGTTCTTCCCGGAGAAAGGCACCGCGATCAAATCCGGCGGCTTGGACTGATCTACCGTTGTAGGCCAGAAAGCCATCGCCATTCGCGTCAGGAGGCAGTATGACCCTTCAGCTCTTGGAAACCTGCGTTGAAGCCGGCCTGAAGGCCGAGCAAGACCTGCTGACGTCGGTGTGTGATGGTCACGCCGACAGCGGCTTGCTGATCTGGCGGCCTACCGATCGCGCGTTGGTCATGCCGCGCCGGTTGAGCCGTCTTTCCGGCTTCACTGAAGCCAGTGAGACGCTCGCCGACAGCGGCTGGCCTGTGCTGCTGCGCGAAAGTGGCGGCGAGCCCGTGCCGCAATCGCCCTCGACGGTCAATGTGGCGCTTGTGTATGTCCAGCCGGACACCGATCTGGATCGCGACCGTATCGAAAACGCTTACATGCGCCTGTGTCAGCCGATTCTCGATGCGCTGGGTGAGCTGGGCGGCGCTGTATCCCTGGGAGAAGTCGAAGGTGCCTTCTGCGATGGCCGCTTCAACGTCAACCTCAACGGGCGCAAGATGGTCGGTACCGCGCAGCGCTGGCGGCAGAGTCAGGGTGGCAAGCGGCCGGTGGTGTTGGCCCATGCCGCGATGCTGCTGGAGGACGAGCGCGTCGAAATGGTGAATGCGGTCAATCGCTTCAATGAGACATGCGAACTGGATCAACGCTGCAAAGCAGAGAGCCACATCGCTTTGCATGAGTTATTTGAGGCGCCGGATTTCCTGGGCCGCTTGAGCGAACGCTACACACGGCTGCTCGCCCGGATCTGATTCAGCTACGGGCATTGGTCACGCCGTTACCGGGTGCCGAACACAACCATGGTTTTGCCTCGGACATGCACCAGGTTCTGCTCTTCCAGCGCCTTGAGCACGCGCCCGACCATCTCCCGCGAACACCCCACGATACGGCCAATCTCCTGGCGGGTGATCTTGATCTGCATGCCGTCGGGGTGGGTCATCGCGTCAGGCTGCTTGCACAGATCGAGCAGGCTGCGAGCCACGCGGCCAGTGACGTCCAGAAAGGCCAGATCGCCGACTTTGCGCGTGGTATTGCGCAGCCGCTCGGCGATCTGCGCGCCGATGGCGTACATCAACTCGGGATCATGCTGACTGAGTTCGCGGAACTTGGCGTAACTGATCTCGGCCACTTCACATTCGGTTTTGGCGCGCACCCAGGCGCTGCGCTGGGAACCGGCGGCCGTCTGCTGAAAAAGCCCCAGTTCGCCAAAGAAATCCCCGGTATTGAGGTAGGCCACGATCATCTCGCGGCCTTCGTTGTCTTCGATCAGGATCGTCACCGAGCCCTTGATGATCAGGTACAGCGAGTCCGACTCTTCGCCTGCGCAGAGGATGTTGCTCTTCGCCGGGCATCGTCGTCGTTGTGCATGGGGAAGCAGTTTGTCGGCGATTTTCATCTTGTTCGGAGGCGGCACCGCGAGCATGGCTATATCCCGTAAAAAACTGCGCCCTGAGGCATTCCTAGAGGTATCGGCAGTATTTCCGATTTGACGCAGTTCAACAGGGGCATTTAGCCATTTTTTCAGACACTTCCTACATTTCGGTCGTTTTCGGGCATGTCCAGTCCACTCAGCGACGCCAGGGCCCTGTGCTAAGCTGGCTGCCATTTTTCAAGCATTGGAGTCGGTGATGAAGGCGCGTATTCAATGGGCGGGTGAGGCGATGTTCCTCGGTGAGTCCGGCAGCGGCCATGTGGTCGTGATGGATGGCCCGCCCGAAAGCGGCGGTCGCAACCTGGGTGTTCGCCCGATGGAAATGGTGCTGATCGGCCTGGGTGGCTGCAGCAACTACGACGTGGTCAGCATCCTCAAGAAAGCCCGTCAGCCTATCGAAAGCTGCGAGGCGTTTCTGGAAGCCGAGCGCGCCAACGAAGACCCCAAGGTGTTCACCAAGATCCACCTGCACTTCGTGGTCAAAGGACGCGGTCTGAAAGAGACCCAGGTCAAACGTGCGATCGAGCTGTCGGCCGAGAAGTACTGCTCGGCGTCGATTATGCTGGGTAATGCGGGCGTCGAAATCACCCACGATTACGAGATCATCGAACTGGGCTGAGCAACGCTCAATTTTCACAAAAGCGGTGCAGGCTATGGCATGCGACTTCTGACGTCTGCATAATGCGCCCCTTTTTCAGGGCGCGACCGCCGGATAGCCGGCTCGCCTCCGACCAGACAACCAAAATCGCCAACGCGAAGAGGTGTTAACCGTCCTACGCAGCTGAGCCGGGCTCAGTTGACGGGCATGCTTGATCACGCGGCCAGCGCCGCACCCATATAGAGAGTTTTTAACGGTGAAAAGCAAACTCAAGCTCCACGGGTTCAATAACCTGACCAAGACCTTGAGCTTCAACATCTATGACATCTGCTATGCGGAAACCCCGCAGGACCAGCAGGCCTACGTCGAGTACATCAACAGTGTGTACGACGCCGAACGCCTGACGCGGATTCTCACCGATGTCGTCGATATCATTGGCGCGAACATCCTGAACATCGCGCGTCAGGACTACGATCCACAAGGCGCCAGCGTGACCATTCTGATCTCGGAGCAGCCGGTCACGCCGACCGACAGCCAGATCGAAGAATCGCCGGGTCCGCTGCCGGAAACCATCCTCGCGCACCTGGACAAGAGCCACATCACGGTTCACACCTACCCTGAAATTCACCCCGTTGACGGCATCGCCACCTTCCGTGTGGACATCGACGTGTCGACCTGCGGCGTGATCTCACCGTTGAAAGCGCTGAATTACCTGATCCACAAGTTCGAGTCCGACATCGTGACGGTCGACTATCGCGTTCGCGGCTTCACCCGTGACGTCGAAGGCAAGAAGCACTTCATCGACCACGAAATCAACTCGATCCAGAACTACCTTTCCGACGACACCCGCGACAGCTACCAGATGACTGACGTGAACGTGTATCAGGAAAACCTGTTCCACACCAAAATGCTGCTCAAGCAGTTCGAGCTGGACAACTACCTGTTCGGCGACGCCACCAGCAATCTCTCCGCTGAGCAGCGCCAGCAGGTCACTGGCCGCGTTAAGCACGAAATGCTCGAAATCTTCTACGGCCGCAACATGCCGGTCTAAGGTTTCAGCCGTACAAAAAAAGGCGCCTCTTCAGGCGCCTTCTTTGTTTCCAGCCTTTAGTGGCAGCCCTGCTCCTTGATGGAAGCCGGCCGACCGCAGATCCGATCAGATCCTGTAGGCGGTCTTGGTCATGACTTTGGCGATCAGGCTCATGCCGAATTTCACCGGTGCAGGGAAGCGGAATCCGCCTGCCTCGAGCGCGCTTTCTGCGTGATGCTCCTCGTCGGCGCACATCTGTTTGAGAATCGCCCGGGATTTCTCGTCCTCGACCGGCAATTGCTCCAGATGCTCATTCAAGTGTTTGCACACCTGATCTTCCGTCGCGGCAACGAAGCCCAGGCTGATTCGATCGCTGATTAAGCCAGCCACTGCGCCGATACCAAATGAAGCACCGTAGAACAGCGGGTTGAGCACGCTCGTGTGGCTGCCCAACTGATGAATGCGTTGCTCGCACCATACCAAGTGGTCGATTTCTTCTTCGGCAGCATGTTCCATTGCTTTGCGCACCTGAGGCAGTTTCGCGGTGAGCGCCTGTCCCTGATACAACGCCTGAGCGCAGACTTCGCCAGTGTGGTTGATGCGCATGAGACCAGCGACGTGTCGGGTGTCGGACTCGTTCATCTTGATATCGGGTTGAACAATGGCAGGCGAGGGACGGTGTGCGTGCGCGCTGACGGGCAGCAGCGTCTTCATCGCAGCGTCGGCCTGAAGCAGAAAACGGTCGATAGGGGAGTAGTGACGTTCGGTAGCCATGGGCGCCTCCGGGTAAATCCACGGCGGTCAGTCTACCCCAAACGGTGTAACCGGGCTTGTCCGGCGTCAGCCCGCCGAGGCGAAAGGCGCACGACCGGCGGGTAGACCATGCTTTACAGGGCTGACTCAGCCCGGCGGCCAGTTCATCTGGCGTTGACCCAGCACGTGCATGTGGATGTGATAGACGGTCTGTCCGCCTTTCTCGTTGGTGTTCATGACCACGCGGAAGCCGTCCTCGCAACCCAGCTCTTTCGCCAGCCGCTGAGCCGTGAACAGGATATGGCCCAGCAGGCCCTTATCGTCTTCAGTCACGTCGTTAAGGGTGGCGATCGGCTTCTTCGGGATAACCAGAAAATGCACAGGCGCCTGTGGGGCGATGTCGTGAAAGGCCAGCACTTGATCATCTTCGTAGATGATCTTCGCCGGGATTTCCCGGTTGATGATCTTGGTGAACAAAGTATCCACAGCCTTCTTGCTCCGTTTCGAGGGGGATGAAGGCAGTGTACTAAGCGTCCTGGGTCACGCCCAGACGTTTGTTGCGATGCGCCGCGTCAGGCTGACGTACGAGATTTGAGAATCGAGCCCCAGAGCTTTCGGGTCATCCAGCGACTGGCAAAGCGCGGCAGGCGCGTCAGTAGCCTGTTACGCCAACCCGGGATGATCACCGCACGGTTCTTTTCCAGCGCGCGAACCGTGTACAGCGCGACCTCTTCGGCGGTCATGTGGTTGTCGTGGGTGAACTTGCCGACGTCCAGCTGTGCGGTGCGGAAAAACGCTGTGCGCGTCGGCCCGGGGCACAACACCGAAATCTTCACGCCGGTTTTGTGCAGCTCCTCGCGCAGCCCTTCGGAAAATTGCAGTACGTACGCTTTGCTCGCGGCGTAGGTGCTCATCCATGGACCGGGCTGAAAGCCCATGATCGACGCAACGTTGAGGATCTGGCCGCCGCCTTGCACCGCCATCAGGTTGCCAACCGTGTGACAGAGGCGCGTCAACGCGAGCACATTAAGGTCGAGCAGGTCCTGCTCTTGCGCCCACTCTTGAGCGAGAAACGGCCCGCTGTTGCCGATGCCGGCGCAGTTGACCAGTAAATCGATGCTTCGCGAGCCTTCTTCGAGTTCGAGCAGAAAGCCCGAGAGGCGCAGCGGTTCACCCAGATCGCAGGCGCGGAACAGCACCTCGACACCGAAGCGTCGGGTGAACTCGATTGCGATGCTTTCGAGCATCTCCCGGTGCCTGGCCACCAGAATAAGGTTGCGACCCCTGCGGGCGAGGGCTTCTGCCATCGCCAGGCCAATACCGCTGGATGCACCTGTGACCATGGCGTAACGGGTCATGCAATTCTCCGGTGTTTGCAGCTTGTATTGAGACAGCGTCCTTGCTGCCAGATAGTTATTGGTCGTCGCGGCTGTCCGACGAGTCACCAATATCGACAGGATCAACGGGAACGGTCGGTTGTTCCGTGTCACTGGAGTCATCGTCGTAAGGCAGCGCTTGCTCGTATGCGCTGGTGGTGGCTTCAACTTCTTCCTGGATGGTTTTCAGTCCACCCATCACCCCAGCCACTAACGCCAGCACAAGTACGACAAGCCAGGTCACCGCGAGGACTTTGACGCGCGGCGTGTTGCTGGGCGGCGGCGGACCATACTCGTTAGGACCCGTGCTGCCGGGGACGGCCATCATCACGATCGGAAAGAAACTGCCCACCACTGGCACCAGATTCAGCAGCAGCAACCAGGCAGACATGCCGGCGTCATGCAGGCGCTGGGCGCCGATCTGGACACTGACGACGACAAACGCGACGAACGCGACGGTCCCTAACAGTCCGCCCGCCACTAGCGAAACGCTGAGAATGCCGACACACAGCACGGCGACCAGCATCGCGACTCCCACCAGCGCCAGGCTCCACGCCAGATAGCGCAGACGGCCAATCCGGCCCTGGATGGAAAACACCTTCAACTCGCCGACGGCTGGCCAGTCGTGTGCGACGGGCGTTCGCGGAGGTGCGTAAGGGGATGTCGCAGGATCGAAAACCGGACGCTGGGGAGCCACCTCAACCACTTCATCAAGGCTCAGTGACACTGGCTCTTCAGGCTCGATGCGGCCTTCGACGCCTGCCTCGTTCAACGCCGCGAGATAACGCTGCGCGTCGTCCCGCGTCAGGCTGCGCTTGATGGTCACGGGGTTACCGGTGAAGAGACGGTCAACGCCGGACACGTCGGTCTTGAACAGCTGTGCCAGGTTCAGGCGTGCTGTTTCCAGCGCTACGCCTGTTCGCAACTGTCCCTCGAAAACGATCTTGAAGTGCTCCGCCATGTTGGCTTCCTTGTCTTGAATTCATACGATGTGAGCAATGCGCGTCAGAACGGTTTGACGACGACCAGAATGACCACGGCCAGCAAGATCAACACGGGTACCTCGTTGAACCAGCGATAGAACACATGGCTGCGGCCTGGTTCTCCCCGCGCGAAGCGTTTGACCTGCGCGCCGCACACATGATGGTAACCAATCAGCAATACGACCAATGTGAGCTTGGCGTGCAACCAGCCTTGCTGCAGGAAGCCCGGTGCGAGGACGATCAGCCAGATACCGAATACCAGTGTGGCGATCATCGCGGGCACCATGATGCCCCGGTACAACTTGCGCTCCATGGTGCAGAAACGCTCGCGGCTTACGGCGTCTTCGCTCATGGCGTGGTAAACGAACAATCGCGGCAAATAGAACAGGGCAGCGAACCAGCACACCATCGCAACGATATGCAGCGCTTTAATCCAGAGATAGAGCATTTTGGTTTATTTCCAGGAACACGGTGCCAAATAGTAGTGGCTTCGGCGCCCGTACGTCACGTTCGCGGTTGTCCCTCACGCAATCGACCCATATGATCAGCGGCTTTCCACTGGTTTCGTTAAGGGGCAGGTTATGGTCAAGGTCGGTATCGTCGGCGGCACGGGTTACACCGGCGTCGAGTTGCTGCGTCTGCTGGCGCAACACCCGGAGGCTGAAGTGGTTGCGATCACCTCGCGCTCCGAGGCAGGTCTGCCTGTCGCTGACATGTATCCAAACCTGCGCGGTCACTATGACGGCCTGGCGTTCAGCGTGCCGGACGTCAAAGTGCTCGGCGCCTGCGATGTGGTGTTCTTCGCCACGCCTCACGGTGTTGCACATGCGCTGGCGGGCGAGTTACTCGCCGCGGGCACCAAGGTTATCGACCTCTCCGCTGACTTCCGTCTGCAAGACCCGGTTGAGTGGGCAAAGTGGTACAACCAGCCCCACGGCGCGCCGGAATTGCTCGACGAAGCGGTCTACGGCCTGCCGGAAGTCAATCGCGAGCACATCAAGGGCGCACGCCTGATTGCGGTGCCGGGTTGCTATCCAACCGCGACCCAGTTGGGTTTTCTTCCGCTGCTCGAAGCGGGCCTGGCTGACTCCTCGCGCCTGATCGCCGACTGCAAATCGGGTGTCAGTGGTGCAGGTCGCGGCGCCAGTGTGGGCTCGCTGTATTCCGAAACCAGCGAGAGCTTCAAGGCCTACGCCGTGAAAGGGCATCGCCATCTTCCCGAAATCAGCCAAGGGCTGCGTCGTGCTGCAGGCGGCGATGTCGGGCTGACGTTCGTGCCGCACCTGACACCGATGATTCGTGGCATTCACGCCACGTTGTACGCAACCGTCGTCGACAGGTCGGTGGATTTGCAGGCGTTGTTCGAGAAACGCTATGCCAACGAGCCTTTCGTCGACGTAATGCCCGCAGGCAGCCATCCGGAAACACGCAGCGTGCGCGGAGCTAACGTATGCCGCATGGCGGTGCATCGTCCGCAGGATGGCGATCTGGTGGTGGTGCTATCGGTCATCGACAACCTGGTCAAAGGCGCTTCGGGCCAGGCTGTCCAGAACATGAACATCATGTTTGGCCTCGATGAACGACTGGGCCTGTCCCATGCGGGGATGTTGCCGTAGCAGCAGCTTCAAGCTTCAAGCTGCAAGTCGTGACTCGATTGCTGATAGCGGGCTGTTTCTTGCAGCTTGTCGCTGCGACTTCTGGCTGGCGTGAGAATAGTTGACCATTTTTCTAGGAGAAGCGGATAATGCGCGTCATTACGCATTATGACGGCTTAGCGCCGGGAGATTTTGAGCATGAGCGTTGAATCCTTTACCCCTGTGGCTTTGGAATTCACCCACGGTGCCGCGCACAAGGTGAAAACTCTGGTCGATGAAGAGGGCAATGATCGCCTGAAGCTCCGCGTCTTCGTGACCGGGGGCGGTTGTTCCGGTTTCCAGTACGGCTTCACCTTTGATGAAGACGTCGCCGAAGATGACACCATCGTCGAGCGCGAGGGCGTCAGCCTGGTGGTTGACCCCATGAGCTTCCAATACCTGGCAGGTGCCGAAGTGGATTATCAGGAGGGTCTGGAAGGCTCTCGCTTCGTGATCAAGAATCCTAACGCCTCGACTACCTGTGGCTGCGGCTCTTCCTTCTCGATCTGATCCAACGCTACACACAAAAACGCCGCGCATTTGCGCGGCGTTTTGCATGGCGAGCGTTGCGATCAGGCCGGGTAGATTGCGCCCAGAACTCGCAAGCCTCTGGCCCCAGTCACGCTCGGACGGTTGGCGGGCACGCTTTCCAGCGCACAGTGCGCAAGCCAGGCGAACGCCATTGCTTCGACCCAATCAGGATCAACGCCGAATTCCGCCGTGCTCGTGACCTTTGTTGCCGGCAGCAGCGCCGCCAGTCGATCCATTAACGCCTTGTTGTGAGCGCCGCCGCCGCAGACCAGCAGTTCTTTGGTCTGCGCCTGTGCCGATTGCAGCGACTCGGTAATGCTCAGCGCGGTGACTTCCAGCAGTGTCGCCTGCACATCTTCGGGCCTCAGCGTTGGCATCTGGAACAAATGGTGGTGAACCCAGCCAAGGTTGAACACCTCACGGCCGGTACTCTTGGGACCCTTTGTCTGAAAGAACTGATCACTGAGCATTGACTTGAGCAGCGCATCATTGACTGTTCCGCTCGCGCCCCATGCGCCATCGCGGTCATAGCTCACGCCGCGCTGTGCCTGAATCCAGGCGTCGAGCAGTACATTGCCTGGACCCGAGTCAAAGCCGGAAACCGGTTTGTCGATCTCGATCAGGCTGAGGTTGCTGAAACCACCGACGTTGAGCACGGCGCGGTAGTCCTTGTTATCGTCGAACAACGCTTCGTGAAATGCCGGAACCAGCGGTGCGCCCTGGCCACCTGCAGCAATATCGCGCTTGCGGAAGTCGCTGACCACGGTGATGCCCGTCAGCTCGGCGAGCAGGGCAGGGTTGCCAATCTGAATGGTAAAGCCTCGGGCCGGTTCATGACGGATTGTCTGGCCATGACTGCCGATTGCGCGGATTTCACCGGCAGAGACTTTCTGCTGATCCAGCAAGGCCAGTACGCCTTGAGCCGCGAGGTGAACCCATTTCTGCTCGGCGATGCCGGCACGTGCCAGCTCATCCGGGCCGCTGGCGCAGAGCCCCAGCAGTTCGGCGCGAAGATCGTCGGGCATGGGAATGTAGTAGGTGCCGAGCAAACGTGGTCGGTCATCCTGTTCTACCAGCGCGAAGTCGAGTCCATCCAGACTGCTTCCGGACATTACACCTACATATAAAGTCATGGGTCAGCGCTTACTCGAGGCCAGCATGGTGGCCTTTTCCTGGTCCATGCGAGCCATCAAAGGTTGGCTCTCCTGCATGAACCGCTGTTTTTCGGACTTGGCGATCGGATCAGCCATCGGCAGCTTCTGCCCCAACGGGTCGACATGAACGCCATTTACCTGGAACTCGTAATGAACATGAGGACCCGTGGACAGGCCAGTGGTTCCAATATAGCCAATGACTTGACCTTGCTTGACGCTGGATCCGGACTGAATGCCCTTGGCAAACCCTTGCATGTGGCCGTACAGCGTCCGGTAGGTTTCGCCGTGCTGAATGATCACGGTATTGCCGTAACCGCCGCGCCGACCGGCAAGAATAACTTTGCCATCACCGGTTGCCTTGATTGGCGTGCCACGAGGTGCAGCGTAGTCGATGCCTTGATGGGCGCGAATCTTGTTCAGGATCGGGTGCTTGCGACCGGATGAGAACAGCGAGCTTATGCGTGCGAATTCGACCGGCGTACGGATGAATGCCTTACGCATGCTGTTGCCGTCTGCGGTGTAATAGTTGGTGTTGCCCTGCTTGTTCGTGTAACGCACTGCGGTGTAAGTCTTGCCGCGGTTTACGAAGCGCGCAGAAAGAATATTGCCGGTACTGACCGTCTTGCCGTTGACGACCTTCTGCTCGTAAATCACATCGAATTCGTCGCCCTTGCGAATATCCTGGGTGAAGTCGACGTCGTAGCCGAAGATGTTTGCCATCTCCATGGTCATGGTATGGCTAAGACCTGCACGCTGGGCGGATTGCGACAGCGAGTTGTTGATCATGCCATGCACATAGGCAGTGCGAACATTAGGTTTGCTCACGTCACGGGTAAACGTGTAGCCCTTGTCTGTCCGGGACAGGCTGATACTTTCTGTCTCGCTAAGCTTGCTGTGCAGCTGCTTGAGGTTGCCTTCAGGCGACAGCTCGAACTGCAGAACCTGGCCGTTTTTCAACTGGCTGAACTGCTTGGCTTGTTTGTCGCTGGCGATAACGTCGTGCACTGCCGTGGCAGGCAACCCTACTTTTTCGAACAACGTCGACAGCGTATCGCCTTTCGACACGACTATTTCCCGGTGCGTTGGGCCTTTGGCAGTGGCAACCTCTTTCGACGGTGGCTTGGTGTCGTTGACGGTCTTCGCCGTTTCAACTGGCTCAGCCACATCACCTTCGATCTGGGCGAAAGGAGAATCTACGGGCGCCTCTGTGGCTTGAGTCTGTTCTTGAGCGTCTTGTTCTTGCTCGATCTGATCAGAGGGTGTGTCCAGTTCAAGAGCAAGGTTTGTTCGTTTGGCTTCGACGTCGCTGGATGGGAATACGAGGAGAGCCAGGCTAAGCAGTGCGGCTATACCGCTCGCTGCAAGCAGGTGGCTCTTCGGATAA